>JBBQNC010000017.1:0-27994 GCA_038329555.1 Thermoanaerobaculia bacterium
AGGCGTGCCCAAGAACTACATCAACGACTCGATCGTCATGTCGTACATCTTCGGCCTCGACACCGGGGGCCACAAGTACGCCCTGCAGATCACGACCGACGCGCCCCACTGGGGAGGCCTCGGAGGGAGCACGCTGTCGGAAGCGACGAGCTGGGGGAAAGTGAGCAAACAGGCGACGCACGAGATGGTGTTCGTTGAGACGTCGGTCGCGTTGCCGATGCTGTACGGGTACGCGCTGCAGAAGAAAGCCGCGGCGGGTCGCAGGAGGCTCGCATATCAGTGGGATGGAGACATCCTGAAGAGAGTTCAGAGGATCTGACGCGCGCTCGCGCGCGTCTATCCGGCCATCGGCGGCAGATCGGGCCATCGGGTCATCGGGTCATCGGGTGTCCGCTTCGCGGAGTCAGCGCGCGGGCCGAACGTGGCAGTTCGGTGGGAGGCGGCGAAGATGGCTAGAAGTTCGTGAGCTTCTCGGAGCAGGCTCCGAATCTCGTCAGACGCTCCCAGCTCCGTCATCAGCTCCAGCCAGAAGACCGACTCGTCGGCCTCCTCGACGACGACGGCCAGTCGAGAAGCAAATTCCTTCTTCGATCGCGCACGGCCTGTCGCTCGATAGTTCGCTGCGACGGCGGTCGCGGATCTGAGGAACTGACTCCGAAGAGCGGCCGGTGGCGCACCTCTGGGAAGACTCTCCAGAAGCCGAATGGCACGAAGAGCGAAATTCTTCGATCGATTGCGAAGGTCTTCCTGCCGGGACGTCATCGAGCTCCCGCACACCAGGTTGTCGCGAGCCGCATTCCCCGATGGCCCGATGACCCGATGACCCGATCGCCGACAAATGGCCGGATAGAAAAAAGGCGCCCGAAGGCGCCCTTTTTTCAGATTCGTCATAGGAACTCTCGCACACCGGATTGTCGCGAGCCGCATTCCCAGATGACCCGATGGCCAGATGACCCGATGACCCGATCTGCCGCCGATGGCCGGATAGAAAAAAGGCGCCCGAAGGCGCCTTTTTTCAGATCGACGAAGTCCGAGTGCTGATTTAGAGCACTTCTCCTCTGAGCGGCAGCTCGATCATCGGCTTTTCCTTGTCCGTCGTAAACAGCTTCACGGTCCCGTCGAGCGCGCCCTTCTTGACCTTGTCGCTCGCCTTGACGACGACGGTGTAGGAGATGCCCTCCTGGGTCGGGACGACGTCGGTGATGAAGCCCGGGACGGAGACCTCCGCCTTCGTGACGCGGACGGGCGTTCCCGGCTTGTTGTTGGTGACCACGATGTTGCGCGTGATCGGGTCCTTGCCGGCGGTGAAGTTTCCGAAGTTGACCATCACGGGGGTGACGGAGACGCGGGCGCGGACGACGCCCGAGATCGGGATCTCGATCGTCGGCTGCTGCGGCACGCCCGTCGTGATCCGGACCGGCGCGTTCAGGAGTCCTTCGGGAGCGTCCGGCGTGACCGTGATGCGCACGCGGTACTGCTCGCCCGGATGCCCGGGGATCTTGTCCTTCTCGCCGGCGGGGCTGATCTCCGCCTTGACGTAGGGCTGCGACGATTCGGCGACGACCGGCTTGAACGTCTTCTCCTCCGAGAGGAGGATGACGTCGCGCGAATCCGAGTCGCCCTTGACGACGGCCACCCGGACGTAGGGCTGCGGCAGGATGTCGACGAACGGCTTGACCGTCGCCTTCACGAACAGATTGATCTGCCCCCGCTCGGGATCGTTCGAGACGAGGAGGACCGACTTCGAGATCGGGCCGGAGAAGGACTTCGTGTCGACCGAAGTCATGATCTTGCCCTCGCCGCCCGGCTTGATCACCTTGTCAAAGGAGGCGACGGTGCAGCCGCACCCCGGCCGCGCGTCGGTGATGATCAGATCGGAGCCGCCGTTGTTCTTCACGACGAACGTGGTCTCGATGACCTGTCCCTTCGCGACGATGCCGGCGTCCTTGGTCTCCGGGACGACCTCGATCTTGGGCGCGGCGATGGCGCCCTTGCCGGCCTTCGCGTCCGCCGCCGCCGGGGCCTTGGCCTTGGGGGCCGTCTTCTGCTGAGCCTGAGACGCACCCGCGATGAGCAGGCCCGTCAGCGCGACGTACACGAACCGTTGGATCTGAAACATTTCCGACGCCTCCTGTTTTAAGATGCCGAAAGGTCCAAACTCGCGGGAGCCGGTGGATATTTCCATAACTTGCCCGGACGGCCCTGTTTTCCGGGCAATTCGCATCGAGGCGTCCCAACCGTGAAGATCCACATGGTACCGATCGGGGGAACGGCGATGGTCCCCCTGGCCGCCCTCCTGTCCGAGAAGGGTCATTCCATCACCGGGACCGATGTCGAAGTCTATCCCCCCATGTCGACGCTTCTGGCCTCCCTCGGGATCCCTGTCGAGAAAGGCTATGCGGCCGAGCACGTTCCGGCGGATGCCGACCGGGTCATCGTCGGCAATGCCGCGCTTCGGGACAACCCGGAGGCCGCCGAGGCCGCCCGGCGCGGCCTTCCTGTCCTCTCGATGCCGCAGGCGATCCGCGAGTTCCTGCTTCCCGGGAAGACCTCGATCGTCGTCACGGGAACGCACGGGAAGACGACGACGTCCGCGCTCGTCGCCTGGCTCCTCTCCGACGCCGGTCGGGAGCCCGGTTTCCTGGTCGGAGGCGAGATGCGCAACTTCGGGCGCGGCTACCGCCTCGGAACCGGGCCCGCGTTCGTCCTCGAGGGGGACGAGTACAACGCGGCCTTCTTCGACCGCGGGCCGAAGTTCCTCCACTACGAGCCGAAGCACCTCTTCGTCGGCAACATCGAATACGACCACGCGGATCTCTACCCGGATCTCGCGTCGATCGAAGAGGCATTCCGCCGCGTCGCCTCGATCGTCCCCGAGGACGGAACGGTGGTCGTCAACGGCGACGACCCGCGCGTCGTCGAGGTCGCGCGGGGGGCGGAGACCCCGGCGCGCGTCGTCCGGGTCTCGATCGAGGACCTCGCCGCCGATTTCGCCGCATCCGACGTCGCGAGCTCGCCCGACGGAACGTCGTTCACGCTGGTCGAAGCGGGGCTGCCGACGCGGCGCCTGACGTCGCCCCTGCTCGGAATCCACAACGTGCGCAACGCGCTGGGCGCGATCGCGCTCGTGCGCGGCGTGGGCGTTTCGACGGGCGAGATCGCGCGGTCGCTTCCTCGCTTTGCCGGCGTGCGCCGCCGCCTGGAGGTCCGGGGGGAAAAAGGGGGCATCGTCGTCGTCGACGACTTCGCGCATCACCCGACGGCGGTTCGCGGAACCCTGCAGGCCGCCCGGTCGCGTTGGCCGGACCGCCGCATCTGGGCGCTCTTCGAGCCGCGGTCCAACACCGCCGGACGGAAGATCTTCGAAGCGGACTACGCCGACGCCTTCTCCGGGGCGGACGCGCTCGTTGTCGCGCCCGTGTTCCACGCGGGTCGGCTGTCGCCCGACGCTCGGATGAATCGCGACGCGCTCGTCGCTTGCTTCGAGCGCTCCGGGAAGCCGGCGTTCGCACCCGTCTCGATCGACGAGATTCCGGGGATCCTGCGCGAACATGCCCGCGCGGGAGACGTCCTGCTGCTGATGTCCTCCGGTGCGTTCGGCGGACTCCCGGCCACGCTGCTCGCCGGGCTGGCGGATTGACGCCGAGGACCTCTATCTCACCCGAAGCACCACGACCGCATCCCTCGCGGGAGTGACCCGGCATCCGCCCGGATTTTCGAAGCGCGCGGCCTCCGTCAGCCCGGGATTGAGCCGGCGAAAGAACTCCCCGGCGGGCTGCCAGTCGCCGCTCCGCGTCAGCACGGGGTCGGGACTCACGAAGAGGACCGGGCGGCGATCCGCGAGAGGAATCCGGCGGGGCTCTCCGCCCCGGAGCAGATCCCGCCGGACGAGCCAGTCCGCCGCGCCGTCGGAGGCGGGGACTCGAAGCGGGAGAGCGAGAGCGTCGCGCGCGAAAGCGAGATCGATCCCCGGCCGATTCGAGAGAAGCAGCCAGATCGCGTCCGTGGGGTTGCCCGAAATTTCGGGCGTGAGGACGAGCACGGGCTCCGCGGCGCCCTGCCGGGCCATGTACCCCGCGGCGCGCTCCGTCGCCGATCCCGCGGGCCAGCCGCAGACGAGCTGCCATCGATCCACCGCCATCCACGGAGCGCCCAGACCGTCGCGCACGAAGGTCGCGGACCGAATCGCCGGAACCACGAGGATCGCGACCGCGAGCGCCCCGGCGACCGCCGAACCGAGCGGGGCCGGCAGCTTCTCCGACACATCCCGACTCATTTCGGAGAAACACACGGCCACGATCACGAGGAGCGGCGCCGCGGCCGGCAGGACGTAACGCGGGAAATAGGCGCCCGCGAAGAGCACCGCGGGCAGGAGCGCGACCGCTTCCCAGGCTCCGCAATAGAGGAGCACCCGCCAGCGCCGGCGCCCCGCGAGAATCGCCATCGATCCCGTCACGGCGAGCGCAACCGGGACGGTGAGGTACCGCGACAGCGCTTCCACGGCCATCGACCCGTTGGCGACCGCGAGATGGAATCGGGCGGGCCACGACAGGGCGGGGCGCGTCTCGCTGAAATGGAAGACGCGCGTCGTGAAGGTCCCGGGGCCCTCCGAGATCAGGTAAGGCGCGAAGATCGCGAGCGCGACGGCCATCGCCGCGAAGAGCCCGACGGCGGCCCGTCGAATCGTTCCGGCACGGGGAGGCGGCCCGAGAAGCAGCGCGGCGACCGGCATGGCCCAGAAGGGGTAGGAGACCGCGGTGCGCGTGAGCATCGTGATTCCCATGACGATGCCGAGCTGGATGCCCGCGCGCGCGACGGCGCGTCCCTCCGCGACGCGGTGGGCCAGGCGGAGGGAAAGCCCCGCGATCGCGATCGTCTCCAACGCGAAGAGCCCATCGACGCGCGCGAGCCTCGCCGAGGTCACGAAGAACGGTGATGTGGCCAGGAGACATGCGGCAAAGAGGGCGGCTCTCACGTCCACGGCGGGAGGCGCCGCGTCCATCCGGGCGATCCGTCCGGTCACCCACGCGATGACCCCGATGGAAGCCACGTGGCAGGCGAGGGACACGACACGCCCGCACGTGACCGGGTCGCCGCCGAGCAGGAGACCGACGGCGAGCAGCCAGGTGTGGATCGGACCCGCCGCCGCGTTCAGCGACGTCCAGAGATACCGGCCCGGGTCCTCCCGAACGAGCCGGGCGTGGCGCAGGAAGATCGCTTCGTCGCCGAAGACCGGCAGCGTTCGCAGCCGCACCGCGGTCAGGGCGGCGGCGAGAGCCGCCAGGGCAAACAGAACCTTCCGGCGCGGAGCCTCAGACGAGGGCTTGCTCATTCGATCTCGCCGAAGAAAGCCGGGCCCCGAGTACGAGCGTGAGGACCGGGAAGAGCGTCAGCGCGATCCGGCGGAACGCAGCCTCGACCGCGTACATCGGATCGAACGACGAGACGGAGAAGGCGAGGCCGTAGCAGAAGATCTGAACGAGAAGCGCGGAGAGGAGAGGATCCGCGAACGCACGCCGGGTCAGGAGGAGAAAGAGGGCGATCGCCACGAGAGGAACGGCCGCTTCGCGCGCCTCCGTCGTGGCGATGCGCGCGACGACGGCCCCGAAGCGGTTGGCGAGGTCGGCCCAGTGGCGGGGCTCGAAGAGACGGACGTCGAAGTCGCGGGAGGTCTGGGGTCCGCGCAGCCAGAGCAGCAGGATCGCGTGCGCCACGGGAGGTATCGCGAAGGCCGCGACCCCGAGCGCGGTTTCGCGACTGGCCAGGCTCCTCCGCCGCGCGATGAGATAGAGGACGCCGAGCAGCGCGATCCAGAGCGTGCCTTCCTGCTTCGTCGATGCGCAGAAGAGCGCCGCGACGGCCACGCGGGCCCGAGCCTCAGGCGAGTCCCGATCGGCCAGGTCCAGGAAGGCGCACGCCGCCAGGACCGCTCCGAGGGCGAAGATCACTTCCGCCGTTCCCGCGTTGACGGGGTGGTACAGCCGGAAGCACAGCGCGGCGAGCAGCGCGGCGGCGGCTCCTCCCGTCCGCGAGCCCCGGCGAGAGAGAAAACCGGAGATCGCGAGCAGCGTCGCGAGCGCCGCCGCCGGAAAGAGGAGCGCCAGCGCGCGGTCGTGCCATTCCCCCGCGATGCCGGCGAGCGCGGCGAGCGAGAGCGGGACCAGGAGCGGGTACTCCCGGTGTGCCCAGAAGAGCGCGGGATCGCGAAAGAGGCGCGACGGCAGCCCGCCCGTCTCGAAGATTGTCTTCCCCTTCAGGCCCCAGATCGCGAGGTAGTCCGTCGCCCACATCGGCTCGGCGGCCGCGGAGACGAGAAAGAGCGCCCACGCGGCCAGGGCGGCGGCGAAGAGGATGCGGGCGAGCACGGGAGAGCCGCCGGGCGGCTTCTCGACGAGGCCCGCATCGGATCGCCGGAGCGATCTCGACGCCACCGCGACGACCAGGGAGAGGAGGCCCCCGGCCCCGAGGAGAAGGAGGGGCCGGAGAGGCGCCCGCGCGGCCGCGAAGAGGAGAACGAGGATCGACTGGATGAAGAGACCCGTCGCGAGCGCCCAGGCGGCCCTCTCGCCGCGCCGCAGAGCGCGGGAGAACCCCATCGAGGCCGCGAAGCCGAGAAGGACCGTGCCGCCCAGCCCGAGGAGAACCCGCGCGGCGGCGCCCACGGTCAGCGGGCGAGAAGACGCCCGTCGCCGATCGGCACGCCCCCCGGAAGGCGCTCGCGCTCGCTGCCCCACGCGGCGATCCATCCCGCCTCGGCGATCGCGTCGCCGTCCACGATTCTCCGCGGCGCGAGCGTGTAGGCGGCCTGAAACCGGTACACGTCGGGACGTCGCGGCACCAGCATCGCGACCGTCGCATCGCGCGGAGTGCGGCGGGCGACCTCGTCCAGAAAGTCGCTGTAGGCGCGGTCGAAGAAGAACCCCATTCCCGCGGAACGCGGAGGCTCGACGCCTCGCAGCCCTTCGGCGACCCAGCGGGCCCTCCGCTCGACCTCCGCGACCTCGAAGGTGCGCGCTTCGCAGATCGCAACCAGGGCGAGCAGTGCGGCGGCGAGTGGCCGGCGAAGGCCGCTCAGGCTCCGGCCTCCGCGGGACGGGCGGCGACGCGGTTGCGCAGGACGCCGATCCCCTCGATCTCGACCTCCACGATGTCACCCGGCGCGAGAGGCCCGACGCCCGCGGGCGTGCCGGTCAGGATCAAATCGCCCGGCTCGAGCGTCATCATGCGCGAGACGTAGCCGACGAGGAACCTCGGCGTGAAGACCATCTCGGAAGTTCGCGAGGACTGCTTCGTCATCCCGTTCACGCGCGTCGCGATCGCGAGGTCAGACGGGTCGAGGCCGGCGACGATGCCGGGGCCGATGGGGCAGAACGTGTCGAACGATTTCGAGCGCGCGAACTGCCCGTCTCTCTTCTGCAGGTCGCGCGCCGTCACGTCGTTGGCGCAGCAGACTCCGGCGAGCGCCTCGAGCCAGCGTTCCTCCGGCCACGACTTGATGCGCCGTCCCAGGACGAGCGCGAGCTCCCCCTCGTAGTCGACGCGCGCCGACTCGGGCGGAAGCACGATCTCGCCCTCTCCCCAGACGAGCGCGGAGGGGGCCTTCAGGAAGAGAAGCGGCTCCTGATCGGGCGCGACGTTTCCCAGCTCTTTCGCGTGCTCCCGGTAGTTGCGGCCCACCGCGACGATCTTCGAGGGCGGAGGCGGCGCTTCGCGCGACCCGAAGGAGATGCGCTTCACCGGCACCGGTCCGCGCGGGCATGCAGCCACCCCATCTCGTCCTCCCCCTTCAACCCGGGCCCGGCGGCGCGTTACCCGGGAGCCCGCCTGTCGGCCGCCTGGCCGTCCTTCGTTCTGTCCTTCGTTCCTTCCGCCTCGACGGTGTAATACAGGGCGGCCTGGGACATTTCGTTGGTCGTGTCCATCCCGAGCGTGACGTTGCGCGGAGGCGTGCTCGGGTTGTTCGGATTCGCCGCGGAATTGTCGTAGGTCGCCACGAGATCCACGCGCGTTCCGGCGGGAAGCCGGCGCGGCTTGCGAAGCCAGTACGTCCTCTGCCAGTGGAAATCCCAGTTCGTCACGTCGACGAGGCACTCCTGCCGGCCGTCGGGAAGAGTCGCCGTGATCTTCATCGAGCGCCCGAGCAGATGCATGTGCGGCCACACGGCGAGAAGACGGATGGGCGACTTCAGCGTGAGCGAGCCCTTCAGGGTGTGGTGAGGGGCGCCGGCGGGAATGACGAAATTGTCCGGTCCGTAGACCCAGGTCGCGACGACGGGCTTTCGGACCGGTGGCCGCGCGAAGTAGATCCCGACGCTCGTCCGATCGGGCGTCATACCGCCCGATTTCATGGCGTAGTGCGCGCTGTAGTGGATCTGGAGGATCACCCGGGCATTCTTCGGAAAAGATCGTCCGAAGCCCGCCGGAAAGCGGTGGGGCCGGCTTCCCGGGACCCACTCTCCGATGCTGTCCGTCGGGACGACGGCGCCTCCGAAACAGGAGTAGCTGTTCGCCGGATCGTTGCGAACGAGCTTCTCGGACGTCGAGCCCTTTTCGACCCAGACGAGCGCGTGGTGCACCATTTTCGGGTTGCCCGGAAGCACCGCGACGGCGTCGACCCAGCGGTCCGCGGGTACGTGCGTGGGAAAGACGAAGCACCGGTACTCGTCCCCCCTGGAAAAGTCGGGGGTGTACGGGGCCTTGACCGTGAGCGCGATGTCCGGCTCTCCGAGCTCCCACTTTGGGAAAGCGCGGGAGGGCGGAAGGTCCCGCGGATTGCCCTCCGGCGCGTCCGACTGGACCCAGCGGGCGATCGTGTCCAGCTCGCCCCGCGTCAGAGAGGGATCGTCCTCGTACTCGCCGCACTCGGACGACACGTTCCACGGCGGCATTTCCCGAGCGGCGGTCTTCTTCAGGATCTTCTTGCGATTACGGTAGGCGTCCTGGTAGCTCGTGAGCGAAAAAGGCGCGACCCCCCCCTGGTGATGGCAACTCTGACAATGGCCCTGGAGGATCCGGACGACCTCCTTGCTGAACGTCACCGGAGCCTTCGCGGGAGCGGGACTGGGCGCGGGGGCGGGCCCGGGCCGCGCCGACAACATCGCGGTGGAGACGACCAGACAGGACATCACGAAGAAAGCCCGACCGCTCCGGAGCGAGGCGGCCCTCCGCGGCTCTCCGGCGGCGTCTTCGACGTTTCGATCTCGCGAGCGGCGTCCGATCATGCGCGCGGAATATTGCCACATCGAGTTGTGAGTTATGGGTTATGGGTTATGAGTCCGGTTCTCCGACGTGATCGTTTGAGAGCTGAAAACTGAAAACTGAACTCAAAACCCAAAACCCAGAACCCAAAACTCAATCCAGAAAGGCTTCTTCCGTCGGCTCCGCCGTGAAGATCTCGCGTGCGTCCCCCGTCAGAACCGCATCCGAGATCGCCGCCTCCGCATTTCCAAACGAGACGGTGAAGACGGAACCGCTTCGCGTCTCGCACGCGACGGGAGATCGCGCGAGTCCCGCGCGGGCCGCCACCACCGCCGCCGCGACCGTTCCCGAACCGCACGCGAGGGTCTCCGCCTCGACTCCTCGTTCGTAAGTGCGCACCGCGAGCCGATCCTCTCCGACCACGCGCACGAAGTTCACGTTGGCGCCATCTGGAAGGAGGGGATGATGGCGCAGGGGCGGTGCGAGCCGCGCCACGTCGAGCGCGGCGAGGTCCATGTTCTCGGGTAGGAGCACGACCAGGTGCGGCACCCCGACGTGCATCGGAACGGCCGGCAGGCCGAACCCCTCGGCGGAGACGGGATCGCCCGGCGCGGGCAGGGGAGGAAGTGCGAGCGAGACGGAGTCGTCGTGGACCTCGGCGGCGATCGTCGCCCAGCCCGTTTCCAGAACCGGATGGCGGCCCGAGACGAGACGGCGCGTGACGGCATAGCGGGCGGCGCACCGCGTCCCGTTCGCACAGAAGGCCGCGAGCCCGCCGTCCGCGTTGAAGTAATCGAGCCGGATCCGGGACGCCTCGCCGCCCGAGAGAAAGAGCGCGCCGTCCGCTCCGACGGAGAGCCCCCGCCGGCAGAGGAGCGCGACCCGGCCGCGGTCTTCGGCGGAGAGCGTCCGGCCATCCGCTTCGAAGACTAGGAAGTCGTTGCCCCCGCCCGCCATCTTCACGAGCCGCCGCGGAAGGGCCATGCCGCGAAGTCTAAGCCCGACGATGGGAGGCGGGCCGCTAGAACGGCTCGGCGACCGCCGGCGGTGACGGCGGGCTCTCGTTGCCGGCGCGGTCGTACGCCCGAACCGTGTAGGTGTAGCGGTGGCCGCGCCGTGCCGTCCCGTCCTCGTAGAAGCTGTCGGCGACGACCTCGGGAGTGAGGCGAACCGGCGCCCCGCCGTCCTCCGCGCGAAACACGGCGTAGCCGGCGAGGTCGGGCGCGGCCACCGGGTCCCACACGAGTCGGACGAGAGACGCCTCGGGCAGCGCGTCGAGACGGGGCGGCGCCGGAGGCGGGAACCGGTCGCGATAGTCGACGACGGCTTCTTCCGCCGGCGCACCTTCGACGCGCGGCTTGCCGGCAACCGTGGCGCGCAGGGTGTAGACGAGCTTCGATCCGTACGGCGGGCCCACGTCCACGTACGCCGTCCCTGGGACGGGCTTCGCGTTCAAGGGCTCGCCGTAGTCCTCGTCCGGGAGCGCGCGGCGATACACGAAGTAGCCGCCGACCTTCGCCCCGGTCCGGCCGAGGAGGTCCCGGTCGGGCGGCAACCATTCGAGGCAGATCCGACCCTCCTCCGGCGTCACGGCGAGCAGCACCGGGGCGGCGGGAGGGATCTCCGGGGCGATCGTCACGATGTTCGACAACGGGCTCCTCTCGCCCTCCCGACGCACCGAGACCACGGCGTAGCCGAGCGAGGCGGGCGCCGGCTTGCGGGCGAAGACGGGCGCAAGCGGATCGTGGAAGACGATGGTCGCGCCTCGCGTGTGACGCGCGAGATCTCCGACGGGAAGCGTCGCGACGCGCTCGGCGTCCCGGTAGAACGCCTGCTCCGCGGCGCGCACGTTGACGGCCGCCTGACGCGCGCCCGCGGCCGGAGCGGTATCGCCCCGCGCGGCCCCGGAGGCGCCCGTTCCGCCCGGCGCGCGGGGACGCGGTGTGGTCAGCGCGGGCGAAGGATTCACGACCCGGTAGATATCGATCGACGCGAGATCGGTCAACGGCTGGCCGTTCATCAGGCGGTCGGGATACGAGAACGTGAGGATGACGTCCGCCGCCTCCTGCTCGACGGCGAGGTCCGTGACGGCGCGCGGACCGCGGGGAAACGGGGGTTGGGGGTCGCCCTTCTTTCCGCATCCGGCGAGGGCGCAGGTTGCGAGCATTGCCGCGACCGCGAGCGAGCCTCTGAGCCGTCGACGCGAGCGGTGGGGGGATCGGGCCATCGGGTCATCGAGTCTTCGGCCCGCGGGGCGACGAGCCCGCGGCATCAGAGGACGTAGCGCGAGAGGTCTTCGTCCGAGACGAGCTCGGTGAGCGCGGTGCGAACGTCCTCCACCTCGATCTTGATCGTCTTCCCCGCGTTCTCCGGCCCCTCGAAGGAGATGTCCTCCAGCAGCCGCTCCAGGATGGTATGCAGGCGGCGGGCGCCAATGTTCTCGAGCGAGCGGTTGACGCGTTCGGCGTCGCGCGCGATCTCCCGGATGGCGTCCTCGGAAAACTGCAGGTCCACTTTCTCCGCGGAGAGAAGCGCGTGGTACTGCTTCAGGAGCGCGTTCTCGGGCTCCGAAAGGATCCGGACGAAGTCCTCCTCCGTCAGGGAGTCGAGCTCGACGCGGATCGGAAAGCGGCCCTGCAGCTCCGGGATCAAGTCGGACGGCTTCGAGACGTGAAAGGCCCCCGCGGCGATGAAGAGGACGTGGTCGGTCTTGACGAAGCCGTACTTGGTGTTGACCGAGGTGCCCTCGACGATCGGCAGGAGGTCGCGCTGCACGCCCTCGCGCGACACGTCGGGACCGCGGCCCGACTCCCGGCCCGCGACCTTGTCGATCTCGTCCAAGAAGACGATCCCGGAGGACTGTGCCCGGTCTACGGCCTCCCGGGCCACGACGCCGGGGTCGACCAGCCGGCCCTCCTCCTCGGCCTGGAGGATCTCGCGCGCCTCGGAGACCGTGGCCTTGCGGCGCTTCTTCTTGCTGCCGAAGAGACCCGGCAGCATCTCCTTGACGTTGATGTCCATCTCCTCGACGCCCTGGTTGGTGACGATTTCGAAGGAGGGGAAGGTCTTGTCCGCGACTTCGACTTCCACGAGCCGGTCGTCGAGCTTTCCCTCCTGCAGAAGCGTCCGGAGACGCGCACGCGTCTCCTCGGCTTCCTGATCGGCCAGCGGGGGCATCAGGAGATCCACCAGGCGCTGCTCCGTGCGCGCCTTCGCCCGGTCGCGGATCTCGGCGGTCTTTTCCTCGCGCACCATGTGCACGGCGACTTCCGTCAGGTCGCGAACGATCGACTCGACGTCGCGGCCGACGTAGCCGACTTCGGTGAACTTCGACGCCTCGACCTTCAAGAACGGCGCGTCCGCCAGGCGGGCGAGGCGCCGGGCGATCTCGGTCTTGCCGACGCCGGTCGGGCCGATCATCAGGATGTTCTTCGGCAGGATCTCGCGCGACATCTCGGGATCGAGCTGCTGGCGGCGCCAGCGATTCCGCAGCGCGACCGCGACAGCCTTCTTCGCCTTCTTCTGGCCGATCACGAACTTGTCGAGCTCGGCGACGATCTCCCGGGGCGTGCGCGCGGCGCGCGCCGTCGCGGGCGGCGCCGATTCGGCCTTTTCTCCGGGCATCAGGAAGACCATGAGGAGATAGTAATGAGTTTTTTGAGTTCTGAGTTATGGGTTCAGTGCGGCCCGACTCAAAACTCACAACTCAAATCTCACAACCCACCTCACAGCTCCTCGAGAGTGATCCGGTCGTTCGTGTAGATGTCGATCGTCGAAGCGATCGTCAGGGCTTCACGCGCGATGTCCGCGGCGGTCATATCGGCACGGTGGAGCATGAGCGCCCGTGCGGCCGCGAGGGCGTAGGGACCTCCCGACCCGACGGCCAGGAGGCCCTCGTCCGGGGAGATGAGATCGCCGGTGCCGGAGAGCAGGAGCGAGGTCGTCTTGTCCGCGACGATCAGGAGGGCCTCGAGCTGCCGCAGCATCTTGTCCGTCCGCCAGTCCTTGGCGAGCTCGATCGCGGAGCGCTCGAGGTTTCCGCGGTGCTCCTCGAGCTTCGCCTCGAAGCGCGAGAAGAGGGCGAACGCGTCGGCGGAAGAGCCCGCGAACCCCGCGATGACCTCCCCCCCCTTCAGGCGGCGGATCTTCGCGGCCGTCTGCTTCATGACCGTGGTTCCGAGCGTGACCTGGCCGTCGGAGGCCATCGCGACGCGGCCGTTGTGGCGGACGCACACGACGGTCGTGGAATGCCAGACGGGCTTCTTCATGCTTCGAGGATAGCGGAGTCGGGCGGCTCGCGCGAAACGGCAAATACGGACGCCGCTATTTCGCGGCCGGCCGCTCCGCGAGCGCCTTCAACGCCCCCTCGACGATCGCATCCTCCCGGCCGGGGGCGGCCGGCGGGCGGTCGAGGATCGAAACGTCGGGCGTCACCCCGCGCCCCTCGTACGAACGGCCGGAGATGTCCTCGATCGCCCGGGCGGACAGCCACAGCGTCGAGCCGTCGGACAGCTGCGTGAAGCTCGCTCCGCCGGAGCACATCCCGGCGGTCTCCTCCCCCACGATGGGACCGATCGCGTGCTGGCGGAACTTCAGCGCGAGAGCCTCGCCCGAGCTCGCCGTGCCGGAATTGACGAGCAGGGCGACGGGCAGCGGCCGGTACTCGGGCGGGACGACGCGCCGCCCGCCCCGCTCGACCAGGCGGTAGTCGCCCGCCGTCCATCGCCCGCGCAGGAAGGTCGGCAGAATCCCCGGCTCGTAGCCGCCGCTGTTGGCGCGCACGTCCAAGAGGAGGCCCTCGATCTCCGCGAGGCCCGCGAGGTCCGGCTTGGCGCGTGCCGTCTCGACGCGGTCGGAGAGAAGGTCGACGATCGCGAGCGCAGTCTCATTCGACATGCCCCAGAGGCGCACGTATCCGAAGGCGCGGCCGTTGCGGCGGATCACCCGCGCGCTTCGCCAGACGAGCGCGTCTCCGGGCGGCTCCGGCTCCAGGGCCAGCGCCGTCTTTTTCGCGGCGCCTCCGTCCGCCGGCGACCAGACGACTTCGACGGAGGAGCCCGGTTTGCCCTCGAGAGCGAGAAAGAGGTCTCGAAAGTTGACGCGCTCGCTCCCGTAGGCTCTCCCGCGGATCGACAGGACGCGGTCTCCCGGCTTCAGGCCCGCGCGGGCGGCGGCGCTGTCCGGGATGACGCCCTTCACGGCGTAACCGTCCCCCGCGCGTCCGATTCGGAGACCGGTCGTCGCCCAGCCGCGGATCGGGAGGTGGCCCGCGGGAACGCGAAACGTGTGGGAGTCCTCGAGGCGCGCGAGCAGGCGGTCGTACGCGGCGTCACGCTCCGCCGGCGTTTCCGCCGAGGTGAGCTCGTCCGCCGCCTTCGCGACGGCGGCCGTCCAGTCGACGCCCTTCAGCTTCGCGTCCCAGAACTCGTCCCGGATGCTCCGATCGATCTCGCGAAGGACGGGCGGCGGTCCCTTCGACGCCGCGGATTCGCCCCCGAGGGCACACCCGGCGAGGATCCCGAGCAGCGCCGCGGCCAGCGTCCTCATGCGCGGGGGTGCGCGCGGCGGTAGACGTCTCGAAGCCGCGATGCGTCGAGATGCGTGTACTTCTGCGTCGTCGAGAGAGAGGCGTGGCCCAGGAGCTCCTGGATGGATCGCAGGTCGGCGCCCGACTGCAGCAAGTGCGTCGCAAACGTGTGGCGGAGTGCGTGAGGCGAGATGAGCGGCGGGAGGCCGGCCGCCCGGAGGCGGCGCTTCAGGACGCGCGCCATCGACCGGGTCGTGAGCCGTCCGCCCCGCGCGTTGACGAACAGGGGATCGCCGTCGGCTCGCTCCCCCGAGCTCTCCGCGCGGTCTTCGCTCCGGAGCCCGCCGCGGATCGGAAGCCACGCGCGCAGCGCGTCCTCGGCGGTCTCGCCGAAAGGGACGATCCGTTCGCGGCGTCCCTTCCCCTGCGCCCGAAGCATCCGCGCCGAGAGGTCCACGTCGTCCAGGTCGAGCGCCGCCGCCTCCGAGACCCGCAATCCGGTCGCGTAGAGAAGCTCGAAGAGCGCCCGCTCGCGCTCGGGGAGCGTGCCTTCGTCGGCGGTGTCGAGGAGCTTCTCCGTGTCCGGAAGCGTCAGCGCGCGCGGGAGGGCCTTCGGCACGCGCGGAGCTGGAAGGCCCTTCGCAGGGCTTCGCGAGAGATGCCCCTCGCGGCACGCCCACCGGAAAAACGATCGCAGCGTCGAGAGATGGCGCGCAAGGGAGCGGTTGGCGAGCTTCGCGCGATGGAGCGACGCGAGATGAGACCGGAGCGAGAGCGTGTCGACCTTCGAGAGCGGAGTCCTCGCGGCCGGAGTCTCACCGAAGTCCGCCTCCCAGAACGCCGCGAACCGGTCGAGGTCGGAGCGGTACGCGAGCACGGTCCGGGGCGAGAAGCGGCGCTCGTCGGTCAAATGGGAGAGGAATTCTTCGATCGCCTTCGACAGGGTGAGCACGTGCCGAAAGTGTAACCCGCGGGTCCCGAGCGGACCGCCTCGACGCCTACTTCTTCGGGACGAACCCCCGCACGTCGTCCTTCACGAGGCTCGCGATCTGCTCCTTCGTGAGCTTCTTTCCGAACGGCGGCATGTCCTCGCCGCCCTTGGTGACGATCTTGACCAGATCGGCGTCCGACTTGGACGCCTGGAACTCCGGGTCCGTGAAATCGCGGGCCATCAGCTGCTTGCCCTTGGGCGTGTTGCCGGTGCCATCCTCGCCGTGACACTTCGCGCAGTATTCGACGTACAGCGCGGACGGGTGGGAGTCCTTCGCGAAGACGATCACTCCGGTGCCGGCGATCAGCCCGAACGTCAGCCCGGCCGCGAGGCGGGTCCCCTTCATCCTTTTCTCGCTTTCTCGATGTCCCGGAGGATGTGCTCCGCCTCCCAGGACTCGCCGTAGTAGATCGTCGACAGCCGCCCGTCGGGGCCGACCACGGCGACCGCCTGTCCGTGCACCACCTGACCGTGGTCGGGATAGTAGAGGACGCCGAACGAGGACGCGACGTCGGCCACCGCGGCGGGTTTTCCCGTCAGAAACTTCCACCGCTTCGGATCCGCTCCCGCGCGCCGGGCGTAGTCCGCCAGGACCGCCGGAGTGTCGTGCTCCGGGTCGACCGTCACGACGAGCAGGCGTCCGAAGCCCTTCTGCCGGAGCATCGCGTCCAGGCGGGAGAACTTCGCCGTCGTCATCGGGCACGCGGTGGCGATCGGGCAACGCGTGTAGAGAAACGTCACCGCGACCGGCTCTCCGCGCATCTGCGACAACCGGACGGGATGGCCGGTCTGGTCGACGAGCTCGAAGTCCGGGACCTTTTCCCCGACCGATACGGCGCGGTTCGGCACCGGCGTGACGGCGCCCGGCCGGGACGCCGCCTCCGAGGCCGGCGGCCTCGATCTGGCGGGGGCCGGCCCGGGCGTGCGCCGGATCCCCTCCAGCCAGTAACGGCTCTCCTCGACGACGAGGGTCGCGTCGATCGCGTCTCCGGCGGAGAGCGCGCGCAGGACCGCGGGTGGAGCGTGCACGGGAAAGAGCATCGTCATCGCGCCCATGAATCCCGGCACCGCGTCGTGCGCCACCATGACGTCGGCTCCGGCGTTCTTCACCTCCTGGACGACACCGTGAAACGGGTAGCGCTTGGCGGACGCGGAAGCTTCTCCGTTCGGCGCCGCGGCGCGGCGGCACGCCGCGGGAAGCGCCGTCGAGGCGATCGCGGCGGCGACGGCGAGGGCGCGCACGCGCGAGAATCGGCCGGCCCGGGAGGAAATCACTCCCTTATTCAACCGTGGGACGCTGCCCGAATTCCGCTTCCGTCGTTAAGGAATCTCAAACGTCACGGAGCTCCAGACGCTCTCCCAGTCTGCGTCGACGTCGCGAGGCGCTCGAACCATGTGCAGGGACTCGACGAGCCACACGCCCCGGGCGGGAAGCGTGAGGGGGGCGGTCCCGTCCCGGGCGGTGCGCGCCGTCAGAGTCCGGTCGGGATCGTCCCGCGAGATCGCCTTGACGAGAGCCGATCCGAGAGGCTTGCCGCCGTAGAGCAACCGAAACCGCATCGGTCGGTCGCGGCGCCAGGCGGCGGGGCTCGACCGGAGCTCGAGCTCGAGCGTGAGGCCGAGGACCCTGTCGAGCTCCGGACCCCGGGGCCCGGGCGCGACCAGGATCGCCTTGACGCTCCGCGAAAACACCTCCCGGCCGGGCTTCTCCTTCTCCCCCCGGCGTGCGCGCTCCGCGATCACGGCGTCGAGCCCTTCGTCGGCGAGATATTTCTCGAACTTCTGCGGCTCGAGAGTCACTGCGGACCTTTCGCTCCGGTACCCGATTACGGAGAGCCCCGGCGCGTCGGCGCGGGCAAACCCGGCTGGATCGGTTCCCGGAAGGCCGGGGATGGGAGACTCACCGCGCGACGAGACGAGGAAGAATTTGCGGATGCGGCGGTCGTCGCGCGGCACCGGCTCTCCCCGGAAGTGCTCCCCCACTCGCAGTGAGACCGTGAACTCCTCGCCCGCGGCGGGTCGGAACGTCGACGGCTCGATCCAGAAGTCGTGCGCGGCGGCGATCGTCGGCGCGGCCATGAGCGCGGCCCCGAGCCACGCGATGATCCGTCGCCCTCGCCGGCCCCGCTTCACCCGCGCGCCGGAGCCGGTTCGAGAGCGGACCGGGTGAGATACCCCGCCAGCTTGTCCCGGTCGACGTTGCCGCCCGAGAGGATCACGCCAACTTTTCGTCCCGAGAAATCCGCCTTGCGGTGCCGCACCGCCGCGGCGCCCGCGACGCCCGAGGGCTCGACCAGCACCTTCATCCGCTCGAGCATCCAGCACAGGGTCTCCACCATCTCCCCGTCCGATACGAGCAGAACGCGGTCGACGGTTCTCTGGACGATGGGAAAGGTGAGCCGTCCCGGACTC
The DNA here is from genome assembly GCA_038329555.1 of Thermoanaerobaculia bacterium. Lineage (GTDB taxonomy): Bacteria > Acidobacteriota > Thermoanaerobaculia > UBA5066 > Gp7-AA6 > JALYUA01. The sequence goes on from JBBQNC010000017.1 coordinate 18,129, forward strand.
GAGACCTGGAGGCCGTCGGCGATCGTCCGCGGGACCTCGATCGAGACACGCTCGCCGCGAGCGAGCGATTCCGCCGTGTCGGCGCCCGTTTCCGGCTCCGTGCCGTACACGGCGATCTCCGGGCGGAGGTGCCGGGCCGCGAGAGCCGAGCCGGCGAGGAGCCCGCCCCCGGACACGGGGACGACCAGAGCGTCCAGGTCGGGGATCTCCTCCAGGAGCTCCGCGGCGGCGGTCGCCTGGCCCGCCATCACCAGGTAGTCGTCGAATGGAGGGACGAGGAGCGCGCCCCGCTCCTGGACCAGCCTCTCCCCGATCTCGTCGCGGCTCTCGCCGTACCGGTCGTAGAGCACGACCTCCGCGCCGTATCCGCGCGTCGCGGCGAGCTTGGCCGCCGGAGCGTCGGACGGCATGACGATCGTGGCCTTCAGATTGAGGATCCTCGACACCAGGGCGACGGCGCCGGCGTGGTTTCCCGAGGAGAACGCGACCACTTCGCGGACGGGCACCTTTTCGAGCTCGGCCTTCAACTTGTTGTACGCGCCCCGGAACTTGAAGGCCCCGCCGCGCTGGAGGTTTTCCGCCTTGAAGAAGACCGTCGCGCGCGCCGACTCGTCGAACTGGCGGGAGCGCAGCACGGGGGTCCGCAGAGCCACTCCGGCAAGACGCCGGCGGGCCTCCTCGATCAGCTCCCAGGTCAGCATGGAGGCGAGTCGGGACGGGAACGCCGTCTCATCGCACCGCCGCCGCCTCGGCGGAGATCGCCTCGCGCCATTCGCGGATCGCGGCGAGCGCTCGCTCGACGATCCTCCGCCGGCGCTCCGCCTTGTCGCGAACGGGCGAGTGGGACGTGTCCTCGATCATTCCGAACGTCACGTTCATGGGCTCGAACTTCTCCGTCGGCGGCCGGTCCGAACAGTGTCGGGCGAGCGACCCGATCGCGGTCGTCGGAGGGATCGGCGCCGGCTCCCGCCCTTCGAGAGTCTGGGCGAGCGTCAGGCCGACGGCGAGCCCCGTCGCGGCGCTCTCGACGTATCCCTCGACGCCGGTGATCTGTCCCGCAAACGCGATCCGCGGCTCCCGCCGCATGCGCCAGAACCGATCGAGGTGTGCGGGCGCGTGGATGTACGTGTTGCGATGCAGCATCCCGTAGCGGACGAACGCCGCGTTCTCGAGGCCCGGGATCCGGCGGAAGATGCGCTGCTGCTCGGGGACCCTCAGCTTGGTCTGGAAGCCGACCAGGTTGTAGTGCTCCTTCGCGAGATCGTCCTGGCGCAGCTGGACCACGGCCCAGGGGATCCGACCCGTCGACGGCTCGGGTAGCCCCATCGGCTTCAAGGGCCCGTGGCGGAGCGTCTCCCGCCCGCGCTCGGCCATCACCTCGATCGGCAGACATCCCTCGAAGTAGATCCCCTTCTCGAAATCGTGGATGGGAACGGTTTCGCCCGCGAGAAGCTCCGTCATCAGCTCTTCGTACTGATCGCGCGTCAGCGGGCAGTTCCAGTAGTCGGCGCCCTCTCCCTTCCCGTAGCGGGACATGGCGTACATTTTCGTGAAATCGAGCGAGTCCGCCGTGACGACGGGCGCGATCGAGTCGTAGAAGTAGAGATCCTCGGTGCCGAGCAGCCGCCCGATCGCCGCGTCGAGCACCGGCGAGGTCAGCGGGCCCGTCGCGAGGACCACGAACCCTGCCGTTGGGATCTCGCGGACCTCTTCCCGGACGACCTCGATCTCGGGACGGGACGCGATCGCCTCCGTCACGGCGCGCGCGAACACGTCCCGGTCCATCGCGAGGGCGTCGCCCGCGGGCAGCGCCGCGCGCCTCGCGGATGCGATCACCAGCGAGTCGAGCTCCGCCATCTCGCGCTTTAGGAGCCCGACGGCGTTCAAGGGGTTGTCCGACCGGAAGGAGTTCGAGCAGACGAGCTCGGCGAGAAGGTCCGTGCGGTGCGCCGCCGTCGTGACCCGGGGCCGCATCTCGAAGAGGCGGACCCGGTGGCCGCGCCGGGCGAGCTGCCATGCGCATTCGGTGCCGGCGAGGCCGGCGCCGACGATGGTGACGGCGGTCATGCGGGGATCTTAACTTCGAGGACCCGGGCAGGCCGTCGCGCGGGTCGACCACTGGGCCGGCGCCGCTCCGGTGTCAATTGCTGTAGGCGGACCTCAGCTGGATCTCCTCGAACGGTTTTCCGGGCGTCCAGATCCTCAAAGGGATGGAACCGTCACTGGCCTGTCGCGGGCTGAACTGGATCCGCGTTCCATTCGGGCCGGGGACGGGAGGCTCCAGGTATTCCTCTCGTTCGACGAGAAAGGAATCCCAATGCCTACCAGCATCCCGTGTTCGAAGAACGAAAAACGGACCCTGCCCCGTGACTCCGGGCGGCAACGCCACGTGAGGCACCATCCACAACTCGGCATGATCCGCGCCGGCCGGATCGAGGAGAAGGGTCGGGGACGAAGAGTCTCCTGCGAGCCGCGCGGCCAGCGCCGGAGGAATGGCGGCCGGCTTCCAGGCTATTCCATCCACCGACTCGAGGAGACGTCCCCCTTGGACGCCCGACAGAGCCATTCGACGCCCGTCCTTCCAAGCCCAGACCGACAGGGACGAGCTTCCTGGCGGATCCTTCTTCACGAGATGCTCGATGCGCCCTGTCGCCAGATCCAGCAGATAGTTGCCGTGCAGAACCCGACCGCCGGGCCGCTCCAGAGGAAGGCTCGAATAGACGATCGAGTTGACGTCGTACGTTTCCGCGATCCAGAGGCGCCGGGAGCCGTCGGGTGAAAACAGCATCCAGCGAAATCCCTCAGATTTTTCCTTCGGTGAGGACTTCGTGGCCTCCTCGTAGATCAGAATTCGACATCCGGAGACCGTCATCCCTCCAGCCCGCATCGAGACTTCCTCGATCCTTCCGCCTTTCAGAAATCGCGATTGGTCCGGTCGCCATCGGTAGACGTCCGCTCCGGTCCCATCCCGAAGGAGGAGCCCAACCGGACACTCTCCCGGACCGCCACTCAAAGCGACGTGCGCCCCCGGCCGCCCGTTCGATGGATACCCTTCTAGCGGGAAAATCGTCCTCTTCCGAATGTCGACGATGCCGGCCAGACGCGGATTTTTCTCAATCTCCTCCGCAGACACGTTGCCGGCGGCGACGAGGTAGTAGCCTCCCGCGGCAGATCCAAGCTCGAGGCCGGTCGCGACGGAGCTTGCGGCAGCCAATGCCCACGCCGCAATTCTTATTGTCCGACGAACTCTATTGGGCCTCATCGACAGACGGGATCGACTTTCAGAATCTGAAAATCCGAGGAGGATAACCCTACATGACCGAGGAGGCCGTTTGAATGAAGCGACTCGTGAATAATGGCTAGCGCCTGATTTAGCGGTGTCGGCGTCCAACCCCCAACCGTGATAAAGAAATTGGGGCAAAGAGAGACGGTAAGCGTACCAGGGGGAGTACTCGCGAGAGTATCCGCTGGACACCGTGGTCCGCCTTGAGCTCCGCCATTGACATAATTGGCGTGGGTAATATTTGCGACGCCGGCGACCCCGGCTGCACCAGTCCCGTATTGCCCATAGAGGCTTGTACAGCTCGGACGAGTCGTGAGTCGGTCTAGAGCGATGTTAACCGCGGCATTTACCGCACTTTGGCGAGCACTTGAGAGCGGAGAGCCTTCCCCGGTTCCGCCGCCCGCGCTACCTCCGCTGCCTCCTCCGCTTCCGCCACCGCCACCTCCTCCATCTACCCAACACATCGAATGGCTCGTGACCGTCGGGTTGCCGTTCGAGTCCCATGAGGTCGTTTGCCAGAAATAGCAGCTAGAAGCCACGAGAAGATGAGCCGACTGCGCGGAAACTGCTCCGGCGCCGCGTCCGTCTTTGTGGACCGAATACAGCAGACCCGCTTCGGGCAATGGAGACGAAATGAGGTACTGCCGAGTCCCATCGGGAAACATCTCGACACCGTTTTCCGCAAACGCCGTGTCGCCGGACGTCGTCATCAATCGCCTTTTGACGACGACTCCAGACGAGTCGAGTACTGCGTACGGACCTCCCACGAGGTAAGCGTTATAGGTCACCTCCTTATTCAAGACGGTCTTCACCACACGACCCAGGGCGTCGAAGTAGAGTCGACGGACAGATGTGGAATGCTCGATGCCCGGGCGCTCAAAACGAACGCCGTTGATGAGCAGTTGGGTAACAGCGCCTTTTGAATCGCGCTCAAGAGATAGCCGTCGGCGCTGTACCCCCTCGACCGCGGGAATCACAGTCTTCGCCGACCATCCGCCGCCTGCACCCTCATATTCAACTCGTGCGCCATTGCCAAGCTCGTTGCTGAGAACGTGGCCCACCGAGTCGTAGGCACGTTGAAACAGGAGGGTCCCGCCTTCTGAGTAGGAAAGCAGACGATCGGCGGAGTCACGACGCTCGCTGAAGAATCCGCCCTGAGAATCCGACCAGTCATATCCGCCGGATGTACCAGCGGCAGTCCGGCGCACCTCGAAGGAAATGCCGTCGACGGTGACTTTCTCCAGAGAGACCTGACCGTCTTGCGCATAGTCGAAATGCACGGCTGCCACGGAATTCACGGCGTCCACGAGCTTGCCGACGGCACCGCCGCTTCCAAAGACGCCGCGTTCCCCAAGGAGATGTGCCGACCCATCGACGAATGCTGTCCTACTGTGTTCTACAGGGGCATCATCGCCCGTCAACTCCAAGTCACCCCCTTCGGGGACGAAGGTCTCCGAGTACCTGAACCCGGACTCGTCATACGCCCAAAGGGTTAGACCCACGCCTTCATCGCGTCGGGCAAGGATCCGGCCGGAGGCATCCATCCATTGCCGAGTCAGTCCGTCCGAAGAATCCGTCACCCGGTACACTTCGCGTGTGAAGGCCGGAGGCAAGTAGCTGGCCGCATTAATTTTGACTGCCCCAGCGTCAGTCGGAACCGGCGATTCCACTCCGTTCGATCTTTCTGACCGAGGTTGGATTGGGCTCGCAAGCGTTGAGTCGGCGAGAAGTGGGAGCAGAGCGAAAACGCCGAGCTGTACGCCTTTTCGAAATACCATTGCGCTCCTCATCCAATTGAACGGTCCCCAAACCTTTGGGACCCCTCCGGGGACCCCTCGGTTCCCGAAAGATAGCCAAGCCTCCGATTCTCGAACGTGCGCGCACGTCATCATCTCTTCTCCTTTGATGGTTCTCGGGGCGCGGGGAATTCTCCTGGCGCAATTTGGCGGAGGGGCCTGGATCGTACGACGACCACGTCCGGATAGCTACACTCGATCGAGACGCCCGACGATTGCTGCCAGGCAACTATCCTCTTAGCCTTCCCGATCGCGCCGTCTCGATATCGGAATGGTGAATCGGATGCTGGTGAGCCGGGTAGAAAGGGCGGCAATCTTGTTGTCTACGAGCGCTGCGGCAAGTCCTGCCTTCTGGACATCGATCCACGTGTAGGGGAAGGATTGCTCAATAGCGAACGGCTTCTTGGGCAGAACGACCCACAAGGATCCGGTAGAAGTCAGGCGTTTCTCGAGGTCTAGGAAGAACACGGACAGCGATCCAGCGGCGGGTACCTCGGCCATCGCCCAAGCGAGCGGTCCGGCCGGCCAGCGCTCGACTCTTTCCACGAGCGTTCCAAAGATCGCGCGAATGGACGTGCGGAACTCGGGCGAGCTTCCCATAGCCCAGGCTGGCTTGCCGCCCGGGAGCGAGAACTTCGCCCACGGCGTGACCATCAGGGAAGGAACTGACAGGGGGGCGGCGCCGTCATCGGCGGCGGATCAGCCGGCGCGGCGGCGCGGAACGGGCTTCTTCGTCCTGGCCGCGCCTCGCGGAGCGGGCGTTGCCGCGGCCGCGGAGTCGGCGGCGGCCTCGCCGGGCGCCGGGGCTTTCGCGGCGCGCTTGCGGACCGCCTTCTTCGGAGCGGGGGCCGTCGACGCGGCGAGGAAGATGTCCTGCATCTCGGGCACCGGGCCGGCTTCCTTCTCGAATCCGCAGCCCGCCTTGTCGCACGCGAAGACGTTTCCGCCCTTCCGCTCGCGGAGAAGAAGGTACGGGTTCCCGCACTGAGGGCACGGCTCGGGGACGGGCCGTGCCGAGAGCGTGAAGTCGCAGCTCGGATAGTTGACGCATCCGTAGAAGGGGCGGAAGCGGCCGCGGCGCTCCGCGATCACGCCGCCATCCTTCGGGCATCGGACGCCCGTGTCCCGGACCGGCTTCGGTGGCTTGTACCGGCACGCGGGATAGTTCGAGCACGAGACATAGGCGCCGAAGCGTCCGTGGCGCCGGACGAGCGGATGTCCGCAGTCGGGGCACGTCTCCCCCGTCGGCTCGTCCGGCCTCGCCTCCGCCTTTCCGCCGGCCATCACGACGTTGACCACGTTGCGGCACTTCGGATACGCGGTGCAGCCGAGAAACGCCGAGCCCGTGCGGCTCTGGCGCAGCTTCATCGGAGAACCGCACTCCTCGCAGGTCGTGTTCTCGAGGTCCGTCGCGTCGACGGCGTCTTCTTCCGGGTCGGGGATGTTTTCGGTGAAGGTGCAGGTCGGGTAACCGCTGCAGGCGACGAAGAGACCGTTCTTTCCCATCCTCAGCTTCAGCTTCTTGCCGCACTTGGGACACGTTTCCGCGATCAGCGGGACGACCGGGAAGGAAAGGAGCCGCCGGGCCTCCCCGAGCGGAATGCCGGCCTTGCCGGAGACCATCTCCTCCAGAGCGCGGTCGCGGTCGACCGTGAAGGTCTTGTCGAACTCCTTCAGCGCGGCGCGCCAGGAGAGCGTCCCGTCCTCGACCTCGTCCAGCCTCTCCTCCATCCGCGCCGTGTAGGAGGTCTCGAAGAAGTCTTCGAAGTACGGCAGAAGGAGCTCGATGACGGTGCGGCCGAGCGCGGTCGGGATGAAGCGGCGTTCCTTCTTGCGGACGTACTCGCGCTGCTCGATCTTGCGAAGGATTTCGGCGTACGTCGAGGGCCGGCCGATGCCGTTCTCCTCGAGGAACTTGACGAGCGACGCCTCGTTGAAGCGCGGCGGAGGCTGCGTCTGCTTCTTCTCGGGCGTCAGGGCGACGAGCTTGAGCGTCTCGCCCTCCGTGAGAGGGGGCAGGCGGGTTCCGTCCTTCTCCGTGTCCTCCTCCTCTTCGCCTCCGGCCGGGGCGGCGATCGTCACCCCGTAGGCGGCGAGATATCCCGCGGACTTCAGCGTCGAACCGGAGGCGCGATACACGGCGCGGCCGGCCTCGATCTCGGCGGAGGTCGTGTCGTAAACGGCCGGGTTCATCTGCGAGGCGACGAATCGCTCCCAGATCAGCCGGTAAACCTTCGCCTCGTCGGGAGCCAGATGCGAGGCGACCGCGTCCGGCGGAAGGTCGAGGTACGTCGGTCGGATCGCCTCGTGGGCGTCCTGCGTGTCGCGCCGGCTCTTGAAGAAGCGCGGCGACTCGGGAAGCGTGTCGCCCCCGTAGCGGGAGGCGATGTGCTCACGGACGGCGGTCAATGCCTCGCCGGCGACGCGGGTCGAGTCGGTGCGCATGTAGGTGATGAGACCGACCGTTCCCCGCCCGGGGATGTCGCGACCCTCGTAGAGCCGCTGCGCGACCTGCATGGTGCGGCGGACCGAAAACCCGAGACGCCGGGCGGCGCCCTGCTGGAGCTGCGACGTGATGAACGGGGGCGGCGGATTCTTCCGGCGCTCCGAAGTCTCGACGCGGGCGACCTTCCAGACCGCCTTCTCGACGTCCTCGCGAACGCGCGCGGCCGCCGCCTCCGATTGGAGACGCGGATCCGAGCCGTCGAACTTGAGCTTCGTCCCCTCGAACGAGGCCAGCCGGGCCGGAAACGCGGGGGGCGCCTTGCTCTCGAGCTCCACGTCCACCGTCCAGTACTCGATCGGACGGAACTCTTCGATCTGCCGCTCGCGCTCGACGATGATCCGGAGCGCCACCGTCTGCACACGCCCCGCCGAGAGTCCCCGCCAGATCTTCTTCCAGAGGAGATCGGAGACCTCGTATCCGACGAGACGGTCGATGATGCGGCGCGCCTGCTGCGCGTCCACCTTACGCGTGTCGATTTCCCCCGCCTCTTCCATCGCCTTGAGCACGGCCTTCTTCGTGATCTCGTTGAAGCGGACGCGCTTGAAGACGATCTGCTTGCCGGCGCCCTTCAGCGCCTCGTGGAGGTGCCAGGAGATCGCCTCCCCCTCCCGGTCCGGGTCGGCGGCGAGGTAGACGTTGTCGACGGCCTTCGCCGCGCGCTTTAAGTCCGCGAGCGTCTTCTCCTTGCCCGCGAGGACCTCGTACGTCGGCTCGTAGCCATGGGCGCGGTCCACCCCGAGACCCTTCTTGGGGAGGTCGCGGACGTGGCCGTAGGAGGCGAGAACCCGGAAGTCCTTTCCGAGGAACTTTTCGAGGGTCTTGGCCTTCGCGGGAGACTCGACGATGACGAGGGAACGGGTCATGAAGGGGGTGGAACCTGCCATATCCACGGGGAAAGCGCAAACGGGATGCTCCGGCGTCTCCCGCAACAGAATCGTATTCCCCTCCTCCAAACCATTGATTCCAAAGGGCGAGATCGGAGCCTTCGCGGCGGCCGCCGGCGCCGGGGGGGAACCCGGAGGCGCCCCGGGGTCAGACCGGTCCTCCCAGAACGGGCGCCGCCAGGGCGAACCGTCCCGGACCGGCCTCGCGCGCGAGGCCGGCGGCTTCGAGCTCGAAGAGCGCCGCGAGGACGGTTGCAGCGGCCAGATCCGCCGCCTCGCCGAGCTGGTCGGGGGTCGCTTCCCCGTCGCGCACGAGCGCTTCGAACAGAGCGCGCGCCTCCTGCGAGAGTCCGGCCGCCGCGGCCGGCGACGCCGTGACCACGGGCCTCGAGACGCCGATCGACGGAAATAGCTCGGCGAGGACGTCTTCGGCGCCGCGGCAGAGGATCGCTCCGTCGCGCAGCAGTTCGTGCGCTCCGGCGGACGTCTCGGAGAAGACGCTGCCGGGAACGGCGAAGACGTCCCGGCCGAAGTCGGCGGCAAGCCGGGCCGTGATCAGGGAACCGCTGCGGCGCGACGCCTCGACGACGACGACGCCCGACGAGAGGCCGGCGATGATCCGATTGCGGATCGGGAAGTTCTGCGCGGCCGGCTCCGTGCCGGGAGCGTATTCGGTCAGGAGAAGGTGCCCCGCCCTGAGGGCGTCCTTCAGCCGCGTGTTTTCGCGCGGATAGTCCACGTCGAGCCCGCAGCCCAGGACCGCCACCGTCCCGCCGGCGCCTTCGAGGGCGGATTCGTGCGCCGACGCATCGACGCCCCGGGCGAATCCGGAGACGACACACACTCCGGCGAGCGACAGGTCTCGCGCCAGCCGCGCCGCGACCTCGCGGCCGTACCGCGACGCTCCGCGGGAGCCGACGATCGCGACCGCGGGCAGCCTCAACCGGTCGAGGTTGCCTTCGGCGTAGAGCAGGAAGGGCGGGTCGGCGATCTCCGCCAGCGGGCGAGGGTATCGCTCGTCGAAGGCCGTCAGGAGCACGAGCCCGTGGCGTTCGAGCTCGGCCCCCCACCTCTCGGCGTCGCGATCCTCCGCCGAACGGAGCATGGCGCGCGCGCGTTCGGGCGACCGCAGGCGATCTGCGAGCTCCGCCTCGGTGGCGGCGAGCATCGGCTCGACACCCCCGTAATCGCGCAGGACCGGCCAGACCCGCTGCGGCGTGAGCTGCCGCGAACGGGCCCAGGAGAGGGCGACGCGGCGGAGAATCGGAGAACCGGGCATGGTCTTCTTAATCGTTCCTTGAGGGGATCTCGATCCCCGAAACGCCCCCGAAACCGCGGTGGCAGCCCGAAAACAGGCCTCCCCCGCTCTTCCGATTGTCCCGAGGCCGCCGTCCGCA
>JBBQNC010000018.1:0-27515 GCA_038329555.1 Thermoanaerobaculia bacterium
GTCGATCAATTTCGATTCGCGTTCGATGAGCCGGAACGCCGAGGAGAGCCTCGCGTTCTACGACCGGACCTTCGCGCAGACGATGGAAGCGATGTTCGGCGAAGACAAACGGAACTGCGAGGAGATCCGGTACTCGGACTGGAAGAAGCGGGGCTTCGTCCAGCGGATGGCGGAGCTCGTTTTCTGGATCTGGGAACCTTACTACTGATGCGCGCGAGACGGGCCGCGTGGGCCTCCGTCCTGTTCGCCATCTGCGCAGCCGCTTCGGCCGCCACGCGGCCCGCCGCGGAGCAGAAACGGATCGACTGGCTCATCGACAAGGTCCGTCACGCCAACGCCGTTTTCATTCGCAACGACGCGGAGCATCCCGCCGGAAAGGCGGCCTCGCACTTGAAGTTCAAGCTCTTCATGGCCGGCAAGCGCGTCCAGACCGTTCGCGATTTCATCGAGGGCGTCGCGTCACACTCCGAAGAGACGGGGAGGGTGTACCTGATCCGCGAGGCCGGTGGAAAGCCACAGCCGATGAAGGACTGGCTCTACGCGCGCTTGAAGGAGTACGACCGCGGGGCGGGCGTCGCGACGACACCGACGCCGACACCGACGCCGACGCCGATGCCGACGCCGACACACTGAGCTTTCCCCTCTCCCCCGGGCTCGGGGGAGAGGGTCAGGGTGAGGGGGAGTCGGGCGGACTGAAGACGGAGTGTGGCGCCCTCGCCCCCCTCACCCGCCCTCTCCCCCCGCTGTCGCGGGTGGAGAGGAGGCGCAGGTGCCGGCTCGGGTGAGGGGGAATCTCGGACTGAAGACGGATGTGGCTTCCCTGCCCCCCTCACCCGCCCTCTCCCCCCGCTGACGCGGGTGGAGAGGAGGCGTACGCGCCGGCTCGCCTCTCCATCGACGCTCAGGAAGCGGTCGTGCTGGAGGCGAGCCGGGGCTTTCCTTGGATGGACCAGTACAGGATCCCCGACGCGAAGAAGCCCACGAACCACCCGTAGGCGATCAGCGGCTTCAACGCCGGCACGACGAACCCGCCCCACGCGAGAAAGCAGCCGGCGAAGGTCGCGACCACCGCTCTCCAGTTCCAGCCGCCGGCATATCTGTACGCGCCGTGCGTCAGGTAGAGATCCTCCAGCCGGAGGCGCTTGCGCCGGATCAGCCAGTAGTCCGCGATGAGCACGCCCGCGATCGAGCCGAGCCCCCCCGAGTAAACGAGCAGCCAGTGGAAGATGTACCCCGACGGGTCCGCCAGAAGCCGCCACGGCCGCATGAGCACGCCGATGATCCCCGTGATGAGGCCCCCCGTCTTGAATCGGATCCAGCGAGGGAACGCGTTGGCGAAGTCGTTCGCGGGAGAGACGACGTTCGCCGCGATGTTGACGGCCAGGGTCGCCACGACCACCGTGAACATGGAGATCGCGACGACGACGGGCTGCGAGAATTTCCCCGCGAGGACGACCGGGTCCCAGATCGGCTGCCCGTAGATGATCGTGGTGGCGCTCGTGATGAGCACGCCCATCGCCGCGAACAGGGACATCGTGGTCGGGAGCGCCACGATCTGCCCGACCATCTGCTCACGCTGGCTGCGCCCGTAGCGCGTGAAATCCGGCATGTTCAACGACAGCGTGGCCCAGAAGCCGACCATGGCCGTCAGGGACGGCACGAACACGGGGAAGAATTCCCGGAACGTCCGCAACGATCCCTTCTGGGCGAGCAGCGGCCCGAGCCCGTGCGCACGCCGCACGGCCCAGACGAGGAGAGCCGCTGTCATGACCAGCACGAACGGCGCGGCCCAGTTTTCGACCTTCCTCAGCAGGTCCATGCCCCGGTAGACGATGACCATGTTGAGCGCCCAGAAGAGGAAGAACGCGAACCACTCCGAGCCCGTGTGGCCGGACCAGCCGGGGCCGAGACGGCCCGGCCACCCCGGATCGAGCGCGCGGAAGAGTGTGTTCAGCGCCTCGCCGCCGATCCAGCACTGGATGCCGAACCATCCGCACGCAACGAGAGCCCGCATGATCGCCGGCAGGTTGGATCCGAGTGTGCCGTACGCGGCGCGCGCGAAGACGGGGAAGGGGATCCCGTAGCGCGTGCCGGGGTGCGAGTTCAGGAGAATCGGAACGAGGACGATCGTGTTGCCGAGAAGGATCGTCACGAGCGCCTGCCGCCAGTTCATGCCCGCGGCCATCAGCCCGGAGGCCAGCATGTATGTGGGAATGCAGTGCGCCATGCTGATCCACAGCGCCGCGTAGTTGTACGTCGTCCAGTTGCGGCGCGAGACCGGGACCGGCAAGAGGTCGCGGTTCGCGAGGGGCGAGGACTCGATACGCGTGGAGTCGATCAGCTCGACCCGCCCGTCCCCGTGACGCTTCTCGTTCCCGTAGACGAGGGTGCTCTGCACGCGGGGACATTCTAGGCCCTTATGATGAGTGGCCCTTCCGATGACAGCCTCCGAATTCGTTCTCCGAAGCCGGCGCGTGGTGACCCCGGAAGGGATGCGCGCCGCGGACGTCCGGGTGAAGGGCGGGCGCATCGCCGCCGTCGATCCGCATGGATCGACGCCGCCGGACGTGCCGGTCGAGGACGCAGGCAACGACTGCATTCTTCCGGGTCTGGTCGACACGCATGTCCACGTGAACGAGCCCGGGAGGACTCACTGGGAGGGCTTCCGGACGGCCACCGCCGCCGCCGCCGCCGGGGGCATCACGACTGTGGTCGACATGCCGTTGAACTCCGTACCGCCCACGACGACGCGCGAAGGGTGGCTCGCGAAGATCGACGCGGCGGCCGGCGCCTGTTCGGTGGCCGTCGGCTTCTGGGGAGGCGTCGTGCCCGGAAACACCCACGAGCTCGCGGGACTCCGCGCCGCCGGGGCGGTCGGCTTCAAGTGCTTCCTCTCTCCGTCGGGCGTCGCCGAGTTCCCGTCCGTGCTCGAGCCGGACCTCCTCGCGGCGATGCGCGAGCTGGTCAGGATCGGCGCGCCGCTCCTCGTCCACGCCGAATCCCCGTTCGGGCTGCGCGATGCCTCGGGCCCCCGCGATCGCTACGCCACCTGGGTCGCGTCCCGTCCCGACGCGGCGGAGGTTTCCGCGATCGAGTCGCTGATCGCGGCCTGCCGCGAGACGGGCGCGCGCGTGCACGTGCTGCACCTTTCCTCCGCCGACGCGCTCGCCCCTCTCGAGGCCGCACGAAGCGAAGGCCTGCCGGTCACGGTGGAGACCTGCCCCCACTACCTGACGTTCGCCGCCGAGGACATCCCCGACGGCGCGACGGCCTTCAAGTGCGCGCCGCCGATCCGGGGCCGCGAAAACCGCGAGAGGCTCTGGGCGGGACTCCTGGATGGCGTGATCGACATGGTCGTGTCGGACCACTCTCCCTGCCCCCCGGAAGACAAGCGGCTCGACTCCGGTGATTTCCTCGCCGCGTGGGGCGGCATCGCTTCGCTCGAGCTGACGCTCGCCGCGGTCTGGACGGGCGCCTCGAAACGGGGGATCGCGGTCGAGCGTCTGGGCGAATGGATGAGCGCGGCGCCGGCCCGTCTCGCCGGCCTTTCCGGGACGCGAGGGAGGATCGCGCCCGGCTTCGAGGCCGATCTGGTCGTGTGGGATCCCGACGGAACCGGGACCGTCGAGCCCGCGCGTCTGCACCAGAGACACCCGCTGACGCCATACGCCGGCGTCGCGCTGCGCGGGCGGGTCCGGACGACATTTCTCGGAGGTGAGAAGATCTTCGACGGCGGCCGTCTCGTCCGCGCCGGGCGCGGCGAGCTCCTTCTGTCGGGATAGAACCGTTCGCCGAAGGGAGCCCTGTGCCGGACTTTCTCCAGCTCATCGATCTGGCGTCGGAGCGTCTGGGCGGATCGGCGATTGCCGCGAACGACGAGTTCTTCGCGCCGCGCGAGAATCTCCTGAAGCCCGGAAAGCCTGTCTTCCTGGAAGGGGAGCTCACGGAGCGCGGCAAGTGGATGGACGGCTGGGAGACCAGGCGGCGCCGCTCGCCCGGGCACGACTGGTGCGTGATCCGCCTCGGGATGCCGGGAATCCTGCACGGGTTCGTCGTCGACACCACGCATTTCAAGGGTAACGCTCCCGAGGCGTGCTCAATCGAGGCCTGCGAGACCGCGAGCCTCGCCCCCGAGCCCTGGGAGACGGAGCCGATCTTCTGGACCGAGCTGGTGCCGAAGTCGCCGCTGCGCGCGGACTCCGAGAACGTCTTCTCCGCGGCCGCGCCCCGTCCCTTCACCCACGTCCGGCTGAACATCTTTCCCGACGGTGGCGTCGCGCGCCTGCGCGTCCACGGCGAGGTCGCGCCGGACTGGGACCGTATCGCGCGAGCGGGCGGCGAGCTGGATCTCGCGGGGGTCGAGAACGGAGGGTTGGTGCTGGGGGCGAGCGACGAGTTCTTCGGCGGCCGGCAGAACCTCATCATGCCCGGACGGGACATGAGCGACGGGTGGGAGACGCGCCGGCGGAGGGACATCGGCCACGACTGGGCGATCGTCCGGCTCGGCCGCTCGGGGACGATCCGGCGAATCGACGTCGACACGGCGCACTTCAAGGGAAACGCGCCGCGCAGCTGCTCGCTGGAAGTCTGCCGCGCTCCCGGCGCGGAAGTCTCGGAGCTGACGGAGGGGTCCCGGGAATGGAACCAGCTGCTTCCGGAGACGGCCCTTTATCCGCATGCGCTCCACCGATTCGAGAGGGAGCTCTCGACGGCCGGGGAGGCGACGCACGCCCGGTTCAACATCTATCCCGACGGGGGAGTGAGCCGCCTCCGGCTCTGGGCACCCGCTCCGCCCGCGCCCGGCGCCGGCGGACCTTCTTGACGTCACGCGTCGCTCGACTCGACGCGCTGCCCGCGGACGAGGCCGTCCGGAGGCTTCTCGCCTGCTGCGGCTCCTCCGAGTGGGCTCGCAGGATGGCGGCAGCCCGACCCTTCACCACGCTGACGCGACTCCTCGACGCCGCCGACGCGGCGTGGCGCGCGCTTCCCGACTCGGACGTCCGCGAGGCGCTCGCGAGCCATCCCCGGATCGGCGATCGGGACGCGTCGGGAGACGCGGCGCAGGAACAGTCGTCGGGGCGCGATGCCGACCCCGCCACCGCCCGGTCGCTCTCGATCGCGAACCGGGAGTACGAGGCGCGCTTCGGCCGGATCTTCATCGTCTGCGCGACCGGTAAGACGGCCGCCCAGATGCTGGCCCTTTGCCGGGAGCGACTGCATAATGACGAGACGACGGAGTTGCGCGCCGCGGCGGAAGAGCAGCGTCGGATCACGCGACTTCGCCTGGAGAGGCTCGCGCGCGAAGCATGAACGCGATCACGACGCACATCCTCGACACTTCGCGCGGACAGCCCGCGAGAGGGGTTCGCCTCGCGCTCGACGTGAGATCCGAAGGGGGAGAGTGGGCGCGCGTCGCGCAGGGGACCTCGGGCTCGGACGGCCGCGCAACCCTGCTCGGGGAAGGCGTGGCGCCCGGAGTGTACCGATTGACCTTCGACAGCGGCGCCTACTTCACCTCGCAGGCGGTTGCGGCCTTCTATCCCGAGGTGCAGGTCGTGTTCGAGGTCCGGGACGCGGCGTCGCACCATCACGTGCCGCTGCTCCTCTCGCCGTTCGGTTACTCCACGTACCGCGGAAGCTGACCGGCTCACCGCAAGCAGCAACCGGCCAGGAATCGCCTCTTCAACCATTCACCATTCACCATGCTCGCCGAGAACCGCTACGGCAAATCCGGTATCCGGCTCCTGTATCGGAGCCGGCGGGGCGAGCGCCACGAGGTCCGGGACCTCACGGTGGCGGTCGCGCTCGAAGGAGACTTCGACGACGCCCATGTCTCGGGAGACAACTCGGCCGTGCTTCCGACGGATACGATGAAGAACAGCGTCTACGCGATCGCCAGGACCCATTCCGTCGGCGCCATCGAGGCGTTCGGGCTCATCCTGGCCGAGCACTTTCTCGGGGCCTGCCCCGCCGCGTCCTTCGCCCGCGTGTCGATCTCCGAGCGCCCCTGGCAGAGGCTACCGCTCGGCGGGGGAGAGCATCCGTCCGCCTTCGTCCGTTCGGGTGAGGAGAGGCGGGTGACGCGGGTCGAGAGATCCGCGGCGGGAACGACGGTCCGCTCCGGCGTCGAGGACCTGACGATCCTGAAAACGGCCGGCTCCGCCTTCTCCGGCTTCCTGCGCGACCGGTACACGACGCTGCCGGAGACGGAGGATCGCCTGGTCGCCACGTCGGTGCGGGCCCTCTGGCTTTACGAATCCCGAGAGATCTCGTGGGAGTCTCTGGCCCGCGCGGTGCGACGCACGCTTCTCGACACCTTCGCGGCCCACGAAAGCGCGTCGGTGCAGCACACGCTCCACGCGATGGGTGAGGCGGTCCTGGAGGCGCACCCCGACGTCCGCGAGATCCAACTGACGATGCCGAACAAGCACCACTTCTCCGTCGACCTGACGCCGTTCGGCCTCGACAATCCCGGTGAGATCTTCGTCGCGACCGAGGAGCCATACGGGCTGATCGAAGCGACGCTGCGGCGCTCCGAGGGGCCGCGCTAAGGTTGAGAGCCCGCGCGCCGGCCCTCGAGGATCCGAACGAAGGACCGGCTCCGGAGCTCCTCCGCGGACAGCCCGCTTCGTTCCGTCGCCTCCTCTTCGGTGATGGCTCCGCAGCTCACGCCGCGGAGAAAGAAGTTCAGGAGCCCCTGCCCGGTCGCCGCGTCGTCGAAGACGTCGCCGACGAGGGTCGCCTGACCCGCCTTTTCCACGAAGTTGCGCAGCCGGGCGGACGCCGTGTCGAGACCTTCGAGGAAGAACGCGTACAGCGCTGCGTACCGCGTCGGCAGCTGCGCCGGATGCAGATCCCAGCCCTGGTAGAACGCGTTCGCGAGCGAGTGGCGGACGTGGTCGTAGTGGAGCTTCCAGGCCGCGTGCACCGCCTCGCGGTTCTCCGAGATCTCACGGCGCGTCAGCGTCCGGTCGCCGCCGCCATGGGGAGGCACGGGGAGAACGTTCGTGGCCCCGTCGGAGATCCAGACGCCGGTGCCGGCTAGGGCGACCTGCATCACCGCTCGCGCGAAGTCGCAGGCGGGATGGAGCATGTGCTGATGGGACGCCGTGATGTTCAGGGAAGCGGTGTAGTCGTACGTGCCGAAATGCGCGGCGACGCAGCGCCCCGCGCCCGCCTCGACGAGCCGGCCCACGGAGACTTCTCCCGACGGACCGACGATCGCCTGCGGCGTCTCGATCATGATCTCGAGATACAGAGCCCGGGCGGGAAGCCCGAGCCGCTCTTCCAGAGACCCGAGCGTTTCCGCCAGAACGGCGGTCTGCTCGGGGACCGTGACCTTGGGGAGCGTCACGACGAAGGCGTCGGGCAGCCTCCCGGCGTCCCGGACGAGCTGCGTCACGAACAGATCGAGCGTCCGGAAGGACCGCGCGCGAAGCTCCTCGGTGAACGGCTTGATGCGAATGCCGATCGAGGAGGGAAGCGTTCGGGCCTCCATTCCCGTCGCCACTTCCCGGGCGGCGGAGAGCGCATGGCCGTCCTCTTCGGCGTCGGGGCGGTGGCCGTAGCCGTCCTCGAAGTCGATGCGGAAGTCTTCCACGGGCTCGCGGCGCAGCTTCTCCGCGACGCGCGCCGCAATGATCGCGGCCGGTCCTTCGGAGAGCCCGAGCGCGGCCGCAAGCAGGTCGGGAGTGGGGGCATAGTCGTGGAAGGATCGGAGAGCGAGCGCGCCCAGCTTCGGCGCCGTATCGGAGCGGAAGAGATGCGCGCCGCCGTAGACCGTGTGGACCGGCTGCCGCCGGAGCGTCTCGCCGGGATAGCGGCGCGCGAAAGCCTCGTTGGCGGAAGCGAGGCCGCGCCCCAGAGACTCTTCCACCTCGGACGGGACGGTTCTCGTCGGGGTCATGCCGTTTCCCTCCAGAACCGGGCGAGCAGATTCTCCGCGACGCGCCGGCGGTATTCGGCGGTAGAGCGCACGTCGTCGATCGGCTGGATCTCGCGCGCGAGTGCCGCTCGCGCCGCGTCGATCGAGCCGCCCGCGGCGAGGACCGCCTCGGTCTCCGGAAGACGGACGACCGTCGGCGCGACCGAGCCCACGGCCAGGCGCGGGCTCCGCGATCGGATGCCGGCCATGACGATCTTGGAGATCGCCTGCGCGGCCCGCGTTCCGACCTTACGGAACCATTGCCGGCCCGAAAGCTGCGGGATCTCCAGAGCGGCGATGAGCTCGTCGGGGCGCCGGACCGACGCGCGATATCCGGTGTAGAAGCCGTTGAACGGGACGCGGCGGACACCGTCCGCGCTCGCGAGAACGACCCGCGCCTCCGCGACGGCGAGGACCGGAAGCGTGTCTCCGGCCGGCGAGGCGTTCGCGACGTTTCCGCCGATCGTGCCGCGGTTCTGGATCTGCGCGCCCCCGATCTCCCGCGACGCCGCGGCGAGGATCGGGAGGCGCTCTTCGACGAGGGGCGAGCGGATCAGATCCGCATACGTCGCGAGCGCGCCGATCGACAGAACCTCCCCGTCCAACGCGATCTCGCGCAGCTCGTCCAGCCGCCAGATGTCCAGGAAGCGCGTGTCCGGGAGGGTCCCGAAGTTCAGGTTCACGTACACGTCCGTGCACCCGGCGATCGGCGTCCGCGATGGGTCCTCGTGCAGGATCCCGAGGGCCTCGGTCAGGGTCCGGGGCTCGACCAGTGTGAGGCGCGACATGGCGGTTCGCATGCGCCTAGCGCTCCGCGTCCGCGCCCGGCTCCGCGCGCGACGCCGGTTGCGGATCTCCCTGCCTGGGCCGCGCGCGTGCCGCGGCGCGGATCGCCCGGTAGATCCCCTCGTACCCCGTGCAGCGGCAGATGTTTCCCGCGAGAGCCGTTCGGATCTCCTCCAGCTCCGCGTCCCCCGGCAGAACGGTCGCGGCGAGGATCATCCCCGGCGTGCAGATGCCGCATTGCGCCCCGCCCTCGGAGACGAACGTCTCCTGAAGGGGATGGCTGCCGTTCAGGCCCTCGATCGTCGTCACGCGGGCGCCCCGGGCGTGTGCGAAAGGTACCAGGCAGGAGTTGACCGGCACGCCTTCGATCAACACGGTGCACGCGCCGCACTCCCCCTCGCCGCAGCCCTCCTTCGTGCCCGTCAGCCCGCACTCTTCGCGCAGGACGTCGAGCAGACGCTTCATCGGGTGGGCCGCGACGTCGACCGGCCGGCCGTTCAGCGAGAAATGCAGGGTGCCCCCAGGATCCGCTCGGGGGTCGCGGGAATCTCCCGAACGTCGAGACCGAGATGCCGGATGGCGTTGACGATCGCCGGCGCCGGTCCGTCGATCGGCATCTCCCCGATGCCCTTGGCGCCATGCGGGCCGTAAAAGTACGGGTTCTCGAGCAGGATGACGTCGATCGGCGGAGTGTCGAGCGTCGTGGGCACGAGGTAGTTGGTCATCTGGGCGTTCGCCATCCGGCCGTCGCGGACCACGACCTCTTCCAGGAGCGCGTACCCGATCCCCTGCGCCGTTCCCCCTTCGACCTGACCGGCGGCGAGAACCGGGTGGATCGCCTTGCCGATCTCGCAGACGGCCGTCAGCCGCACGGGGCGCACCTCGTAGGTGTCGGGATCGCGGACGACCTCGGCGACGTTGCATCCCCAGCCGTACGCCCCGTACGCGTCCCCGCGATAGGTCTCGTCGCTCCACGCGAGCTCGGCGGGCTTTTCGTATTCCCGCGTGACGACGAGCGGCCCGTGGAGCGCGAGATATCGCGCGGGGGAGAGCGAGCCGAGCCGCCGCTTCATCTCGAGCGCGCAGTTCTCGAGGATCTTTCCGACGACCATGCAGGTGCGGGAGGCGACCGTCGGGCCGCTGTCCGGCACGAGGCCGGTGTCGGCTTCGCAGACCTCGACGCTGTCGTAGGGAATCTCGAGCGCGTCGGCCACGATCTGCGCGTGGATCGTTCGGGTTCCCTGGCCGATTTCCGTCGAGCCGACCAGGATCCGCGCTCCCGTCGCGGTGAGCTCGAGAGAGGCGCGCGACGCCAGACGCACCTCGCCGCCGCCGGTGAACCCGGAGCCGTGGAAGAAGAGCGAGAGACCGATCCCGGACGACGAGCCCGCGAGCTCTCGCCGGCGCCGGTCGAAGTCGGTGCGCTCGACGGCGGCCCGCAGCACGGCCCCTGCGCTGCAGTCCTCGCCGAGCGTCTGGCCGGTGGCGGTGGTATCGCCCGGCCGGAACAGGTTCGTCTCGCGCAGCCGGACCGGGTCCATCCCGAGCGCCTCCGCGATGCGCTCCATGTGCACCTCGGCCGCGAACTGGGTCTGAGGGGCGCCGAAGCCCCGGAACGCGCCGTTCGGGGGAGTGTTGGTCATCGTCACGCGGCCGTGGATCCTCACGGCATCGCAGCGATAGGGCCCCGTCGCGTGGAGGACGCCGCGGGAGAGCACGACGGGAGACAGGGTGACGTAGGCCCCGCCGTCCAACAGGACGTCCACGTCCATGGCGACGATGCGTCCGTCCCGGCGGACTCCCGTCTTGTGGCGGACCACCGAGGGGTGGCGCTTTGTGGTCGCGAGCATGTCTTCGACGCGGTCGTAGACCATCTTGACGGGGCGGCCGGCCTTCCGGGCGAGGATCGCCGCGTGGCCCGCGAGGATGGAGGGATACTCCTCCTTGCCGCCGAACCCGCCGCCGGTCTCGGTCTGGACGACGCGGACCTTCTCGGGCGGAAGTCCGAGAAGGACGACGAGCGCCTTGTGCACGTAGTAGGGGCACTGGAGCGATCCGTACACCGTCATCCCGCCGTTCTCCGGCACCGCGATGACGCCGTTCGGCTCGATGTAGAGCTGCTCCTGGAGGCCGGTGACGTACTCGCCCTCGACGATTTGGTCCGCCGCTTCGAACCCGCGCGCGAGGTCCCCCTTAACGATCGAGATCTCCTTGAAGACGCGGGGGGACGCCGCGGGGTCGAACACCGGCGGTTCCTCCTCGTAGTCGATCGCGACGCGCGCGTCGAGGAGCGACTCGCGCCTCTCGTGAGCGAGGAGCAGGATCGGCTCCGCGACGTGGCGGACCCGTCCGTCCGCGAGACACGGCTGGTCGTCCTCGATGAGAGCGACGACGTTTCGCCCGGGGACGTCCCTGGCGTCGGCGACGACGAAGCCCGAGGGGTCGAACTCCAGGCGTATGGCGCGGATTCGACCGCTGGCGACGGTCGAGCGGACGGTCGTCCCGTGCAGCATGCCCGGAAACGAGAGGTCGTCGACGTACCTGGCCGCGCCCGTGACTTTCCCGGTCCCCTCCTTCCGGAGGACGTTACGGCCGACGGCCGGCATCGCCTTCTTCCGCGGCGGGCGCCTCGGTCATCGAGCTCCGGCCGCGGCGAGCGCGTCGCGCAGGATCTCGAGCGCCTCCTGCACGTCGGGCGCTGTCACGTTCAAGGCCGGCGCGATCCGGAACACGTTCCCGTAGAGCCCGCCCTTTCCGATCAGCAGGCCGCGTTCGCGCGCCGCTTCGAAGACGCGGCCGGTCGTGGCCGGATCGGGCGTCCGATCGCCGGCCGTTTCGTCCACCACGAGCTCGATCGCCTGCATGAGACCCATACCCCGGACGTCACCGATCGTCCGCGGGAACCTCGCCCGGAGGTCCTCGAGGCCGGCGCGCAGCAGCGCTCCCATCCGCGCCGCGTTGCCGGGCAGGTCCTCCTCCTCGATGATCTGGATCGTGGCGTTCGCGGCGGCCGTCGAGACGGGGTTGCCGCCGAACGTCGAGATCGTCAACGCCTTCAGCGCGGCCGCGATCTCCGGCGTCGCGATCGTCATCCCGAGCGGCAGTCCGTTGGCGATGCCCTTGGCGGCCGTCATGATGTCCGGCTCGACGCCCCAGTGCTCGATGCCCCACATCGAGCTCCCCGTGCGTCCGAAGCCCGTCTGGACTTCGTCGCAGATGAAGACGCCGCCGAACTTTCGAATGATGGAGACCGCGATCTCGAAGTACTCCGGCGGAGGGGTGATGAATCCTCCGACCCCCTGGATTGGCTCGGCGAGGAACGCGGCGACCCGGCCCGAGGTCGTCGTGCGGATGAGCTCGTCGATGTCCTTCGCGCAGGCGATTCCGCAGGACGGATAGGTCAGGTGGAGAGGGCACCGGTAGCAGTAAGGCGAGACGGCGTGCTTCACGCCGGGCACGAGGGTCGGCAGAGGGCGCCAGCTCGCGTGGCCCGTCAGGGACTGGGCGAGCATGGAGCGTCCCGCGTAGCCGTGCCGCAGCGCGACGATCTCCGTCGAGCCGGTGGCGAGCATCGCCATCATGACCGCGGTCTCGTCCGCCTCCGTGCCCGACGCCGTGAAGCACGTCTGCCTGAGCTTCCCGGGCGCCAGGCGCGCGAGACGCTCGGCGAGCTCGACGACGGGCAGCGTCGGATAGAGGCTCGAAACGTGAGAGAGCCGGTCGATCTGGGCGCGCACGGCGGCGTTGACGCGGTCATTGGCGTGCCCCACCGAGACGGTCAGGATCCCTCCGAAGAAGTCGAGGTACTCGTTGCCGTCGGCGTCCCGGATGCGGAGGCCCTTGCCATCGGTCAGGACGAGGGGCTCCTTGTAGTACTGGATCGTCGCGGGAAAGAGGAACTCCTTGTGCTTTTCGCGGACCGTTCGCGTCAGATCGGACGTCGGGGCCTGGGTCTTCGTCGTGCTCATCGAGTTTCCTCGCTGGCGGTTCTGGACCGCGGAACGATTCGAATCATCACACCGCCCGGGGATCTCTCTTCAGGAAGCTCCCGCCGCCCGCTTTGCCGACGAACTTTCCGTTCTCGACGACGACACGGCCGCGCGACAGCACCGTGTCCGCGGCGCCCGTCACCTCGCGCCCCTCGTACGGGTTGTAGTCGACCTTCATGTGCAGCGTCTTCGCCGACAGGGTGACCTTCTTGTCCGGGTCGAAGATCACGACGTCCGCGTCCGAGCCCGGGGCGATCGTCCCCTTCCTCGGAAACAGCCCGAAGATCTTCGCGGGGGACGTCGCCGTCAGCTCCACGAACCGGTTGATCGAGATCCGGCCGGCGCGCACGCCGCCGTCCCACACGAGGCTCATCCGCGTCTCGATGCCCGGGGCGCCGTTGGGGATCTTCGAGAAGTCGTCCGAACCGATCTCCTTCTGGCCCTTCATGCAGAACGGACAGTGGTCCGTCGAGATCGCCTGGAGGTCGTTGCCGGCGAGGCCGCGCCAGAGGCGCTCCTCATTGCCGGCGGCGCGAAGGGGCGGGCTCATGACGTACTTCGCGCCCTCGAATCCCGGCTCCTCGTAGTTCGCGTACGAGAGGAAGAGGTACTGCGGACACGTCTCCGCGTAGGCAGGAAGCCCGCGATCCCGGGCCTCCGTGACCATCTCGAGGGCCTCCGCGGCGGAGAGGTGCACGATGTAGATCGGGACCCCGGCGATCTCGGCCAGGGCGATCGCGCGATGTGTCGCCTCGGCTTCGGCCCGCGCGGGCCTCGTCAGCGCGTGGTATTTCGGCGCGCGATGCCCCTCGGCGAGCGCACGCTGGACCAGCACGTCGATGACGCCGCCGTTCTCGGCGTGCATGCAGATGGTGCCGCCGTTCTCCCGCGTGCGCAGCAGCGCGCGGAAGATCGAGGCGTCGTCCAGCATGAAGACGCCTGGATACGCCATGAAGAGCTTGAACGACGTGATGCCTTCGGAGACGAGGGCGTCCATCTCCGACTCGACCTGACCGTCGAGCTCCGTCACGATCATGTGGAAGCCGTAGTCGATGACGGCTTTTCCCTCCGCCTTCTTCATCCAGGCGTCCCTCGCGTGGCGCAGGGTCTGGCCCCGGTACTGAATCGCGAAATCGACGACGGTCGTCGTCCCGCCGAGCGCGGCCGCGGTCGTCCCCGACTCGAAGTCGTCCGCGGAGGTCGTGCCGCCGAACGGCATGTCGAGATGCGTGTGCACGTCGATGCCGCCCGGCAGAACGTACTTGCCCGAGGCGTCGATCGTCCGGTCCGCCTCCTTCGGGAGCGACAGCGAGGTCCCGATGGCGGTGATCTTCTCGCCCTCGATCAGGACGTCGCCGCGGTAGAGGTCCGTCGCGGTCGCGATCGTGCCGTTGCGGATCAGCGTGCGCGTCATGCGGGCGCCCTCAGACGAGCTGCGCCATCGCTTCGTAGGTCTCCGGCCGGCGGTCGCGGTAGAACTGCCAGACCCGCCGGACCTCCTCGATCATGTCGAGGTCCATCTCCGCCGTGACGAGCTCGTTCTTGTCCTCCGACGCGACGGCGAGGAGGCTCCCGCGCGGATCCACGAAATAGGAGGAGCCGTAGAACTTGCCGATGTTCCAGGGGGCTTCGGTTCCCACGCGGTTGCTGCAGGCCATGAAGTACCCGTTGGCCACCGCGTGCGCCGGCTGCTCGAGCTTCCAGAGGTACTGCGAGAGGCCCGCCACGGTCGCGGAGGGGTTGAAGACGATCTCCGCTCCGTTCAACCCGAGCAGCCGCGCCCCTTCCGGAAAGTGCCGGTCGTAGCAGATGTAGACACCGACCTTCGCCCAGCGGGTCTGGAAGACGGGGTAGCCGAGATTCCCCGGCTTGAAGAAGTACTTTTCCCAGAACCCGGACGTGTGCGGGATGTGGTTCTTGCGGTACTTGCCGAGGTAGGAGCCGTCGGCGTCGTAGACGGCCGCGGTGTTGTAGTAGACCCCCGCCTGCTCGCGCTCGTAGACGGGGATCACCATCGCCATGCCGTACTTCCTGGCGTATTGCGCCAGCCTCTCGGTCGTGGGCCCCGGGACCGGCTCCGCCATGTCGTACCAGCGCGCGTCCTGCGAGGGGCAGAAGTAGGGGCCGTTGAATACTTCCTGGAGCCCCAGGATCTGGACGCCGCGCTTTCCCGCCTCTTCGATGAACGGAATGTGCGCCTCGATGGCCGCATCGGAGATCTTCTCGACGGAGGCCGTCGGGTCGGAGATCGGGTTCGCGCATTGAATCAATCCGCCGAGGACCTTACGCGCCATCGATGTCGCCTCCTCGCGCCGATCCCGCCGGGGCGGGCGGCTTCAGAACCACCGGGAAATCACGACTTTCTTGTCCGTGTAGAACTCGAACGCGTCCCGTCCGTGCACCTTCAGGTCGCCGAAGAAGCTGTCCTTCGCGCCGCCGAAGGGGAAGTAGGCCATCGGGGATGCCACCCCGATGTTGACTCCCACCATGGACGCCGAGGCGAGACGCGCGAACTCGCGCGCGACCTTTCCGCTCGACGTGAAGATGGAGGTCGCGTTCGCGTTCGGGTGCGCGTGCATCACCGCGATGGCGTCCTCCAGCGACTCGACCGGGTGGATCGACGCCACCGGCCCGAAGATCTCGTCCCGCCCGATCGTCATGTCGGAGGAGACGCCGTCGAAGATCGTGGGACCGACGAAGAATCCGTTCTCGCGATCTTCGACGCGGACCTCTCGGCCGTCCAGGAGCAGGCGCGCTCCCTCCGAGACGCCCTTCTCGATGTAGTCGCGAACCCGCTCGCGATGCCGGCCGCTGATCACGGGACCCATTCCGACTCCGGGCTGGCTTCCGTCGCCGACCACGAGCGATCGCGCGGACTCGGCGAGGCGGTCGCGCGCCGTCGCGTGCGCCTCGCCCACCGGCAGGAGAACGCTTCCCGCGAGGCACCGTTCTCCCGCGCAGCCGTAGAAGGACTCCGTGATGATGGGAATCGCGCGATCCCAGTCGGCGTCGGGCATGACGACGACGAAGTTCTTGGCGCCGCCGAGCGCCTGGACGCGCTTGCCGGCGTGCGTGGCGCGGCGGTAGACCTCCCGGGCGACGGGGGTCGACCCGACGAACGACACGGCCCGGATGCCGGCGTGGTCGCAGATCGCCTCGACGACCTCGCGGCCGCCGTTGACGAGGTTCACGACGCCGGCCGGAAGCCCGCACTGCGCGAGCAGCTCGATCATCCGCTTCTGGGACAGGGGAACCTGCTCGGAGGGCTTCACCACGATCGTGTTGCCGGTCGCGATCGCGAAGGGCAGGAACCAGAGGGGGACCATGGCGGGAAAGTTGAAGGGGGCGATCGCGGCGACGACGCCGAGCGGCTGGCGGATGACCTGGCAGTCGATTCCCGGAGAGATGTTCTCGAGGCCGTAACCCATCGACAGGGAGGGAGCCCCGCAGGCGACCTCGACGCACTCGATCCCCCGCCGGACGCTGCCGCGGGATTCGTCGAGCGTCTTTCCGTGCTCCGTCGTGACGATTCGCGCGATCTCCTCGAAGTGCTCCTCGAGCAGGGCCTTGAATCGAAAGAGAACCTGGGAACGCGCCACGACGGGCGTATCCCGCCAGGCCGGAAACGCGCGCTCCGCCGCGGCGACCGCTTCGTCCACCTCCGCGGCGGACGAGAGGGGCGTCCGGGCGATCACCTCTCCGCGCGCGGGATTCGTGACGTCCTGAAACTGGCTCGTCTGAGACGGGACCCATCGGCCGCCGATGAAGTTCGGAACCACGGGCGCCTCCCCGGCACCCGTCCCGCGCGGCATCGTGTCGCTAACCGCCGTTTCCGCCATGGCGACCTCCTCGAGGAGTCCAGAAGGATATCCCCGGGGGCAGGCGGGCGGTAGAGCGGCAGACGGGAACGGGGCGGCGACGGCCCCCTTCGGGGACGGGGGGCGTACAATTTTCTATTCCAGCACGGAGGCGCCATGGCGGCCGATCTTTCGGTGAGCTTCACGGGGATCCGATTCGAGAATCCCTTTCTCCTGTCCTCGGCGCCGCCGACGGAATCGGAGGCGAACATCCTGCGCGCGTTCGAGGCGGGGTGGGGAGGGGTGGTCACGAAGACGATCGGCCTTCATCCGGTCGTCAACGTCCGGGGACCCAAGACGATGTTCCTCCGGGCGGACGTCGACAGCCCCGCCATCTCCATGCGCAAGCGGCCCGGCACGGCCCTCCATTCCTCCTGGAACTGGGAGCTCATCTCCGACAAGACGCTCGACTGGTGGGCGCCGCGCATCGCGCGCATCAAGAAGGAACATCCCGGAAGGGTGCTGGTCGCCTCGATCATGGCCGGCTCGGGCAGCGATACGGAGCTCTCCCACTGGCAGACTCTCGCGAAGGTCTGCCAGGACGAGGGCGCGGACGCGCTGGAGCTGAACCTCTCCTGTCCGCATATGGACCGTCAGGACATGGGCTCGAACATCGGGAAGGACAGGGCGCTCGTCTCCGTGGTCACGCAGGTCGTCAAGGAGGTCGCCAGGGTGCCGGTGTGGGCGAAGCTGACGCCCTCGACGACCGACATCGTCGTCGAGGCGGGCGGCGCCTTCCTGGGCGGGGCGGACGCGATCTCCTCCTCCAACACATTCACCTCCCTGCCTCTCGTCGACCCGGCCACGCTCGAGTTCGAGGTGAACGTCGACGGTCTCGTGTCTACGGGAGGCCTCGGCGGCCCCGCGATCCTTCCGCTGTCGCTCGCGAAGATGGCGCAGATGACGGAGGCGTTTCCGGACCGCGCCTTCTCCGGGATCGGCGGCGTCGCGACGTTCGCGCACGCCTTGAACTACTTCCTGCTCGGCTGCGGCACCGTGCAGGTCTGTACCGCGGCCATGCTCGACCGCGCGGTCGGACCGAACGTGATCCGGGCGCTCCTCCGGGACATGGCGGAGTTTCTCGACCGCCACGCGGATCGCAGCTGGAAGACCGTCGAAGACTTTCGAGGGCTCTCGAGGTCGCGCGTGGTTCCCCAGTCGCGTATCGCGCGCCCCGACGCCTCCGAGTACCACGGCGGTCGCGAGACGGCGGAGGGCTACGCGGACTCCGCGGAGGCGCACGTCGTCATCGAGTGACGGGTCCCCTCCGAGCGGGCGTCCGGTCCGCCCTCGTTTGACCGCTCCCGCGCCCTTGCGCGATAGTGATCCCGGCATGGAGCCGGTCGCCTCGCACGGCTTACCTACGTCGGGATCCGGAAGCGGGCGGACTCCCGAATCCTTCCGTCGCGGCGCCCGGCTCGGTTTCGCCCTGTCGGCGCTGCTCGTCCTGCTCCTCGCCGCGATGGCGTTCGCGGCGTTTCACGAGGCCACGGCTTCGGGCGGGGCGGCCCTCGTCCAGGCGCGCGACGCTGTCGGGTTCGGACGCTTCCAGTCGGCGATCACCCGGAAGATGATCTCGCTCCGGCAATACCTGGCCGATGGCAACGAGGCGTCGCTGCACGGGATGGTGCGGGCGCGGATGGAGGCTCTCGCGGAGCTCGACCGAGTCGAACGACGCGCCGCGAAGCCGGAAAGGGCGTTCATCGCGAAGATTCGCCGCGCGGAGGAAGACCACCAGCGAGCCGCGGCGGCGGCGGCGGCCCTGAAAAGGAGCGGCGCCGACCCGGCCAGGGTGCAACGCGAGTTCATCGAAACCGTTGAGCCCCAACGGGACGCCCTGGTCAGCGCCATGGCGGAGTTCTTCGAGACTCGGGAGAAGCTGCTCTCCGACGAGGAGATTGCGGTCCGACGCCGCAATCGGGTCTCCTTTCTGCTTCTAGCCGTCGTCGCGATCGGGGCGCTCATCGTCAGCCTCGCCATGTCGGCAAAGCTGACGAAGCGCTTCACGGAGCTCT
Source organism: Thermoanaerobaculia bacterium (assembly GCA_038329555.1). Taxonomy (GTDB): domain Bacteria; phylum Acidobacteriota; class Thermoanaerobaculia; order UBA5066; family Gp7-AA6; genus JALYUA01. The sequence continues at coordinate 18,572 of JBBQNC010000018.1, forward strand.
TCGAGCGAGAACGCCGGGAGCGCATGATGGCCGAGGCGGCCGCGGCTGCCACGACGGCGAGCGAGGGAAAGTTCCGCCGCCTCTACGACTCCGGAATGATCGGCATCTGTTTCGCCGACCTCTCGGGGGCGCTCCAGGACGCGAACGACGCGTTTCTCCAGATCGTCGGACACTCGCGGGAGGAACTGGCGTCCGGGGAGCTCGCGTGGGACCGGCTCACTCCCGACGACCACCGCGAGGCGGACGAACGCGCCGCCCAGGAGCTGCGCACCGAAGGGGTCTTTCGCCCCTTCGAGAAGGAGCTCGTCCGGCCGAACGGGCAGCGGATCAGCGTCGTGCTCGGAGGAGCGATGCTCCCGGACTCTCCCAACCGGTCGGTCGCGTTTCTTCTCGACGTCAGCCCCCGGAAACGCGCGCAAGCGGAGCGCACCCAGCTGCTCCAGAGGGAGAGGGACGCGAGGGCGGCGGCCGAGGCGGCCCAGCGCCGGTTCGCCTTCCTCGCCCGCGCGAGCGAGGTCCTCGCCTCGTCGCTCGACTATCAGACGACCCTCCAGTCGGCGGCCCGTCTCGCGGTCCCCGATATCGCCGACTGGTGCCTGGTCGACCTGATCCCCGACGGACGGTTTCACCGGCTTGCCGTCGCCTTCGCGAACCCCGCGCGCGCGGAGCTCGCCCGCCGTCTCGAGCAACAGGGGCTGCTGGATCCGGATGCTTCGATGGGCCCTCCGCAGGTCCTGCGCACCGGCGAGTCCGAGCTTCTGCCACGGGTCACGGACGAGATGCTTCGGACGATCGCGCGGACGCCCGAGGCGCACGACGTCCTCCGGGACATGGGCATCCAGTCCGTGATGACCGTGGCGATCCGCGACTCGGACGGCGTCGCGGGAATCGTGACGTTCGTCAGCGCGGAATCGGGGCGCCACTTCGGTACCGAGGACCTGAAGCTCGCGGAGAACCTCGCCGTGCGCGCCGGAGTCGCGATGGAAAATTCGCGCCTGTTCGAGCTCGTGCGGCAGGAGCGGGCCGTCGCCGAGTGGCACGAGCGCCGATCGACGTTTCTGGCGCGCGCGAGCGAGATCCTCGCGTCTTCCCTCGACTACCGCGGCACGCTTGCCAGCGTGGCGCGGCTCGCCGTTCCCGAAGTGGCGGACTGGTGCCTCGTGGACATGATCCAGCCGGACGGGACCCTGTCGAGCCTGGCCGTGCACCACTCGGACCCGGCGATTGCGGACCTGGCTCGGAAGCTCGAGCGCCGCTTCCCCTACGTCCTCGACCAGCCGTTCGGACCTCCTCACGTGGTGCGCACGGGGGATCCCGAGCTCGCGACCCAGGTCACGGAAGAGATGGTTCGCGCGTTTGCCCGCGGCGAGGAGCACTACCGGTTGCTCCAGAGCACCGGAATCCGCTCGTACATGTGCGTGCCCCTGCAGGTCCGAGGACGGGCTCTCGGGTCCATCACGCTCGCCTCCGCCGAATCGGGGCGGCGGTACGAGCCGGACGACCTGGCGCTCGGGGAAGCGCTCGCCTATCGGGCCAGCCTCGCGATCGACAATGCGCGTCTCTACGGCGAGGCCCAGGACGCGGTCCGGGTGCGGGACGAATTCCTGTCGGTGGCCTCACACGAGCTGAAGACTCCGATCACGACGCTCCAGCTGCAGATTCAGAGCCTGCTTCGCCGCGTGAACGGCGGCCCCTCCTTTCCGGGGGGCGAGCTCAACTCCCGCCTGGCGGCGTCCGAGAAGCAGATCGATCGCCTGACGCAGCTGATCAACGAGCTGCTCGACATCTCGCGGATCACGGGAGGGCTCCTGGACCTGCAGATCGAGGAGGTCGACATCGCCGCGGTGGTCCGGGAGGTCGCGACGCGGCTGGAGGATTCGATCCTGCGCGCGGGCTGCACCCTGACGTTGACGAATCTCGAGCCGCAGCGCGGACAGTGGGACCGGTTGCGCCTCGACCAGATCGTGACGAACCTCCTCTCGAACGCGCTGAAGTACGGCGCCGGGAAACCGCTCGAGATCCGGCTCGGCGGCACGCCGTCGACGGTGCAGCTCGAGGTGCACGACCAGGGGATCGGGATCGCGCTCGACGACCAGGCCCGCATCTTCGACCGTTTCGAACGCGCAGTCTCCGGCCGGCACTACGGCGGGCTTGGGCTCGGCCTCTGGATCGTGCGCCAGATCGTCGAGGCGCTGGGCGGCACGATCGCGGTCCGGAGCGCGCCGGGCGAGGGCTCCGTCTTCTTTCTGCAGCTGCCGCGGTCCCGGCGGGCGACGGGGGCGCAGACCGTGGACCACGCCGCGTCCGCGGGAGCGGCGTCGCCGGCTGGATCGTCCATCCCGCCTCCGCGCTGAATCGCCTCACTCGCCCGCGTTGTAATCCGTGCTGAGGAACGAAATGATCTCGATCCGAAAATCGCGCGAATGCGGAGGCGCCGACCACGGCTGGCTCGACACGCGCCACACGTTCTCCTTTGCCGACTACCACGATGCCCGCCACATGGGCTTTCGCGATCTGCGCGTCTTGAACGAGGACCGCGTCACGCCGGGCGAGGGATTCCCGACGCACTCACATCGCGACATGGAGATCCTGTCCTGGGTGCTCGAGGGAGCCCTCGAGCACAGCGACAGCATGGGCAACGGCTCCGTGATCCGCCCGGGCGAGCTCCAGAGGATGAGCGCGGGCACCGGCGTCCGACACAGCGAGAAGAACCCGTCCGATGCCGACCCGCTGCACTTCCTGTAGATCTGGATCCTTCCGGACCGGTCGGGGCGGTCCCCCGAGTACGAGCAGAAAGCCTTCTCCGAGGAGGATCGCCGCGGCCGCCTGCGCCTGCTCGCCTCTCCGGACGGGCGCGACGGCTCGGTCACCGTTCATCAGGACGTCCGGGCGTGGGACGCTCTATGGAACGGCGGGGAAACCCTCGTCGCGCCGATCGAGGCCGGCCGGTCCGCGTGGGTTCAGGTGGCGAGAGGATCCGTCACGCTGAACGGGCACCGGCTCGAGGCGGGAGACGGCGCCGCGGTGACGGACGAGCCGCGGCTCGAGCTCACGGGAGAGAAAGACGCGGAGGCCCTGGTCTTCGACCTCAACTGAACTCCGGAGCGGATCCGGGGGGATGCGGTAGCGAGCGCGAGTCCAGCTTCAGCCTCGGCGATCCCCCTCACCCCATCCCTCTCCCCCGCCGCGGGGGAGAGGGGGTTCTTAAGGGCCCCGCCAACGCTCGTTGTGTCCCCCGTTGACCCGATGAGCCGATGGCCCATGGCCCGATGACCCGATGGCCCGATGACCCGATGACCCGATGACCCGATCTTCCGATTGGTCACCCGATCACCCGATCACCCGATCATCCGATCACCCTCTCATTCTCCCTGGCCGAGCGAGTAGCCCTTCTCACCGTCGTAGGTGACCAGGCTCTCGATCTTCGTGAACGGGAGGCCGGCCGCGGTGACGCGCTCGAGCAGCGCGATGATGTCTTTCGGAGTGAGAGAGACCGGGCCCCCATCCGCGAGAAAGCGGCAACGGTAGCTGTCCGACGTAAACGTCTCCGGGAACCCGTAGGGCCAGACCTTGACGCCCCGGCTGTCGATCATCGTCGCCTTGAGACCGCCGCCCGCGGCCGACTGGAGCTTCCGGCCGAGCTCGTCGGGCATTCCGGTCGGCCAGTAGACGAAGACGTCGACGCCGACGGTCTCCATGCGTATGACGGCGGGCGGGGGCGCGTTCTCCCGGGGCGCGGCGCTCTCCGCGATCTCTCCGTATTCGGCGCGCTTCAGGGTCTCCGGAGCCTGCCCCAGCCGCTCGGCCACGGCCTCCGCGAACTCCTTCGTGCCGACCTTCTGCCGGCTGATCCCGTCCTTGAAGATGTCGTAGGTGTGGATGCCGTCCTCGAGGGTCTTCAACCACGCGTTGTGGACGCGCGTGGCGACGTCCGGTTGCCGAATGTGCACGAGCATCATCACGGCGCCGAGCAGCAACCCGGACGGATTCGCGAGGTTCTGGCCGGCGCGGCGCGGCGCCGAGCCGTGGATCGCCTCGAACATAGCGCAGTGCGCACCGATGTTCGCGGAGCCCGCGAGCCCCACGGAGCCCGCGATCTGCGCGGCGACGTCCGAGAGGATGTCGCCGTACAGATTCGGCATCACGATGACGTCGAACGCCTCCGGCGTGTCGGCGAGCTTCGCGGCGCCGATGTCGACGATCCAGTGCTCTTTTTCAATGTCGGGATACTGCGCGCCGATCTCGTCGAAGACCCTGTGGAATAGGCCGTCGGTGATCTTCATGATGTTGTCTTTGGTGAAGCAGGTGACACGCCGCCGCTTGTGCGCTCGCGCGTACTCGAAGGCGTACCGTACGATGCGTTCCGAACCTCGCCGCGTGATCAGCTTCAGGCACTGCGTCACGTCGGGCGACATCCGGTATTCGATTCCGGCGTAGAGGTCTTCCTCGTTCTCCCGGACGATCACCACGTCCATTCCCGGATGGCGCGTCCGGACGAAGGGGTGGTAGGCGACGCACGGTCGGACGTTGGCGTAGAGGCCGAGGGTCTTGCGGGCGGTCACGTTCAGGCTCTTGAACCCCCCGCCCTGCGGCGTCGTGATCGGAGCCTTCAGGAAGACCTTCGTCCGGCGCAGCGACTCCCAGGCGGAAGGCGTTATGCCCGCCGTGTTTCCGGAGAGATAGACCTTTTCACCGATCTCGATCTTCTCGATTTCGATGCGCGCACCGGCCCGCTCGAGGACGTGGAGGGTGGCGCCCATGATCTCGGGGCCGATCCCGTCGCCGAAGGCGACGGTGATGGGGACGTTGGCGGTCATGCGGTCCTTTCCCGAAAACCGCGATTCTAGCCGGGTCTCGACCGAGGCGGGGGCGCGGGCCTGGGAGCGCCGCAAACGCCAGCCCATGGGGTCGGCGGCGGGTCACACCGCTACCGGCTGTGATGCTCGCGGGCGGCCTCCTCGAAACGACGGGTGACGGGCCCGCAGCGAATCTCTCGAGGGGAAGCCGGCCGCCGCGAAATATCGACGCGCCGCGCTTGGCGGACGGCGCTTGCGGGTTTATAATTTCCGCTCCCCCCATGAAGCAGATCAAGGTCGTCGAGACGTTCGACTCCGCCGCGGAAGCGCATGATCGCGACGCCGTTGCCCTGCGCATCGATCCGTCCCGGCGCATCACGCTGCGGTTCGCGTTGAAGCTGGGAGCGCCGGGGGACGTCGAAGCGCTCCGGTACGCGCGGCGCGCGATGATCCGCGAGGAACGCACGCGCGGGATCGAATGGGACGAGCCTTCGATGGAAGATCCGAGCTTCACGTCGAACGAGATCCGCTGGTTCGTGCTGACCTCTCAGGTCGCCTGGTGCCGGCAGAAGGTCGCGGAGCTGATCGAGCGGGCGAACCGCGCCCGGGAAGCGATGCGGGCCCTCGGGACGTAGATCGCCGCCGTCACCGAAAGTGACGATTTCCGTCGAGCTCAGATGCTTGCCTCTTCCCTCTCGATTCCAAACCACTGCGGCCTCGACGTTTCCGGCGCTCGCCGTCCGGGGCACGCGACTCGCAGGAGCGGAGGACCGTGCTCTCCGCACGCATCCAGATCGAAGTCGAGGCGGCCGGGACCGCTCCCGGCGGCGGGGTCTTCGCCCTGGCCGACGATCCGATGGCGTCCGTCGAGCTTCGCTTCCGGATTCGCGCGGCGTCGGACGGGCTCGAGGCGCTCCTCCACGCCCGCCGCTCGATGATCCGCGAGGAACGCACCCTCGGCCTCCGCGAAGGCGAGCCCTCGCTCGAGGATGCCGTTTTCTCGACCGAGGGGATTCTCTGGCCGGTGCGATCGGATCAAGCCGCTCTCTGCGTCGAGAAGATCGCTTTGCTCGAGGCGCGGGTCGCCCGGACGCTCGCGGAGTCGCCGGAAGCTTGAGTCCGCGGGAATAGCGAATCGCACCATGCGGCGATTCCTCATCCTCCTCGTCGTCGTGGCTGTCGCGGTCTGGATGCTTCGCAACCCGTCGAGCTTCTCCGATCTCGTCGACCGGATCACGAAGCCCCTCCTGTCCTCGAAGGCCGCCGTGAACGAGGAGGAGCACAAACGCGTCGTCGCCGACGCCGCGCCCGCCGTTGGGGGCGATCAGGAGACGCCGGTCGGAATGATTCGCGAGGGCATGGACGGGGCGGAGGTCCGACGGCTGCTCGGGCCCCCGGACACGATCACCCAGTTCAAGAAGGGTGGAAGACGCTTCATCCGCTGGGACTACCCGAGGATCCGCCGCGTCGTCCTCCTCGAGGACAACCGCGTGCGCTCCGTTACCATCCGGTAAGCCGCGGCGGCGGCTCCGTACAGGCCGAGGCTCGGCTCGCGGATCACCCGGATCGGAATGCGGCCGAGCAGGCCGTCCATCGGCGCCTTGTCGCGAAACGCCTCCAGAAAGGCCTTCGTCCGGAGCGCCGGCAGAATTCGCGGCGCGATCCCGCCGCCGATGTACAGGCCCCCCGTGGCTCGGAACTGGAGCGCGAGGTTCCCGGCCGCGGACCCGTAGATCGAGACGAACATGTCGAGCGCCTGGCGGCACAGCGGGTCCCGGCGCGAGAGACCGTACCGGCTGATGACGGCGGCCCGATCCTCCTTCTCGAAGGCCCGGTGGACCGCGGGACTCGCGGACGCCGCTCCGTCGTCCTCGAGGAAGTCGTAGATGTGCCCGAGGCCCTCGCCCGAAAGCAGGCGATCCCAGCTGACTCTTCCGAACCGGTGGCGCACGAACCACAAGAGGCGGTCCTCCCGCGGATCGCGCGGCGCGAAGTCGGAGTGTCCTCCCTGGGAGGCGAGCGCCTCGATGCGGCCTCCCGAGCGCCACAGCGCGGCCTCCCCCAGCCCCGTTCCCGCCCCGATCAGCGCCATCGCGCCCCCCGGCTCGGGATCGCCCTCCGCGAGCGTCGCCACCTGCCGGCCGGTCAGATACGGGATTCCGAAGGCCGCCGCGACGAAGTCGTTCAGCAGACGGACGCGCGGGATGCGCGTCGCCCGCGAGAGCGTCTTCTCGTCGAGCATCCACGGCAGCTTCGTGACCTTCGAGTGTCCGGCGACGACCGGGCCCGCCACTCCGAACGCGGCGACGACCGGGCGCCGGCGCTCTCGCGAGAGAAAGTCGTCCAGGATCGCCTCGAGCGACGTGTGCTCGGCGCTCGCGTACCGGTGCGACCGCTCGAGGGAAACCCGCCGGCTGTCGACGACCGCAATGCCGACGGCCGTCTTGGTGCCCCCGATGTCACCCGCCAGGACGCGCACGCGGGAAGGGTACAGGAGAGGGAGTCTTGAGTATTGGCTTTTGAGTCTTGGGTTTTCAGTCTCTAGTTTTCAGTTCTCGGTCTCCGTGGCCCTCTGAGAACTGAGAACTGATCACCGATAACCGATATCCCGAAACTCATTACCCATGACTCATAACGCACTCCTCGTCGAGCGTGCGATCGTTCATGGGGGCTCCGCACCGCGAGCAACAGTACTCCCCGTCCTTCACGAGGAAAATGTGTCGGGTCGTCGACTCGGTCTGCTCCGGCGGGCGGCTGTCCGGGGCGACGGGAGGCCGTTCTCCCGGTCGGGCATCGCCGACGTCCCCGACGTTCCCTGCAGCGGGGTCGATTTCCTTCTTCACGCGGCCGAAGGGAGCAAGAAGCAGGCCGGGGGTCCCGCGCTGCGGAAGCCGCTCGGAACGGCTGCCCGGGGCTTTTTCGGGCAAAAAAGTCCCCGGGTCGGGGTGGGGCCGCCCGGGGGGCGAAAGGAGGAGGTGAGGATTTGGTTTCCTCGCTGGGATGAGATTGCAAGCGGTCGGCCATCGTCGGGCTCCGCGTAAGTGACTCAAACTAAGACGTAAGTTTGCGGACAGCGGGATTCCGGTGACGTTCGTTGTCACCGAATTGTTCAAAAACCTAACGCTGTTTGTAAGGGATCTTTACAGCTGCGAGCGAAACGGGAGCACCGCCAATTCGAAGAAGCGGTCCTTCCAGGAACGGGACAGATAGAGCTCCCGGGTGTACCGGCGCGACCGGCCACGGTCCTTGACGAAGAGCTCCTCCATGGTCCGGCCGATCCCCTCGTCGTAAATCGAGAGGTTGATCTCGTCGTTCAAACGGAAAGAGCGGTTGTCGAAGTTCGTCGAGCCCACGACCGAGAAGATCCCGTCGACCACCATCGTCTTCGGATGGAACATCGTGGGCTGGTACTCGAAGATCTTGACGCCGCCGCTCAACAGCTTGCCGAAGGAGGACCGGCCGCCCGCTTTCGTGGCGGGGACGTCGTTGACTTCGCCGGGCACGATGATCTCGACGTCGACCCCGCGGTGCGCCGCGTCGACGAGAGCGGCCGACGTCTCGCGGTCCGGGAGGAAGTACGAGTTCGAGAGGTAGATCCGATGCTGCGCCGCCGCGATCGAGACGCCGTAGAGAAGCTTCGTGGCGGAGCTCGGGGCGCGCCCCGTGGAAAGGATCACCTGCGAGCGGACCGGGCCCTGCGAAGCCAGGCGGGGATAGAACTTCTCTCCGAGGAGCGGCTCTCCCCGTGCCTCCGCCCAGTTGTCGAGGAAGGCGGCCTGGAGATGAGACACGACAGGTCCCTCTACCTGGAGTTGAGTCTCGCGCCAGTGATCGGGCCCGTCCGCGTCCCCGAGCCATTCGTCCGCGATCCCGACGCCACCCGTGAATCCCCCCCGCCCGTCGACGACCAGGATGCGCCGATGGGTGCGGTTGTTGATGGAATCGAGCATCCAGGGTTTCAGCGGGTGGTACATCTCGATGATGCAGCCCGCCGCGCGCATCGCCGCCACGTCCGCCTCCTTGAGCTTGGATTTGGGCGAGCCGACGGCGTCGAGGATGAGACGGACCTCGACGCCGTGACGCGCCCGCTCGGCGAGCGCGTCCCGAAACTTCGAGCCGACCCGGCCCGACCAGAAGATGTAGGCCTC
>JBBQNC010000019.1:0-27030 GCA_038329555.1 Thermoanaerobaculia bacterium
AGAGCACGCCCGGCGAGGGCTCCACGTTCACGGTGACGCTGCCGCTCGGCGGGCCCGCCACGCCCGGCGGGAGGCCGCTCGAACCCGCTTGATATGTTGCCGGCGTGGGGCAGCGAGGGCTGGGCGGATCGGGGCGCGCGGTCTTTCCCGTCGGTCTCGGGTGCATGGGGTTCTCCTGGGGGTATCGCGACGAGTCCGTGGACGAGGCGGCGGCGATCGACGTCATCCGGCTCGCTCTCGACATCGGCGTCGACCATTTCGACACGGCGGACGTCTACGGGCCGTTCACGAACGAAAAGCTCGTCGGGCGCGCGATCGCGGGACGCCGCGATGGGGTGGTCATCGCGACGAAGGCGGGCCTCGTCGTCGAGGACAAGGCGACCTACCGATTCGGCCGCGACGGGCGGCCCGAGCACATCCGCGACGCGTGCGACGGATCGCTCGCGCGGCTCGGCACCGGAATCATCGACCTGTACTACCTCCATCGGATCGACCCGAAGGTCCCCGTCGAGGAGACGTGGGGCGCGATGGCCGGGCTGGTCGCGGCGGGAAAGGTCCGATGGCTCGGCATCTCGGAGGCGACGGTCGAGGACCTGGAACGCATCGCGCGAATCCATCCCGTGACCGCGGTCCAGTCCGAGCTCTCGCTCTGGACGCGCGACTACCTCGCCGGCGTCATCCCGTGGTGCGCGGGCAAGGGCGCGTCCTTCGTGGCGTTCGCGCCACTCGGGCGGGGGTTCCTGACGGGGAAGATCACGGCGGATGCGCGCTTCGACCCGACGGACTTTCGGTCGACGCTGCCGCGATTCGGACCGGAGGAGGTCGCGCGCAACCAGGCGCTCGTCGACAGCGTCCGCGCGGTCGCGGCGCGCCGAGGCGTCACTCCGGCGCAGGTCGCGCTCGCCTGGGTGCTCTCCCGGGGCGAGCACGTGCTGGCGATCCCCGGCACGCAGCGGCGGAAGTATCTCGAGGAGAACGTCGCCGCGGCGGACATCGAGCTGACGGCCGAGGATCTCGCGGACCTCGACGCGATTCCGGCGCCCGCCGGAGCGCGCTACTGAAGGAGGTAAGTCCATGACGCTGCGAACGGTCGTCCTGTTCGCGCTCGCGGCGGTCTTGTCTGCCCCTGCCGCCGCGACTCCGCCCGCGTTCGAAGGCAAGGCGGTGGCGCACGGCAAGACCTTCGACCTGAAGTATGCGTGGATGGTGCGCGGCACGAGCCGCCTCGATCCGGAGAAGCCGAAGACCTACGTGATCCTTTCGACGGAGGACGTCTCCGAGCGCATCCGGCATTGCGAGAACGTCACCTGCGCCGTCTGGGACGCCGTCAGGACGGGTATCGTGCTCGAGGCGGACGGCGACGGATGGTGGGTGCTGGTGCTCGATCCGGATCGCAAGCCGTCGCAGTTCTCGGGCGGGTCCGTGCGCGGTTCGGGATGGACGGAGACGGCTCGCACCCCGGATCGCATGGCCGGAACGTTCGTCTGGCGTCCCGCCGGCGACGACCCCGTCTTCGACTTCACCGTCGACGCGGCGTTGCTGAAGGCCTGGGAGGAGTCGGCGAAGAAGTAACGCGGGAGTCTCAGGGATTCCCCCTCTTCCTCACTGACACTTCCCCTCTCTCAGTCACCAGACACTCTCCCGCCCCAGGAATCCTCTCTCCCCCGCAATCGGGGAGAGGGTCAGAGTGAGGGGGAGTCGGCGGAGCTAGAGACGGAGTGCGGCTTACCCCCCTCACCCGTCCTCTCCCCCCGCTGTCGCGGGTGGAGAGAAGACGGCGGAGCCGGCTCGCCTCTCTCTGGGGCGCGGGGAAGGAAAGTGCCGGGAAGCGAGCCGGAACTGACCTTACTTGGCGTTCGACCAGTCCTGTTTGCCGATCTTCCACTGGCCGTTCTCTTCGACCAGCGCCGCCGACCCCTTCATCGCCTGCCCGTCGGACTTCCCGGTCACCGCGATCGTCGCCTTCTTCCCGTCGACCTTGACGTCGATGATCTTGATGTCCGTCGGCGACATCATCTTGATGAGCTCCATGATGTCCTTGGGCTGCTTGCCCATGGCCTTGGTCTGCGCGTCCATCTCCTTCAGGGCTTCGCTCGACATCGTCTTCTTGTAGGCCTCGTAGTCTCCCGCGGCGATCGCTTTCTGGTTCGCGCGGTAGACCTTCGCCTGGGGCGTCGATTCGAAGTCCTTCCCCGGGGCCGCGAAAGCCGGCGAGACGGCGAGTCCGAGGATGAGGCACAGCAGGGCCCGAGTCGCCTTACGCATTCGATTCTCCTTTTTCGTAGAAATTGGCTCGCAACTATACCAATCACGTCGCCTCCGCTTCGCTGGGTCGGGAGACTCGTCGGTCGCGAGCGGATGGTGGAGTGAGAGACTAAAATCCCGGCAGAGGGCTCTTTCGTTCTTGTAGGGATCCCCCTCACCCTGACCCTCTCCCCCGAGCGCGGGGGAGAGGGGAAGAGAGACGAAGAGGAAACCTAGAGCGACTTCAAGTATTCGATCAGGTCCCTCTTCTCCTGGTCGTTCAGCTTCAGGCCCAGAAGATTGTCGTAGTGTCCGACGACTTCGCCCAGGCTCGCGAACCGGCCGTCGTGGTAGAAGCCGCCCTTCTGGTGACTCCAGAGCCCGGCGAGCGGCGCCGTGCGGTACATATGCGTCGGTGAGCGATCGGCCTGGAAGGAATCGACTCCCATCTCAGCCGGCGAATGCAGGTTGTTGCCGGGCTCGGTGAAGAGCGGCGGCACGTGACAGGTGGCGCAACGCGCCCGGGAGTCGAAAATCTGTTTTCCGCGCTCGGCCGCGGCGCGATCGAAGGACCCAGCAGGAGGCTTCGGAGCCGGGATCGCCAGCTGATAGAAGTGGAGATCGGCCAGCTTCGACGTGACGAGATCGGGAATGCCGCGCGTGTTAGAGGATCCGCTCTTCGCGGCGACCGGGTACTGCTGCTTGTCCGCGAGTCGAGCGTCGAAAAACGTTCCCGAGCCGTGCATTTCGGTCGCGGCGACATATGCATTCCAATACGGGACGGATCCGAAACCGGTCCACGTGTGAAGGTTCACGCCGGCGAGACCGAAGGCGGGCGGGATCAAGGTGCCGGCCTGCTTGCCGTCCGGCCGCAGCGCCTTGCCGTCCTTGTCGAGCTCCGCGTCGAAACGGCCCGGGCCCCAGGTTCCCAGGACCTTCTTGAGCGTCGCGACGTCCACGCCGAGGAGATCGGTGTAGGGCTTCAGGTTGGGCGCGAGGGAAACGATCGCGCCGACGTTCAGGTCCCGGTTGGCCCACCCGTCCAGCCGCTTTCCGATCCCCGGGGCGAAGGAGTCGTCGACGGTCGAGTGGCAGAAGGCGCACTGGATGCCCATGGAGCGGATCGAGCCGTTCTTCTCGAAGAAGCCGGTGACCCCGACGACGGCGTTGAGCTTCAGGAGGGCCAGGGTGGTGGCCGGGTCGTCGAGGTCGACCTTCCCCGCCTTGATCTGCTGCACGAGCGGAGCCGGAAGCGCGTCCGCATCGACCTTGAGGCCGACGGACAGCGCGGTCTTCGGGCTGACTCCGCCTCCGACGCCGCCGTTTTTCGCGCCGGCGATCGCCTTGTGGAGCTGCAAGGCGTCACCCCAGAAGGCCTCGCTGCCGAACGTGTCGAAGCGGAAGATCTTCTGTCCCTGCTCCATCATCCTTCGGGCATTCGACGAAACGACGAAGTCGAACGACGCGGGCCCGCTCGGAGCGGGCGCGGCCTTCTTGACGCTGCGGCCGTCCGCGGGAGGCGCGGTCTGAGCCCGGGCGGACGACGGGGCGCCGGAAAGGGCCAGGACGAGACCCGTCATTCCGGCGGCGGTCGAGACGGAGAAAACCCGCAGGCGATTCCGCATTCCAGCCTCCTTAGGTGTGCCGCCCGCCCGGGAAGGCACTGTCTGGAGATACAGAGTCACGAGCTGCGGTTTAGTTTCAGAGATTGAGGAATCCTTAACGTGGGAGCTGGGGGTCAGTCGTGCATTTCGTCATTTCTTGCCTGAGGGAGCTGGGCGTCGCATTTCGACATTTTTGTGCCGAGGTCGGAGCGAATTGGCGATCCCCGACACGCGCCCCAGCCCACCGCCTCTTGGATTCTTCCGGCGCCCTTCGCCTGGAGCGGAATGCTGCGGCGTGATCCGAGCCGACCCACAAAATGTCGAAATGCACGACTGACCCCAGGGCTGACACGGCTGACCCCAGGGCTGACACTGACTCTCTCCCCCGGTGTCGGGGGAGAGAGGATGCCTGCCGCGGGATCAGCGGGTCAGAAGTCGACGCGGGTCGTGATTCCGAACGTGCGCGGCTGGTTCGTCGTGTAGCCGATCCGCGCCCGGAAGTCCCGCTCGCGGTCGAGTGAAAGGCGGGCCCTCTCGTCGGTCAGGTTGTTGGCGTAGAGAGCGACGTCCCATTTCGCGTGGCGGACGCCGAACCGCAGGTTCACGAGGTCGTACGCCGGAAGCTCCGGATTGAAAGTGAACGTCGACTGCGTCAACGGTCCACCGATCGTGTTCGGTCCGAACGTAACGAGGCTCTGCACGCCGAGGTCCTGATCGCCGACCTGGGTGAAGCGTGAGCCGATGTGCTGGTAGGCCCCGGAGACGTATGCCTGAAATCCGTCGCCGACCGGCTGCTGGTAGGTCACCGCGGCCGCGAACTGGAGCTTGGGCACGCTCGGGAGGCGTCTGCCCTCCCTGATTCCCGAAACGACGCTAACGTTGCCGAGTTTGTCCGTCGAGGTGACCGTAGACTGAAGCGTCGCGTCGTTGTAGCTGCCCGACAGCGAGAAGTCGAAGTTGTCGTTAGGTGCCGCCGCGAACTCGACCTCGGTTCCGATGCTGCGGGCCTTCGGAACGTTGAAGATGAGCCGGGACGAGCACGAGCCCGCGGTCACGATGACCTGGAGATCTCGGATGTCCTCGTAGAAGGCCGAGACGTTGAAGGAGCCGCGGCCATTGAAGATCCGCGACTTCGACCCGACCTCGTAGTTCCAGGCCACCTCGTCCTTCCAGGACTCCCGGCCGCCGAACGTGATCAGGTCCTGGGCCGTGCAAAGCGGGACGTTCAACGGGTCGTTGACTCCTCCCAGGCGGAAGCCCTTCGAGACCTGGGCGTTCAAGTTCGTCGAGGGGCTCACCTTGTAGCTGGCAATGAAACGCGGTGCGACACCGTCCGCCTTGGAAGTTCCGGGCTGCGACACGAGGGAGTTGCCGTTGTCGTTGTTCGCGAAGATCGCGTCGAAGATCTGCGCCTTGTCCTCCTTGAAGTGGTAATACCGCAGCCCCCCCGTCAGGCTGAACTGGTCGGTCAGAGACAGCGTCGCTTCGCCGAAGAGCGCGAACTGCGTGAGGTCGTAGTGCAAGTCCGAGAAGAACAGGACGTCCTTGGGCGCCCGAAGCCCCGCGGTGGGTATTCCGCTGAGATCTTCGAAACCGTTGACGACCAGCGTCTGGCCGTACCCGCGCTGCGAGCCGGAGTAGAAGGCGCCGCCGAGCCATACGAAGCGGCCCTTTCCGCCGGAAAGCCGTACCTCCTCCCCCCATCCCTGCGCCTTGGTGGCGTCGTTCAAGGGCGCGTCGAGGGTGAAGATGTTCTCGGGCAGACCGATGGAGCCGCCGGTGATGCTGGCCGTCAGCGCGCCCGCGTCGCGCACGACCAGGATGTCCCGATGCGTGTACGACGTGACTGACGTCAGCGTCATGTCGCCGAAGTTGTATTTGACGTTCAGGTCCCCGAGGAAGAACTTGTCGGTGAATGGCTCGTCGATCTGGGTGAAGATTCTGCGGTCGCCGAGAGTGACCTTGGGCCGAGTCGTCGTGAAGGGGTTCGCGAGGATGTTGAAGACGTCTTCACGATTCCAGCCGTTCATCTTGACGTCCTGGTAGACGATCCTCGGAGTGATGGAAAGACGATCGTCGGGAGCGATCAGGACGGCCGCCCGCACGCCGGCGCGGCGGCCGGTGTTGACGTCCTTCTTGACGCTCAAGTCGGGTTGCACGGCGTCGGTCCAACCGCCAAACCGGTCGTAGTACCCGACGATCCGGAGGGCCGCGGTGCTCCCGAAAGGCGCGTTGACGCCCACCTTGACGTTGCCGCCTTGGTTGCCATCGGTGACGGTGTTTCCGCCGGCTTCGCCGAAAAAGCTCATCGCGCCGAGCTCGGGCTGGTTGGTGATGTAGCGAACCGTCCCCGACAGCGAGCCGGATCCGAACAGGGTGCCCTGCGGCCCGCGCAGCACCTCCACACGGTTCATATCGAAGAGGTCGATGTCGGGCGTGAACAAGGAGAGGGAAATGACCGACTCGTCCAGGTAAACGCCCACGTTCTCCTTGACGCCCGGCTGGTCGCGCGCGATCTGACCCGAGGAGACGCCTCGCATTGCAATCTGGCTCTGCCCCGGGCCCAGGTTCTGGACGCTGAAGCCGGCAACGTTCGCCGCCAGTTCCTCGATGTTCTGGACGCCGCGCTCGCGCAGCACCTCTTCGGTCGGGGCGGCGACGGAAACCGGCGTGTCGAGGATCGTCTCCTCGCGTTTCATCGCGGTCACCGTGACCTCCTCCGAGACCCTGACGTCGAGCGGGATGTCCACGGTGACCGTCGCGCCCGCGTCGAGCCGGTGATCCTTCGAGAGCACCTTGCGGAAGCCTTGCACGTCCGCCGACAGCGTGTAGAGGCCCGGCGGCAGATCCGCCGCCTCGAAGGTTCCGTCCGTGGCGGACCGGACGACGCGGGTCGCCCCTGTCGCCTGGTTCGTGATCGTGATCGCGGCGCCTCCGACCGGTGCTCCACTGGCGACATGCACGGTCCCGGTAATCTTGCCCGGCGTGGATTGAGCGAGGGCCGAGACCGCCGAAAGGACGATGATCGCGGCGCAGACCATCAGGATTCCGATCCTCCGCTGGAGCATGCCAGCCTCCTCTTTCAATCGAATCACCTCGAATCCCCGGGAGTGGGCCTCAGTTGGAAGCTTAATAAGTCCCGGCGTGAGGTTTTGTCAACGGAAAGAGAGCGACGGATGAAATTTTCCGGTCGGTTTGTCCGTCTTACGGCCGGGAAGGCGGCTCGAAGTGACTCGGGGAAGCTCGAAAGCCGGAAAGAATGCGGGGCTCGGATTCCGCGTTATCCGGGCGTACGAAGGCGTACCAGGAGAGTGCTCGATGCGAAAAGGTTTCAATGCCGGCGGGGTGCCGGCCGCCGTGTGTGTTCTCTCGATCTTCGCGGCGACCCTCGCGGCGCAAACGCCGGAGTCGACGCCGGCGCCCGGTCTGACGCCCGGCGACTTCTACCGTTCGTATCTCTCCGCCATTCAAACGATGAGGAGTCTCAAGGACGTGGAGCGGTTTCTCCCAGAGAAGATCGTCACCGGCATGGCGGCCAACGAGAAGCAGAACGTGGAGCGTCTGCGCGGCGAGGCGATCTCCGATGTGACGATCCTCAAGCAGACGCCGCAGCAGCGAGGCTACCTGCTCGAGATGGAGGGCACGCGTCGGAGCGACTCGCAGCGTGTGAAGGGTTGGGCGAGGATCGCCCGCGACGGCAACGGCTGGAAGGTCGCGAAGGACGACTGGACGAGCCCTCGTCCGCCGGCTCCGCCGAGGATCCCGGGGAGCATATCGGTCTGGGGCGGGGCGATCGGCGACCTGACCGTGAACGGCGAGACTGCGAAGCTCGCGCACTCCTGGGCACGGGAGATTCCGGAGGGAACCGACCGGTCGAAGATCGGTTACGTCGTGACCGTGAGCGATGTGCCCTTCGACCCGAAGGTTCCCGACTCGGCCGAGCGCGCGAAGGCGGGCGCCCTGCACGCGATCGAGCTGACGTTCGGACCGGACACACGGCTCAAGGAGGCGAAGATCTACCACCGAGAGTTCGAGAACGGCGTTCTCCGGCCGGCCGAACCGGGCCGGTTCGCGGGCGAGCAGATGGGGCCGGAGCTGGTCGCCGGCCGCGCGTTTGTCGAGGCGCCGGTCAAGGTCGACGGGCGGACCTACTCCTACGCCGTGACCTTCCGCGCGCCCGTGCAGTGGGAAGCCAAGCCGTAGGGGACCGAGCGACCCCCTCATCCTGACCCTCTCCCCCGAACGGGGGGGAGAGGGGATTTCCTGGAGAACGCCGCCGCTCGGGTGTAATAGCCTGATTCCGGGCCCCCCCAATTTCCATGATCGACACGTCGCTCAAGCACTACCGGATCGTCGCGAAAGTCGGCGAGGGGGGGATGGGGGTCGTCTACCGGGCGCTGGACACGCATCTTGACCGGACCGTCGCGATCAAGGTGCTCCGGCCGGAAGCGGTCGGCGACGCGGAGCGCAAGTGGCGGTTCGTCCGCGAAGCGAAGGCGGCCTCGGCGCTGAACCATCCGCACATCGTCACCATTCACGACATCGACACCGCCGACGGCGTGGACTTCATGGTCATGGAATACCTCGAGGGGACGCCGCTCGACCAGCTCATCCCGAAGACGGGCCTGCCCCTGCGGGAAGCGCTCGATTACGGGGCGCAGATCGCCTCGGCGCTCGGCGCGGCGCACGCGGCGGGGATCGTCCACCGCGACGTGAAGCCCGCGAACGTCATGGTTGCGGCGAACGGCCGGGTCAAAGTCCTCGACTTCGGGCTGGCCAAGCTCGTCGAGCGCGACGCCGTCGAGGGAGCTGAGACGACGGACTCGACGGCGACCGCCGCGACCGCCTTCGAGCGCACCCGGCAGGGCGCGATCCTCGGGACGATCGCCTACATGTCCCCCGAGCAGGCGCTCGGCCACGGGGTCGATGCGCGCTCCGACGTCTTCTCTCTGGGCTCGGTCCTCTACGAGATGCTCGCCGGCCGCCGGCCCTTCCAGGGCGACTCGCACCTGCTGACGCTGACGGCGATCCTCCGCGACCCGCCGCCGCCGCTCAAGACGGTGCGGCCGGACGTGCCGGCGGCGGTCGAGAAGATCGTGGCGCGCTCGCTCGAGAAGCGCCCCGAGGACCGCTTTCCTTCGGCCAACGAGATGGAGGCGGAGCTCCTCGCCTCCTCGAGTGGCGATTCCGGCTCCAAGCGCCGGCAGCCCCTCCTTTCGCGCGTCCCCGTCCGTGCGGCGGCCGCGGCTCTCCTGCTGATCGCGGCGGCGAGCGCCTGGTGGTTCGTCCGGTCGTCCCGCGTGCGCCGGGCGCGCGACGTGACGCTCCCGCAGGTCGCGCGGCTCGTCGAGCAGCAGAAGTACGGCGCGGCCGTGGCCCTCGCCCGCGAGGCGGAGCGCTACGCACCCGCCGACGTGGCCCGCATGCGGAGGGAATCGTGGCAGGCGGTCTCGGTCGTGACGGACCCGAAGGGGGCGGCCGTTTTCGTGAAGCAGTACGCCGACGTGAAGGCCGACTGGCAGCCGCTCGGCACGTCTCCCGTCGAGACGCGAATGCCTCTGGCCTACTACCGGTGGAAGCTCGTCAAGCCCGGGTTCGCGACGGTCGAGGACGCCGCCCCGACGTTTCGAGGCGCCGTCCGCCTCGTCCCGGCCTCCGAGGTCCCCGCGGGGATGGTCCGGATTTCCGGCGGCTCCTTCGCGCTCCGCAGCCTTCCCCCCGTCGCGCTCGACGACTTCTGGCTGGATAAGTACGAGGTGACGAACGGGCAGTTCAAGAAGTTCGTGGACGCGGGCGGCTACTCGAAGCGCGAGTACTGGAAGCAGCCGTTCGTGCGGGAAGGCCGGGAGCTCTCCTGGGAAGAGGCGCAGGAGCGGTTTCGCGACGTGACCGGGCGGCCCGGGCCCGCGTCCTGGGAGCTCGGTTCGTTTCCCGAAGGACGCGAGAACTATCCCGTCGGCGGCGTGAGCTGGTTCGAGGCGGCGGCGTACGCCGAGTTTGCGGGAAAGAGCCTTCCGACGATCTACCACTGGTTCAAGGCCGCCGGCATCGTCAACTTCTCGGAGATCCTCCAGTTCTCGAACCTCTCGGGGAAGGGCCCGGCGGCCGTCGGCACGTACCAGGGGTTGAGTCCCGAGGGGACGTACGACATGGCCGGAAACGTCAGGGAGTGGTGCTGGAACGAGAACGCGGGCCGCCGGTACACCCTCGGCGGCGGGTGGTTCGATCCGAGCTACGTGTTCCTGGAGCCGGACGCCCAGGACCCGTTCAGCCGACAGCCCTCGTACGGTTTCCGGTGCGCGCGCTACCCGACCCCGCTGTCCGACCCGACCCTGACGCGCGCGATCGGCGCCGTCGCCCGCGACTACAACAAGGAGACGCCCGTTTCCGACGAGGTGTTCCGGGTCTATCGCAGTCTCTACTCCTACGACAAAGGGCCTCTCGACGCCCGGGTCGAAGGTCCCGAACAGGTCTCGCAGTACTGGCGAAAGCAGAAGGTGAGCTATCTCTCCGCGGACCGCAACGATCGGATCCCGGCGTTCCTCTTCCTTCCGGGCAATGCCCGGCCGCCCTACCAGACGGTCATCTACTTCCCAAGCACCGTCGCGCGGCTGACCCGATCCAGCTCCGACATGGATTTGAGATGGGTCGAGTTCGTCATCCGAAGCGGCCGCGCGGTTCTGTGTCCGATCTACAAAGGCATGTTTGAGCGCCGCACCGACCCGGGGGACGCGGGGCCACGACAATGGAGGGATTTCGTGATCCAGTGGTCGAAGGAGCTCGGGCGCTCGATCGACTACCTGGAGACCCGTCCCGACATCGCCCCGGGGAAGCTCGCCTTCTACGGGGTCAGCCTCGGCGCGATCGACGGCGTCCCGCTCATCGCGGTCGAGGATCGCTTCCAGGCGGCGGTGCTTCTGACGGGAGGATTCCGGTTCGGCCGTTATCCCCCGGAGATCGAGCCGATCAACTTCATCTCGCGCGTCAAGGTTCCCGTCCTCTACATCAGCGGACGAAACGACTTCGCGCATCCGTACGAGACGGCGCAGCTGCCCTTCTTCCGGCAGCTCGGGACGGCGGAAAAGGACAAGCGCCACTTCGTCTTCGAGGGGGGGCACATCCCGCCGGTCATCCAGCCGATCATCAAGGAGATCCTGGACTGGCTCGACCGGTACCTGGGGCCGGTGCCCGGAGCGAGCTGAGGGTCTGCGGCCGCATCTTCGCGGGCGGGTTTCTCTCCCCTCTGTGCCATCGCGGTTCACTGCTTCGCGAGAGAGAGACTTCGTAACGAAACGCACCACTTCATCGCCGCCGTAATCGTGCCGGCAAACTCCTGTCGAAACTTTGCGTACCACGCCCCAGATCGGGGAGCTTTTCGCCCGCGATCGAGGAGGCCCCGTGCGCGCGAAAATCAATCGTCCGTCGCTTCGGTGGAGTCCGGCGGCCGCGGCCGCCCTTCTGGTTCTGGCGTCGACGCTCTCGACCGCTTCGGCGGCCCCGCAGATGCCGGCGGCCGCGAAGCGATCTCCCGGCGAGCCGGGCAAGGCGCGCCTCCGCACGCTCGACGTCGAGGGGCTGGGCGGCGCGGGCGAAGCCTGCACGGACTTCTACCAGTACGCGGACGCGGGCTGGCTCGCAAAGAATCCGATCCCGGCGGACCGCCCGCGCTGGGGCTCCTTCGACGAGCTGCGGCAGCGCAACCAGAACGACCTTCGCGCGATCCTCGAAAGGCTGGCGGCGATCGAAACGAAGGGCATCGCGCCCATCCAGACGGAGCTGGCGCGGATCGAGGCAATCCGGGACGCGGCGGCGCTGCGAGAGGAGATCGCCCGGCTGCAGTCGATGGGCGTCAACGCACTCTTCGCCTTCGGGTCGGAGGAGGATCGGAAGGATTCCTCGCGCGTGATCGCCGCGGCACTCCAGGCCGGCCTCGGTCTTCCCGCCCGCGACTACGATCCTGCAGCCCCCCTTCTTCTATCCGGACGGGGACGACGCGATCAACTACGGCTCGATCGGCGGAGTGATCGGCCGCGAGATCATCCACGGCTTCGACAACTCCGGCCGGAAATTCGACGCGAAGTGATACCAGGTCGACTGTTGGACCGCCGAGGATGCGAAGAAGTTCGACGAGGGGGCCGCCTGCATCGTCCAGCAGTTCGACGGCTATTTCGTCGAGCCCGAGGTGCATCAGAACGGCGCGCTCGTTCAGGGGGAGGCGATCGCGGATCTCGGCGGGTTGACCATCGCGTATCGCGCCTAAAAGGGAGGAGTCTCGAAGGCAAGCCGGAGCCCGCGCCGACCGACGGCCTGACCGCCGACCAACGCTTCTTCGTCGCGAACGCGCGCCTCTGGGCGTCGAACCACCGCCCCGAGTTCGCTCGTCTCATGGCCCAGACGAACGAGCATCCACTCGGCAAGTTCCGCGCGATCGGAACCGTGTCGAACATGCCGGAGTTCGCCCGGGCGTTCCAGTGCCCGCCGGGCGCGGCCATGGTGCGCTCCTCGAGGTGCCGGATCTGGTGATGCGGCGATTCATCGCACCGGCTCCCTGTCCCGCCGGGGGGCCGGTGCGGTCCATCGCCCTCGGAGTCCCTCCGCGCGCCCGGCTTGACGGTTTGAATGGGGGCGGATAGGCTTCGCCCGCTTCTCCTCTCCAACCCAACCCGGGTCGGTCCCGGAATCCGGGTCGCCACAGGCCATTTCGAACATGCACTCTCTTTTTTCGAAGGGTGGGACGAACACATGAAGATCTCGAAGGCGGGCATCTGGATCCTCGCCTCGGCCATCGGCCTCCCGGTGGTCGCGCTCGCTCAGGCGACGGTCGCCGACACGACGTTCGCGGACGCGAACTGGACGTTGACAATCTTCCCGGCCGGGAACGGAGGGAGCGTCACGGCCAACCAGGCGACGATCGGCTCGAACTTCATTCGCAGCGTCAGCGATACGGTCAACGGCACCCCGAGCACCATCCTCGGCACCCACATCTACACGGCGTTCACCTACAACCCCGCCACGTCGGGCCCGATCACCACCCTCGGTTACTCCGAGAGCGCGATCTGCCTGGCGGGATGTTTCGGACAGGGACAGTCCACGGGACCGGCGGTCCTGCAGGGCGGGAACCTGTACATCTACACCGGCGTCCTGATCACGGGTCCCAGCACGTCGTTCCATACGGTTTCCGCGTCCGGGCTGACGTCCGCCGACTTCGCGCGCGTGGCCGTCACGACGACGACGCTCTTCGACAACACCCAGCATCCCGATTTCTCGGGCGCCGGCGCGCCGATCCAGTTTGGTTTCTACCGCGCCAACGGCTCCGGACCGAGCCCCGGCTACACCCTGGTCGCCGGCATCGACGACTGGCAGCTGGCGATCAACGCGGCCCCGGTCACGGTGCCCACGTTGAACCCGTATGCGATGGGAGGCCTCGTCCTCCTGCTGGCGGTCGCCGGCGTTCTGTTCCTGCGGCGGTCGTAGCGTCCCCCTCACCCTGAGCCTCTCCCCCGGTGCGGGGGAGGGGGGATTTGACCGTCCTCGCGCTGCGAGCGGATGGACGGGATAGGCAGAAACGCTCCCAAGCTCCTCTTCCCCCCCCCCTCTCCCGGCGGGAGAGGGGAGTTGGCGTTAGTTCCAGTGCTTCAGATCGGGCCACATCTCTGCGAGCGGGCGCTTCAGGCCGCGGCAGAGATAGATCGGCCGGTTTTCCTCTGCCATCCCCCACGGGTGGGAGTGGTCTCCGACCTGTTCGACCGCGCGGCAGTGCCTCTCGATTCCCGGCCGCCTCCACTGGAGCCAGATCAGGTTCTCGGGCTCCCGCGCCGGCGGGCCCCAGTACCAGTGGTTCTGGTGCGTGCAGATCGGGGCCGGAAGCCCGAGCGCCGCGCCGAAGAGGTTGAGGGCGCCCGCCTCGCCGTAGTTGCTCGCGAAGATGCCGGTGCGCGCGCGCTCTTCCGGCGGCAGCGAACGGTAGATCCTCGCGACGTCCGCGACGAGCTCCGGCCAGCCGAACTGATCCCCGAGCCTCTGGTCCAGGGGACCCTCGTGGCGCACCTCCGTTTTTGACGGCGCGGCGCCGATCTTTCGCTGGTACGCGAGAAGCTTCTCCGGCGGCAGGAATGGGAGGATGGCGGGCGCGACGCTCGCGGCGGCCGCGAACACGAGCGTCACGATGACGGCCTTCGGCCACAGCCGTCCTCGGCTCCAGGTCCGGCGCGCGAGCCAGTCCTCGATCGCGACGGCGCCGGCGGCGAAGAGCAGGGGGTAGATGGGCGCGAGGTAGTAGCTCTTCGCCTTCGCCGCGATCATCGCGACGAGGAGCACGACGTAGGTCCACCCGACCACGCGCGCCCGCGAGAGCCGCCCGAAGAGGAGCGAGACCAGGCCCGTGAGCCAGATCGGCAGCAGGAGCGGATGCAGGAAGAGCACCTGCTCCCGCACGAAGGCGAGGGGGGAAAGCGCCACGTTCTTTCCGGAGCGCTTCACGTTCTCGAGGTCCTCGAGCGTCGGAAAGCCGTGCCGGGCCTGCCACAGAAGGTTGGGCAGGAAAAGAAGGAGCGCGATCGCGCCGCCGATCCAGATCCACGGTTTCGCGAGCTCACGCCGCTCGGGCGAGAGGAGCAGCGCGACGAGGACGGCGCCCCCGAAGAGGAGCGTGGAGTGCTTGTTCTCGAGCCCCAGCCCCGCGAAGACCCCGAACGCGATCCAGAGGCGGGAGTCGCCCGTGCGCACGATCCGGATCAGAGCCCACATGCATCCCATCCAGAAGAGCGGCTCGAATCCGTTCATCGTCAGGATGCTGTCGACCCCGAGGTGGATCGGAGCCGCGAGCGCGCCGAGGCCCGCCAGCCCCTGCGCGAACCGGCGCCCGCCCAGCTCGCGGGCCAGAACCATCGTGACGGCGACCTTCGCGGCTCCTGCGACCGCGGCGATCGCCCGCAGCGCCGGCAGGGAGCCGCCGAGCCAGAGCGCGATCTTCGCGTACACCGCGACGAGCGGCGCGCAGTCCACGTAACCCCAGTCGAGGTGCCGCCCCAGATCGAGGAAGTAAAGCTCGTCGCGGAAGTACCCGTAGCGGCCGGCGGTCGCGAGGTGGACCGCGAGCTTCGCGGCGACGAGGAGAACGAGGAGCAGCCGGTCGAGCGGCACGATGTCCCAGACGGGAGCGCCGCGCGTTGAGGACGTCGCCCGAGCAGTCATCGCGGCGATTCTGTCAGGAACCGCTCCCCGCCAGGCGTCAGACTCCCGCGCGCCGCAGCAGTGGTTCCAGGCGGGGATCGCCGCGGAGACTGTCGAACGCCGGATGGATGCGGACGAGGAGCAGGATCGGATCGTGGTCGGCGAGGCCGCGCTCGAGCCAGGCCAGGGCGCGGTCACGGTCCCCGATCTCTCCGTAGAGGAGCGCGTACGGGGTCGCCGGGAGTGCGAGCGACGCGCGCCGTTCGTCCAGCCGCTCCAGCATCCGGCGGTCGAAGCGGAGCATCGCCTCCTCGGGGGGGGCGGCGGCGATGACTTCGGCGGCGGAATCTCCGAGCGTCCGCAGGATCGTGACGGCGGCGTCTCGGGCGGCGGCGTGCTCCCCCCGGGCCGCGCGGGCGGTCAGGATGCACTGCAGGGCGCCGGGGCGCTGCGGCTCGAGCGTCAGAGCGCGCTCGGCTTCCGTGATCCCTTCCGAGTAGCGGCGGGCGCGGTAGAAGAACCAGCACCCGTCGTCGTTCAACGCCGCCGAGAGCGGCTGAGCGCGCTGAGCCCGGCGCAGCTCCGCGATCGACTCGTCGTGGCGGCCGCGCGAGGAGAGAAAGTGCGCGAAGCCGTGGTGCGGAAGGCCCGCGGCGGGGTCGAGCGCGATCGCCCGGCGGTATCCGGCTTCGGCCGCCGGCGCGTTCCAGTCGCGGATGTAGCCCGCCCAGGCCGCGATCGCGACGGAATCGGCGCGTCGCGGGTCGAGCGCGTGCGCGATCTCCGCTTCCGCCGTGGCCTTGAGAAGCCCGTCCGCGAGCGCGCCGTGCGCGAGGCACTCGTGGATCGCCGCTTTCTCGGGCGGCTTCGCCCGAGGATCCGCGTCGATCCGGCCGGCCTCCGCGGAGCAGAGCGCGACCGCCCGCTCGACCTCCGCGGCCGATCCCCGGTGAAGCAGATATCGCGCCTCGAGGACACGCGGCGAGGCTGCGTCGTCCGGAGCCGGCGCCGCGGGGGAGGCGGCGAGCCAGCGCGTCCAGAGGCCCGCCGCGAGCACGAGGGCCGCCAGACCGGCCGCGAGGCTCGCGAAGAGCGCCCGCGGCCGTGGGAGCGGGAGGAACCGGGGCGACACGGCGGCGGGAGGCGACGGCGCCGGCTCGTCGGGATCGCCGGCGGGAGGAACGGCCCGGCTCGCCCACCACCGGTCGAGCTCGTCGGGGAGGGCGTAGACCGTGCCCCGGAGGCGGTGCGCGTGGCGGCGGACCGGGAGACCCTCCTCTTTTTCCCAGCGCTGGACCGTTCGGATCCGGCGGCCGAAGTGGGCGGCGATCTCCTTCCAGGATTCGAGTCGATTGTGCACGAGAGGTGATACGTCGCCCCTCCCCCCGGGTTGCGCCGGCCCGAGGCGTCCGCCGGGACGCGCCACGAGGCGACATGCGCCTCCCGGCGTGAGACGAAGCCCCGAAGACGGCGTAAGGGTCTCCCATGAACACAATCGCGCCGCGTTCCGCCGGACTCTTCCGGACCCTGTCGCTCCTCTGGACCCTCCCGCTCCTCTGGACCCTCCCGCTTCGCTTTGCCCCTCCCCTCCTGGCGGCCTTCGTGCCCGCGCTCGGGTTTCCCGGCTTCGCGTCGGGGGCGGCGTTGGCCACGGCCCCCGACGTCGTTGGCTTCCGGGGAGCCGCCCGGGACGGGACGTTCCCCGGGGGTCTCCCGCACCGGCGCCCCGCGGCCGTCTGGACCTTTCGGACGGAAGGCGCCGTGCACGGCTCGCCGATCTGGGTGAACGGGCTCGTGATCGCCGGCAGCGGCGACGGGAACCTCTACGCGATCGACGGCGCGAGCGGGGCGGAGCGCTGGCGCTTCCGGACGGGGGGCGCCGTCGACGGCCCCGCCGCCTACGCGGCCGGCAACGTCGTGGCCGAGAGCCGGGACGGTTTTCTCCACGCCGTCGACGCCCGCACGGGCAAGGAGCGCTGGAAGGTGGCGCTCGGCGCCGAGATGCCGTTCAAGTGGGGATGGGACTTCTTCCTCTCCGCGCCCGCGGTCGCGGGAACGCGCCTCTTCGTCGGCTCGGGAAGCGGCGAGGTCCTCGCCGTCGACGCGGCGACCGGGAGGGTCGCGTGGCGCTTCCCGACGGGCGGCCGCGTGCGCTCCTCGCCGACGGTGGCCGAGGGCGTCGTTTACGTCGGAAGCTGCGACGGACATCTCTACGCCATCGACGCGGCGAGCGGTGCGCTGCGCTGGAAGTTCGCGACGCAGGGCGTCTCGATCGACCTCGAGGATGCGGGATACGACCGGCGGTCGGTGCAGAGCTCTCCCGCCGTCACGGCGGATCGTCGTCATCGGCTGCCGCGACGGCCGTCTCTACGGCGTCGACCGCGCCACGGGGAAGGAGCGCTGGAACTTCGACCACCAGATCAGCTGGGTGGTCGGATCGCCGGCGATCGCCGGCGACCGCGCGATCGTGGGGTCCTCGGACGGACGGTTCGTGCATGCCGTGGAGCTCGCGACGGGGAAGGAGCTCTGGCGCCACCGCACCGACTCGAACGCGCTCTCTTCCCCCGCGCGCGCGGGAGACGTCGTCGTCCTGGGCGACGCGAGCGGCGCCGTGTTCGCGTTCGATGTGGCCACCGGGCGCGAGCTCTGGCGCTTCCTGACCGGAGACACCGTCCACGCGACGCCGCTCGTCCGGGACGGACGGATCTACGTGGGGAGCGACGACGGCAGGATCCACGCGCTGGCGGGCGACCTCTCGGCGGCGCCGGCGCACAAGGCGTTTCGGGCCGTTTACTACGACGCGCGCGTCCCGTACAAATCCTACGAGGGGGACCGGGAGCTCCGCGATGCGCTCGAGGCCGAGAGCTTCCAGTGGGTGACTCTGCGCGACGTTGCCGACTTCCTGAAGGCCCGCATCGGCGACCGGGCGCCGAGCGTGATCGTCTTCGCGACGGACAGTGTCCCGGCGGCGATCGTGGACGAGAGCGCGGCGGAGGGCGCCCTCGTGCGCCGGTACCTCGACGCGGGAGGAAAGGTCGTGTGGCTCGGCGGAGTTCCCTTCCTGATCACGTTCGATCCCGCGACCAACCTGATGACGGAGATGAAGCCCGCGGACATCGGGCGGCCGAAGAAGCTCCTCGGCATCGAGGCGGACAGCGTCTTTGAAGGGGAGTGCCGGGCGGAGGCGACGGAGCTCGGGCGCCGGTGGGGGCTTCCGGGCGGATGGTGGGTGGGCCAGGCCCCGATTGCGAATCCGCCGAAGGGGATGGAGATCCTCGCGCGCGACGAGCACGGGCATGCGGCGGCGTGGGTCCAGAAATTCGGCGGGTCCGAAGGCACGGGCCTCGTCGGATACTGGGGCCGGGAGCGGCGCGTCCCGGATCCGCGCGTCGTGCGGGCGCTCGCGGAGTACGGGCTGCCCTGATCGACGGGGGAGGACCCCCGAGACGGCCCGCGCGCCGTCCGGACCGGATCTTGCAATCTCGGACGCCGAGTTCCAGGCGTCCGAAACACAAGATCCGGAGACATGATCCATGAAGAGAAAGCCGGAGAAGCGCTCCGCTCCCATTGGGGCGGACCCGACTGTCCGACGGGAATCCATGACACCCGACGGGGAGATGCCGCGCAAGAGCGTCAATCCCAAGACCGACGACCTGTCGGCCTTCCATGAAAAGCCGCTCGGCACGGCCCTCACGACGAACCAGGGTCTTCGCATCGAGAACGATCAGGACACGCTCAAGGCCGGGGAGCGCGGACCCTCGCTTCTCGAGGACCTCCACTTCCGGGAAAAGATCACGCACTTCGACCACGAGCGGATCCCCGAGCGGATCGTGCACGCTCGCGGCTCGGGCGCCCACGGCTACTTCGAGGTCTACGAGGACATGTCCCGCTATACCCGGGCCGGGTTCCTCCGGAATCCGGGCGTCCGGACTCCGGTGTTCGTCCGGTTCTCGACCGTCGCCGGCTCGCGGGGCTCGACGGACATGGCGCGCGACGTCCGCGGCTTCGCCGTGAAGTTCTACACGGAGGAGGGGAACTTCGACCTGGTGGGCAACAACATCCCGGTGTTCTTCATCCAGGACGCCATCAAGTTCCCCGACTTGATCCACGCCGTCAAGCCGGAGCCGGATCACGAGATGCCGCAGGCGGCCTCCGCGCACGACACGTTCTGGGACTTCATCTCGCTCATGCCGGAGTCGACCCACATGATCATGTGGGTGATGTCGGACCGCGCGATTCCCCGCAGCTTCCGGATGATGGAGGGGTTCGGCGTGCACACGTTCCGGTTCGTCAACCCGGAGGGCGTGTCCCGGTTCGTCAAGTTTCACTGGAAGCCCCTTCTCGGCATGCACTCGGTCGCCTGGGACGAGGCCCAGAAGATCTCCGGCAAGGACCCCGACTTCTTGAGGCGCGACCTGTGGGAGGCGATCGAAAGTGGCAACTATCCGCAGTGGGAGTTCGGCGTCCAGATCGTCGAGGAGGAAAACGAGCACGACTTCGACTTCGACCTGCTCGACCCGACGAAGATCATTCCCGAGGAGCTCGTCCCGGTTCAGAGGATCGGACGGCTCACGCTCGACCGGAACCCTGACAACTTCTTCGCCGAGACCGAGCAGGCGGCCTTCCATCCCGGCCACGTCGTTCCCGGCATCGATTTCTCGAACGACCCGCTGCTCCAGGGCCGGCTCTTCTCCTACACGGACACGCAGCTGATCCGCCTTGGCGGCCCCAACTTTCACGAGATCCCGATCAACAGGCCCGTCGCTCCCGTCCACAACAACCAGCGCGACGGGTTCATGAGACAGACGATCAACAAGTCGAAGACGTCGTACGAGCCCAACTCGATCGGCGCCGGGTGTCCGATGCAGGCGGGTGCGCTTGCGGGCGGGTACGTGAGCTTTCCCGAACGGATGGGGTCGTTCAAGATCCGGGCTCGCTCGGAGAAATTCTTCGATCACTTCAGCCAGGCGAGGCTCTTCTTCCAGAGCCAGTCCGCGCCGGAGAAGGACCACATCGTCGAGGCTCTCCGGTTCGAGCTCGGGAAGGTCAAGCGCGTCGGAATCCGTTCGCGCATGCTCGCGACGCTCGCCGAGGTGGACCGGGGGCTGGCGGCGCGCGTCGCCGAGGGGCTCGGGATGCCTCCGGCCGCGCTCGGCCAGAGGGACCCGATGATGAACCGCAGCGTTCCGGCGGATGGCGATCCGGCGCAGTACCAGCCGAAGCCGGTCCGCGGGGACGTCGGGAAGTCGAAGGCCCTGAGCATGGCGGACACCGTGAAGGACACGGTCGCGACCCGGCGGGTGGCGATCCTCGCCGCCGACGGCGTCGACGAAACGTCTCTGTCGCAGGTGATGAAGGCGCTCTTCGCGGCTGGCGCGCAGCCCAAGGTCGTCGCGCCGAGGCTCGGCTACCTGCAGGCCTCCAACGGCGGCGACGTCTTCGTCGAGTTCAGCCTGCTGACGGCCTCGTCGGTGCTCTTCGACGGCGTCTACGTCCCGGGCGGCGCGGCGAGCGTTCGGGCCCTTTCGGCGGAGCGGGACGCGGTCGACTTCGTCGCGGAGGCTTTCCGCCACTGCAAGACGATCGGTGCGACCGGGGAAGGCGTCGAGCTCTTGAAGAAGTCCCCCGGCTTCGAAGGTCTGGACGGAAGCGACGGAAAGGGTGACGGAAAGGGGAAGGCGCCGGAAGGAGTCGTCACCGCCGGCGGCGAACGCGCGGCCGATTTCGCCCGCGACTTCATCGCCGCGCTCGCCCGGCATCGCCACTGGAATCGCGCCGGCAAGAACAAGACGGTGGCCCCGCCGGAGGGGCGGGAGACGCGGGGGCGGGAGGTTCGGGCCTGAGAGGGGAGTGAAGAAAAAAGCGCGGGCGGTTGAACCGCCCGCGCTTATTGTTGTGAGTTCTGAGTTCTGAGTTCTGAGTTTTTGAGGTAACCCTCAAGCCCGGCGCTGGTTCGAAGGGCCACGGCCGCGCGTGCCTGGCGCGCTGACGCCCCCGCGCTTCTTCCCGTTATCCTTTTCGGATCCCTTCTCCTTGCCCTTGCGCTCTTCGGCGACTTCCGCCTCTTCCATCGCGGTCTTCACGTCGCGTTCCTCTTCGGGCGGCGGAAGCACGGCGGGCAGTCCGAGCGAGTCGAGCCAGAGCTCCCGAGTCCAGCCCTTCGTGTGGTACAGGTGCTCGTCCTCCTCGTCTTCGACCTTGTCGTAGGCGTCCTTGAGGGTGCTCTTGAGCTCTCCGGTCGCCTTCTTGGCGACCTCGCCGATCAGCTCCCAGTTCATGTGGTCCTTGGTCTCGGCGTCGACGACGCACTCGGCCGCCACGAGCTGAGCGGCGTCTCCTCCCGCGTCCCGCAGGGCGTTTTCCATCGCGGCGACGAGGCTCTTGCCCTTTTCGTGCACGATCCGGCGGCCAGGGGTCTGCTTCTCCGCGTCGAGGCCGAGGGTCTCGAAGACCTCCTGGAGCACGCGCACGTGCTCCTTCGTCTGCTTGCCGTACTTCTTCCACTCTTCCTTCAGCTCGTCGTTCTGGGCGCAGGCCACCGCGGCGCGGTAGACCTCGACCCCTCCGAGCTCCGTCTCGAGCGCCTGATATAGGAGCTCCTCCACCTGCTTCTTTTCCATGTTTCCTCTCCTTCCGGACGCCCGCGGTTCCGGGGCGTCATGAACAACTGCCGCGCAACTTCCTACGGGATTGCAACTTCCGTTCCGAAGACGACCGGGGCCGGTGCCCCGGGGCTCGGGGCGCCTCAGCGCGTTCGGTGCAGGGTCAGAAGGGCGCCGGCCGCGAGGAGAAGGGCGAGGAAGGCCAGGACGGCCGGTGACAGGACGGGGATCCCGTTGACGGACCCCAGGCTGACCGTGACGGTGAAGGCGTCGTTCGGTGGGACCGGATCCGGCTCGTTGCCGTCGACTTGCGCCGTGTTCGCGACGGCGCCGGGGCTCGTGGCGCGGACGGACAGGGCGATCGTGGCCGAGGCGCCGGGGGCGAGGGTCCCGAGCGTGCAGATAACCGTCGTGGTCCCGCTGCACGTCCCCTGCGAAGGGATCGCGGAGACGAACTGGAGGCCCGGCGCGAGCGTGTCGGTGACCGTGACGCCCGTCGCGGTGGCCGGCCCGCCATTGGCGGCGGTGATCGTGTAGGTCACCGCGAAGGGATCTCCCGGCGCGACCGCGGCCGTCTTGACGACGGAGAGATCGGCATCCGTTGCGGACGGCGTCTGAGTCACGGGCGGCGTGGACGTCGGCGTGGCGCTCGGGCTGGCGGTGGCGGTGGCGGTCACGGTCGAAGTCGGGGTCGGCGTCGCCGTCAGGGTGGGGGTCGCCGTGAAGGTCGTCGTGGGCGTGGCGGTCAGCGTGGGCGTGGCCGTGAATGTGGCCGTCGGCGTGGCCGTGATGGTGGGCGTCGCCGTGAAGGTGGCCGTCGGCGTGGCCGTGATGGTGGGCGTCGCGGTGAACGTGGCCGTCGGTGTGGCCGTGATGGTGGGCGTCGCGGTGAACGTGGCCGTCGGCGTGGCCGTGATGGTGGGCGTCGCGGTGAACGTGGCCGTCGGCGTGGCCGTCATCGTGGGAGTCGGCGTGAAGGTCGGAGTCGGCGACGGGGTCTGCGTAAAGGTGGGAGTCGGCGACGGCGTCTGGGTGAAAGTGGGAGTCGGCGTGAACGTCGGCGTCGGAGTCGGGGTCGCGGTGAACGTGGGCGTGTCGGTCGGAGTCGGCGTCGGGGGCGGATTCACTACGAGCGTCGCGCCGGCGGCGGGCGCCGTGCCGGCGTTCGCCGTCGAGATCGGTCCGGTGCTGTTCGGGTAGGACGCAGGCGCTGCGGACGTGACGTTGACGGTGACGGAGCATCCGCTCGAGGCTGGGACGACGCCGCCCGTCAGAGAGACGAAGCCGCCGCCGTCCGACGCCGTCGCGACCCCCGCGCCGCACGTGGTCGCCGGGGAGGCGGGAGTGGCGTTGACGAGCCCCGGGGGATAGGTGTCCGTGAACGAGACCCCCGTGACGGCCCCCGGGTTGGGATTGGCGATGGCGATCGTGAGCTGGGAGACGCCTCCGATCAAGATCGGATTGGGCGAGAACCCCTTGGCCGCCGTCAGCACGGCGTTGGCGACGGTCAGGTTCGCGCTCGCCGGGGCCGCGTTCGCTCCGGCTTCCAGGGTTGACACGTCGCCCGCGTTGACCGTGTTCGTGTAGACGGCGGGCAGGAGGGACTGGACCTGCACGGTGACGGTGCAGCTTCCCGACGCCGGGACGGTTCCGGCGGCGAGCGCCACTGTCGTGCCGTTCGCCGCGGCCGTCACGGAGCCCGCTCCGCACGTGGTCGCTCCGCCGGGAGTGGCCGTGTTGGTCAGGCCCGCCGGCAGCGAGTCGGTGAAAGCGGCAGAAGTCAGAGCGACGGCGTTCGGATTCGTGACCGTGATCGTCAGCGTCGAGGGGGCGCCGGTCGCGACGCTCGACGGCGAGAAGGCCTTCGCGACGGTCGGAGGCGAAAGGACGGTCAGGGTTCCCGAAGCGGGGGCGGCGTTCGCGCCGGCGTTCGTCGTCGTCACGGATCCCGCCGCGAGCGTGTTGGTGTACGCGCCCGCCAGCGCGGCTTTGACGTTCACCGTGACGCGGCAGTTACCCGACGCCGGAATCGTGGCGCCCGAGAGGGAGAACGTCGTGCTGTTGGCCGCCGCGACCACGGACCCGCCGGCGCACGTCGTGGCCCCCGCCGGCGCGGCCGTCGTCGTGACGCCCGCGGGCAGCGAGTCCGTGAACGCCGCGCCCGTGAGGGCGACGACGTTCGAGTTCGAGATCGTGACCCGGAGCTGAGAGGTGACGCCCTGGCCGACCGTGCTCGGGATGAACATCTTCACCACGGTCGGAGGGTTGCGGACGGAGAGCGTGGCGGTAGCCGGGTTCGGGTTCGTGACCCCCTCCGCGTCGACGAGAGAGCCCGCGGGGATCGTATTCGTGTACAGCCCCGGCGTCGCGGACGTGACGTTCACGACGACCTGACAGGTCGAGCTCGCGGGGATCGTACCGGCCGCGAGAGACACCGTGCCCGTACCGGCCACGGCCGTCACGGTTCCTCCGCCGCACGTCGTCGACGCGGTCGGCGCGGCCGCGATCGTCACGTTCACGGGGAGCGTATCGGTGAAGCTGACATTGGTCAGCGGCGCGACATTCGAGTTGTAGAGGACGATCGTGAGCGTCGAGACGCCGCCCGTCCCGATGGCGGTCGGCGAGAAGCTCTTTCCGAGCCCGGCGCCGGGCAGGACGGTGAGCGTCGCGCTCGCGGCCGAAGTGTTGGTCGCCCCCTGGGAGCTCGATATGGCTCCAATGGGAAGCGTGTTCGTGAGATTGCCCTGCTGGAAGGAAGTCACGTTCACGGAGACGCTGCAGGTCGCGTTGGCGGCGATGGCGGCGCCCGAGATCGAAAAAACGCCGCCGCTCGGCGCCGCCCCGACGGACCCGCCGGCGCACGTTGTGCTCGCGGCGGGGACCGCCGCGAGAATCATTCCGGCGGGAAGGGTGTCCGAGAGCGCCACGCCCGAAAGGGCGGTCGCCGTCAGGTTCGTCAACGAGACCGTCAACGTCGACGTGCCTCCGCCGGGGATCGACACGGGCGAAAAGCTCTTGTTCAGCGAGACCGTGAGCGGGGTCTTCGTCAGCGTCGCGGAGGCGGCCGCCACGTTCCGGATTCCCTCGTTGTTCGTGAGCGCGTTGATCGGGATCGTGTTGACGGAGGCCGTCGCCGTGCTGGAGGTGACGTCGACGACGACGACGCAGGTTCCGGGCGTGGCGCCGACGGCGGCCGGAATGGTCGCGCCGGCGAGCGAGACCGATCCCGATCCCGCCACCGCGGTCACGGACCCGCCGGGGCAGGTCGTCGAGGCGTTCGGGGGCGACGCGATCGTGGTCAACTGCGCGCCGACCGGCAGGTTGTCGGTGAGCGCCGCGTTCGTCAGCGGCGTGAAGAGGTTGTTCGTGATCGTGATCGTCAGCGTGGAGCGGCCTCCGCTCGCGATGCTGGCCGGGGAAAACGCCTTCGCGATCGAGGCCCCCGCGGTGACGGTCAGGTTCGCGCTCGCCGCCGCCGAGTTCGTCACCCCCTGCGTGTTCGTCAGCGAGTTGGCGGGGATCGTGTTGGTCCGCACACCCGGAATCGAGGAGGTGACGCGCGCCATGAAGGTGCAGCTGCCGCTCGCGGGAATCGTCGCTCCGGAGATGGCGATCGACGACGAGCCGGGAACGGCGCTGACGCTCCCGCCGGCGCACGTCGTGGACGGAACCGGAGCCGCCGCCACGGTCACGTTCGCGGGCAGGTTGTCCGTCAACGCGGCGCCGGTGAGGGGGCTCGCGAACGCGTTCGTCAGCGTGACCGTGAGCGCGGACGTCGCCCCTGCGGCGATGGAGGCCGGCGCGAAGGCCTTCGTGACGCTCCCTCCGGTCGTCACGGTGAGAACGGCCGTGGCCTGAGCCGCATTCGTGCGGGCCTGATCGTTCGTCAGCTGGTTCGCGAGGATCCGGTTGGTCACGGCTCCCAGCGTCGTCGAGGTGACTCGGGCGCTGAAGGTGCACGAACCGAGCGTCGATCCGGACGGCGCGGGAACGGTCGCTCCGGACAGCGCGAAGGAGCTGGCGCCCACGACCGCCGTGACGGTCCCCACCGCGCAGGTCGTCGAGGCGCTGGGCGGGTTCGCGACGGTCACGCCGGCGGGCAGGGGATCGGTGAGTGCGGTGTTCGTGAGGGCGGTCGCGCTGCCGTTCGTGATCGTCACCGTGAGAAGCGACGACGTTCCCGTCGGCATCGACGCCGGCGCGAACGCCTTGGTGACGACGGCTCCCGTCTGCACGGTCAGGTTCCCGGAGAACGCCGCCGTGTTCGTCACCCCCTGATCCGTGGTGATCGCGCCGACCGGAATGGTGTTCGTGAAGGTCCCGTTCGTCGTCGCGGTGACGTTCGCGGTCAGGATGCAGAAGCTCGCCGCCGGGACCGTCCCGCCGGAGAATGCGATCGACCCTGCTCCCGCCACCGCGGAGATGGAAGCGCCCGCGCACGTCGTCGATGCGGACGGCGGGCTCGCGAGGGTGATGGCGGCGGGGAAGTTGTCCGTGAAGGAGACGCCGGTCAACGGAACGGCGTTCGAGTTGTCGAGCCGGATCGTCATCGTCGAAACGGCTCCTCCGGGAATCGTGGTGGGAGCGAACGTCTTCGTCCCCGTGGGCCTCACCACGGCCGAGACCGAGAGCGTCGCGCTCGCAGGCGTGTTGTTGGTGTCTCCCTCGTTGGTCACGAGCGCGCTCGCCGGAATCGTGTCGATGTGGTTGCCGGCGACGGTCGACGTCACGTCGACCTGGAACGTGCAGCTGCCGGGCGTCGAGCCGACCTGCGCGGGAATCATGGCGCCGGAGATCCCGACCGTCGTTCCCCCCGGGGCCGCCGAGACGGATCCCCCGGCGCACGTCGTCGAGGCATTCGGAGGAGTCTCGACGAAGACCCCGGCCGGCAGGTTGTCGGTGACGGCGGCGCCAGTCAGGGGCGTGAAGGCGTCGTTGAAGAAGAAGATCGTGAGGGTCGATGTCCCGCCCTGGACGACCGAGGTGGGCGTGAAGCTCTTGTTCAAGGACGCGCCGCCCAGGAGACGGCCCGCGACGAGAAGGCCCCCGAGCGAGGCCAGGAGCGATCGGGCGAGGGGGGGGCCCCACGAGCCTCGCCTCCGCCCTGTCCGGGCGAATCTGTCCGGGAAAATCGGCGACATGGGACCCGCTTCCGAGAATTTGGACCCGCCGAGGCAGTTTGAGTTCTGGTACCAGTCTAACGCCGAATCGCCCGCCGCTGGCACGCAAACGGCTACAAAAGTTTTAATGCTCGTTTCCATCGACCGAGCGCATCAGGAGGGAGGACGAATGGGAGACCAGAAGAAGCCGGATTTTTCGAATGTGGTGTCGGGTGGGTCGTCGTCGTCGCAGGACGAGAAGAAGGCGGATTTCTCCGACGTGGTGTCAGGGAGCTCTGCGACGGCGCC
>JBBQNC010000020.1:0-26320 GCA_038329555.1 Thermoanaerobaculia bacterium
GGTCCTGGAACCGGGTCGGGCCCCTCCGCCACGCGGGCGTCGTAAGACCCGTCATTCTCCGTGACCTCCAGGTACCGCACGTCACCTCTTATAACGGAACCCGATACGCCCCTCACCCCGGCCCTCTCCCGCCGGGAGAGGGGGCGGAGCCTCCCGACGCGATATCTTCCGTTCGCAGGTTCCAACGCACAGGAGGGAGGCACATGGCCAGACGTCGCAAAACCATCGGGGCAATCTCTGCCGAACAGGCACACCAGGCGCTCACGTTTCTCGTTCACAAGGGCAAGGTCACGGCCAAGCAGGTGGAGAAGGCTCTCGAACACCGGGAGCGTCTGATCCGGGAGATCCAGGAGCGAATGGCCGCTCTCGGCGCCGACGCCGCGCGATCGGGGAACCGGCTGCGCAAGAGCGCGGTCGCGGGGCTGCGGTCGGCGGAGAAGGCGTCGCGTCCGGCGCGTAAGCGGGTCGTTTCCGCGGCGACGAAGGCCGCGAGGAAGGCCCAGGGAAAGTACATGAGCGCCGTCCGGCAGCTTTCCAAGGACGCGCGCAAGCAGATCAAGGAGATCCGCGCGAAGTCCGGAGTGAAGGCCGCCATCGCCGCGGCGAAGCGCATGGTCCCCTGATCCGGCCGGCACTCTCGCCCCGAAGAACCGCTCAGGAGCTTCCGACATGAAGAGGAGAGCCTGTCTCGTCGTCGCGCTGTGGGTGTGCCTGCGCATGGCGGCGGGGGGCCAGACCGCGGCCGCCGCGCCGGCGCCACCCGCGGCGCCCGTCACTCCCGCCTCGATGGACGTCTGGTCGCGGGCGGAGGCCGCGGCGGGTGCGGCGCGGGCGAAGCAGAACATTGCCGGGCTCTCCGTCGCCGTCGTCGTGGGCAAAGAGGTGCGGTGGTCGAAGGGGTTCGGGTTCGCGGATCTCGAGAGCTCCGTTCCATTCACGGCGACCACCGTCCATCGCCTGGCGTCGGTCTCGAAGACGATCACCGCTGTCGCCGCCATGCAGCTCGTGGAAAAAGGCGCGCTGGATCTCGAGGCTCCGATCCAGAAGTACTGCCCCGCCTTTCCGACGAAACAGCGGCCGATCACGGCGCGGCAGGTCATCGGGCAT
Organism: Thermoanaerobaculia bacterium; assembly: GCA_038329555.1. Taxonomy (GTDB): domain Bacteria; phylum Acidobacteriota; class Thermoanaerobaculia; order UBA5066; family Gp7-AA6; genus JALYUA01. The sequence goes on from JBBQNC010000020.1 coordinate 1,108, forward strand.
CTCGCCGGCATTCGGCATTATGCGAAGGGCGAGAATTTCGACAGCACGAAACATTACGACGGCGTCGTGGACTCCCTCCAGGCTTTCTCCGCCGATCCGCTGCTCCACGATCCGGGTACGGAGTTCACGTACTCGACCTACGGCTACGTCGTTCTCGGCTGCGTTGTCGAAGGCGCTTCGGGGATGAAGTTCGGAGACTACGTGCGCGAGAAGATCGCGACGCCGGCGGAAATGGAGCGGACGCGCACCGATGATCTCGTTACGATCGTTCCCGGCCGGGCCCGGCCCTATCAGCACCTTCCGAACGGCGAGCTCGGCAACGCGAATCTCGCGGACACGAGCAACAAAGTCCCCGGCGGGGGCATGGTGTCGACGGCCGTCGACCTGGCCCGCTTCGCGATCGCGCTCGAGACCGGCAAGCTCCTGCGGCCCGCGACGTTCGCCCGGATGCAGGTACCCATGAAGACGACCGAGGGGAAGGAGTCGCCCTACTTCGGCTGGTCGATCTCGACGCTGGCCGGGCGAACGGTCCTGTCGCACAGCGGCTCGCAGCAGGGCACGGCGACGTATCTGCTCATGATCCCGGAAAGCGGCTTCGCGGTCGCCGTGATCGCCAACACGGAGAGTGTGAAAGTCGGCGACCTCGCGAAAGAGCTCGTCGAAATCGTCAACCCGTTGGCTTCCACTCACCCCTCCCTGCAGATCCCCAGGTAGCTGCAGTCGCGGGCCGCCGCCGGGCTTCCGCGAAGCGGCGCCGCGGCCGTCATCTCCGCGGGCGATACGACACGGGACGCGCCGACGTGACCGCGTCGCTCAGGCTGTAGTCGTCGAGATCGGGAACACTTTCGGTCAGCGTGACGCAACGGCCCCGGAACTCGGCATGCTCGCAGATTTGCCAGTTGCCGGCGACGACTCTCGCGCTCTGCGCCCGGTCGTTGAATTCGTCGAGCTCGCCTTCTGTTCCGTGGAGCTCCACGGACCTTCCGCGAAAGTTCGGCCGTTCGTAGAGGACGAGAGTCGGGACGTCGTCGGCCGGCGGCTCCGGCCCCGGCTCCCGCTCCCATGAGCGGCCGCGGATGGGCCGCGCGGACTCGATCCGATCATGCAGGCTGTAGGCGCGCAGATCGGGGACCGTGCCGGTGACCGATGCGCATCGACCGCCGAAGTTCGGTTCGTCACAGACTTCCCATGCGCCCCCCGTCGACCGCAGGCTCGACGCCCGGTTCGCGAAGTCCGACAGGAACGCATCCGGACCGTCGAGCCGTCGTGAGCGGCCGCGGTAGTTCTCGTCCTCGTAGAGGATCAGCTCGGACCGCCCGCGGCCGCTCGGGTACCGGTCCCGAACCCGCTCTTCGGGATCGCGCCCCTCGCGGCGCACACGGCGCAGCGAGGAGATCTGGTCGTTCCACGAGACCCGCCCGAGGTCCGGCTCGTGGGACGAGAAGACGGCGCATCGCCCTCCGAAGTCCTTGTGCTCGCAGACTTCCCAGAATTCGCCGCGTCCGATGCGGAAGCTCGACACGCGGTCGTTCAGACGGTAGTCGCTCAGGTCCGGGACGTCGTCTCGAAACGTCGCGTTCGGGCCCTGAAAGCCGGGATCCTGAAAGACGGTGATCCCGATGCCGCCGACCCGGCGCTCCTGGGCGAGGAGAAGCGCCGCCGCGAAGAGACCGGGCGCTACAGCCGCGACGATCATTCTCGGACGCATGGCTTCCTCCTTAGAAGGCGAAAGGCGAAACACCGGCAGTCTATCCGCCGCCGTCCGCGTGCGGAGTCAGGGCCGGGCGGGTCTTCTTCTCGATCGTCATCGTTCCCGCTGGATGGCGCCTGCGATCGCGCGAACGAGTCCCCGCGGAATCTCCGAAAGCGGGTTCTGTTCGCCGAGCCTGCGACTGAGCGCGACGGTCGCGCGATAGCGCGCGAGGTACTGTCGGCATTCGTGGCACGTGCGCAGGTGCAGCTCGAAGAGACGCTTGTGGTCCGGCGGCAAGCGACCCGTCGACGAAATCCATGACGAACTCCTCGAACTGCCGGCACGTGATCACCAGCGGGATCGCCCGGCCGGGCGCGCCGAGAACCCACCGGCAGACCTCGCGAACGCGCGAGATGCGGATCCGTTCCCGCGGCATCTCGAGGAGGGTCTTCAGGGCGGAGCGGGCCCGATGCAGACGGACCTTCACCGCGTTGGGGGTCGTCTCGAGCAGGTCGGCGACCTCCTGCCCGGAGAGGTCCTCGAGATCCCGGAGGATCAGGACCGTCCGGTACGATTCCGGAAGGAGATCGATCGCGGCGGTGACGAGCTCCTTCGCCTCGCCGCGGGAGGCGAGCTCCTCGGGATTCATCTCGACCGGTCCGACGGGCTGCCGGTACCCCGACCGGTCGAACACCGGCAGGAGCGGCTCGATCGGCTCTTCGGGCTTCCGGCGTCGCGACCGCAGCGTGACGAGCGCGGAGTTGACGACGATGCGATGCAGCCATGTCGCCAGCGCCGACCGGCCCTCGAAGCGGCCGACGTTCTTCAACGCCAGGACGAGCGCGTTCTGGAGGCAGTCCTGCGCCGCGTCGTCGTCGCGGAGCAGCCGCCGCGCGACGGCGAGGAGACGCGGGCCGTGGGACTCGACGAGATCGGTCCAGGCGGTCTCGTCGCCGCGCGCCAGCGCCGCGGCGTCGGCGTGCGGGGACTCGTTCGGACGTGCGGCTCGGTCGGAGGGCTCGAACAACGCGTCGGATCGTCCCGCCCGGGCTCGCGCCTGTCAAGGCGCCCGGGTGCGAAGACTTCGAACCGCTACGGGCGGCGGCCGGCTCGGGGGTCAGGTAGAAGCGGCAGTAGTCGCGAAGAGCCGGCAGCTCCTGGAACAGCGGAAACCTCTCGAATACCGCCTTCTGCGTCGGGTTCACGTGCGGAGGATTCGCCGCGATCATGGTATCCCTCGTGATGCGTCTGGAGCCCGCGACGGCGCCCCATGCGATCGGAGCGAACCTGAAGGGAGTCGACAATGATGACGATGTCTTCCCGGTACACGACTCTGTTCCGCCGACAGACGCTGGCGTTCTGTCTTCTGCTGGCCGTGGATCGGGCGCTCGCGGAGCCGACTGCCCTTTGCGGGATCGACGCGAGCAACAGACGAGTCGTCCGAATAACTGCAACGCTGCTAAGAGGCGAACCACCTTACACGTGTATGTTCATTTGGTCGGTGGATTTCGATAACGGATCGAAACGCGAGAACGAGCGGTGCGAAGCCGAGGTGCATGACGGCACGACAAACGGGACGGTTTGCCAGCGCGCCTACCCGAAGACGATCAAGTCTGCCGCGTTGACTCGGTACAGTTGCGCGCGCAGCTGACTCTGTGTGTCTACACGAGGGCACGATTGGGGTCAGTCGTGCAAATCGGCCTTGTTGCACGAAAGGCCTAAATACACGACTGACCCCAAGTGCACAGAGCCGCAGGAAGTCGGCTAGGGAACCCAGCCGGGCAACGCGGCGGCCTGCCTCACCCAGGTCGCCATCTGCGCCTCGTCGAGCTCGTTGTCTTCGTGGATGTCGAAGTAGCGCACGTCCTTGTGCTTGCTGAAGCCGGGCGGGACCGGTCGCAGCGACGTGCCGTGGAAGAAGGTCACCTTCACGTAGTGGGTGAAGACGTGGAACGAAAGGAACCAACCCTGGCCCTCGATGCCGTAAAACGGCGAGTTCCACTTAACGGCCTTGCGCACGTTGGGCACGTTGCGCACGATGAGCGCGTCGAGCCACTTCCCGGTGCCGCGCTTCCAGCCCGGCATCGCGGCGATGTACGCCTGCACCGGGGCGTCGCCGTCCGCCTTCGCGATGCGCGGGTTGCCGCCCGAGAGGAGGACGGCGGCCTTCTCGCCTTCTCGCACCTTGATCGGCTTGGCCTCACTCGCACGCGCCTTGGCCTTCGCGCCTGCCTTCGGCCGGGACTTGGACTTGGTGGCCGACTGGCGTGGCTTGCTTGCGGGCGACGTTCTCTCGGCCTTCCGCTTCGCCTTGCTCATCGGGGTTTCCGTTTGCGACATGACGATCGGTTCGCCCAGCGTAGACGATCGTCGTAATCCGGGGGAACCTGAAAAGAGAAAGCCGAAAAAGCCAGGATTTTGGCTCCTCAGGTAGGATTTGAACCTACAACCCCCCGGTTAACAGCCGGGTGCTCTGCCATTGAGCTACTGAGGAACAGAGCGGACCCGGGACGATAACGGACGGGTGCCGGGGTGTCAACCGGAGCGGCCGCTCAGGACCCGTCGGACCAGGACGCCCACTCGATCTGCCATCGGCCGTCGTGCGGCGCGAGCCGCGCTTCGACCCGCAGCTTCGAGGAGGACGGCAGGATCCCGTCGAGCCCGCCGATCTTCCGCGCGCGCCCCGAGAGGTCGGCCCGGAAGCGGACGAGAGCGGCGCCTTCCGAGCGCTCGATCGTCACGTCCTCGAGCGTCACATCGAGGCTCTCGTACGCCGCGAAGTAGCGCCGGACCATCTCCTCGACGTCCGGGCGGCGGGAGCCGCCGAAACCCTCGAAATCGGGGGCGATCCCCTTCATGAACGCCGCCGCGTCGCGGTCTTTCGCCGCGCCGGCGAGGCCGTCGATGGTCTCGCGGACCGGGTCGCCGTCCCGGTGGCAGGCGGCCAGCGCCGCGAAAACGGTCGAAGTGATGAAAGCGACGAGGAGCCGTGAAAAAATCCTGCGCATGCTCCTCCTTTTCCTCTTTCTCAGGCGCTCCGCGGCGGCGCTCGTCCTCGCCACAGCGGCTCTCGCGAACACCTCGACCGCTCGGGCCGACGACGTTCCCGGCTCCGCGCCCCGCAAGCCTTCGCTCGTCGTCGTGATCTCCGTCGACCAGATGCGGGCAGATTACCTCGACCGCTTCCGTCCATGGTTCGGCCCCGACGGGTTGAACCGCCTGCTCGCGCGGGGGGCGGTCTACCCTGAGGCGCGCCACCGCCACTCCGTGACGTTCACGGGGCCGGGACACGCCGCGATCGGCACGGGCCTCGATCCGCGGCACTCCGGAATCGTCATGAACCGCTGGTACAACGTCGTGGCGAACGAGGGCGTTTACTGCACGGAGGACCGAAGCGTCGCGTGGGTCGGCGCGGGCGAAAGCCCGCCGAAGATTCCGATCCAGCCCGCTTCCCCCATGCTCATGAACGGCGCCTCGCTCGGCGACCGCCTGAAGGAAAAGTTCCCCGGCGCGCGGGTTGCGGGCGTGGCCCTGAAGGACCGCGCCGCCGTTCTGATGGCCGGACGCAAGGCGGACGCGGCGATCTGGTTCGAGGAACGGTTTGCCCGCTTCGTCACCTCGAGCTACTACCCTCCCCGGCCCTCGCTCCTCGCGTTCAACGAAAAGATGCCGGCGTTCTTCGCCGACCCGACGCATCGGGTGTGGGAGCTCTCGGGGCGCATCCCGCCCGCTGACCTCGAGCGGATCACGTTCGATCCTCCCGAGCTCTTCGGCGCGAAAGATCAGCCGGACGGTTTCGGGGCGACGTTCCCGCACGCGATGACGACGCCCTACGGGATCGTCCACTCTCCCTGGGGCGACACCCTCGCGCTCGAGCTCGCGCGCTCGGTGATCCGAGACCTCCAAATGGGATCGGCACCCGCCCGCCCTGATCTCCTCTTCGTCGGGCTTTCGGCGACCGACTACTACGGCCACTGGTTCGGTCCGGACTCGAAGGAGATCGCGGATGGCATCGTGCGGCTGGACGCGGAGCTGCAGACGTTCTTCCGCTGGCTCGACCGGGCGGTCGGCAGGGACCGCGTCTTGATCTTCCTGACCGCGGACCACGGCGTGCAGCCGATCCCGCAGGTGCGGCTCGCCCGCGAGAAGGCGGCCGGCGGGCCAGCGGCGGCATCCGCGAGCGATCCGGAGGCGCCCGCTGCCGGCCGCGTCGACCTCTCGAACGGGCGCGCGGGCGAGTTTCCGCTCGTCCGCCAGCTCTCCGCGGGCCGGCGGGATCTGGAGCATCACCTCTCGAGCCGATTCGGCTACGCGCTCGACCCGGAGCAGCCCGCGCTCCGGGAGGCGTCCGTGGTCTTCTTCGAGGAGCCGTGCCTCTACCTGAACCGCCCGGTGCTCGCGCGCCGCCAGCTCGACGCGGAAGCCGTGAAAGCCGCCGTGCGCGACTGGCTGCGAATGCGTCCGGGAATCACGGCCGCCCACACGAACACCGAGCTCTCCAATGGACTGCGGGCCGCCGAGCCGAACGGCCTCGCGATCGAGCGGTCGTTCCGAGGCGACCGGTCCGGGGACCTGCTCGTCGTGCTCAAGCCCGGCTGGGTGTGGTCGAACGGGAAGGACAAGGGGACCACGCACGGCCAGCCCTACGACGACGACGCGCGCGTCCCGCTCCTCGCCTGGGGACCCGGCGTGAGCCCCGGCGTCTACGGCGGCCGCGTTTCCCCGATCTCGATCGCGCGGACGGTTGGGGCGCTGTTCGGGTTCGACGTCGGAGAGCCGGATGCCGATGTGCTCGAGCCGGTCCTCGGGCGGGACGCCGGAGTCAAGCGTCCGATGGCGCCGCGTTGACGCGAGAGGCTCTCTCCCGCCTCGCCGCCGAGCACCGCCGGCTGGACGAGATCTTCGGCAGATTCCTCGCGTCGGCCCACGCGGGGGTGCCCTCCGAGGCCCGCGCCGCGATCGAGGCGTTCGACGAGTCTCTGCGCGCCCACACGGCGGCGGAGGAATCTCTCTTTCCGACGCGGGCGAAAAAGCTCATCCCCGTGACGGGCGAGACGGACTCCGACCGCACGTTCCGGGAGCTGCGGCTCGAGCACGTGCAGCTGCGGGAGCTCTCCGCGATCATCCTGCGCGGGCTGTCCTCGAGCGACGACCTCCTGCCGGCCCGCGGCCTGGCCCCCGCGCTGGCCCGGAAGTGGGACGCCCACACCGCTCGCGAAGAGGCGGAATGGAGCTCCCCCGGCCGGGCGGAGGACGGCGAAAGCCGATGAGGGTTTTGAAACCTGGAACGGCCATCCGGAATCTGAGCCACCATGGTCGACCATGAGCTCTGAGGCCGGGGCGGCTCCCGCGCCCGAAGCGCGTCCGGCGCCCCGTCCGTCGCAGGCGCGGGGGCGGGGGCGGCTACGAATCGTCCCGAAGCATCACGCGCTCGTGCGGATCACGCACTGGCTGAACGTTCCCCTGCTCCTCGGGCTGATCCTCTCCGGGATCGCGATTTACTGGGCCGCTCCCGTGTACCGTCACGCCCCGAACCCCGCCACGGGGATTACGGACTACCTCGCGGACCTGGGGATCTGGTTCGTGCGCCACGTTCCGGGCCTGAAGGGCTACCGGACTCCCTCGACGTGGTTCTACGACCACTTCAGCATCGGGACCTTTCAGCTCGCGACCGCGCTGCGCCTGCACTGGTTCTTCGTCTATCTCTTCATGGCGAACGGCGTGCTCTACGTCGTGGGTCTTCTGGCGGGAGGCGGTTACAAGGCGCTTCTGCCGCGGGGGTCCGACGTGCGCGGCGCGCTCGCCATGATGCGGTACTACGCGGGCGTCGTGCCCGCGAAGCTCTTCCGGCGGCGGTGGCCGCATCCGCCGGTCATGACGAAGTACAACGCCCTGCAGCGCGGCGCCTACTTCTCGATGCCGGTCCTGGGCGTGCTCGCGATCCTCTCCGGCTGGGCGATGCACAAGCCGACGCAGCTGCCCTGGCTGGAGCGACTCTTCGTCAACTACAACGGAGCGCGCATCGTCCACTTCTGGGTGATGGTCGTGTTCGCGGCGTTCGTCGTTCCGCACGTCGTCCTCGTCGTCGTGGACGGATGGGACACGTTCCGCTCGATGATCACCGGCTGGTCGAAACGCACCGGAGAGGATGGTCATGGCGAAGCGTAAGAGTCGGCCCCGTCCGTTCGCCGAGACGCCGCCGATGCCCGTCCCGATCGCGGAGTGGGATCTGGCGCGGCGCACCCGACGCGACTTCCTGCTCTTCGGCGCCGGCGCGGCCGCCGCCGTGGCGGGGTTCTGGTGGCTCCTGCCGGACGGCGCGAGGGAGACCTGGCTTCCGTCGGGGGCGCACCATGCGCTCGACACGATGAACGCCCGCCTCGGGCTGACGAACGACCGGCGCGAGAAGTTCCTCGACCGGTCCCTGACGTTCGACGACGACGTCGCGGAGGCGCTCTACAGCCCGACGCGAACCGTCCGGACTTATCGCCGCGGAGACATCACCCCGCTCCGAAACAACTACAACGGGGCGACGCCGAAGTCCGACTACCTCCCCGGCTGGACGCTGACCGTCTCGGGCCTCGCTTCCGGGAAGACCGAGACGCTCTCGATCGGAGATCTCCTGGCGCGTTTTCCTCGCCGCGACCAGATCACGCGTCTCGTGTGCGTCGAGGGATGGAGCGCGGTCGCCTGGTGGGGAGGCCTGCGCTTTGCGGACTTCCCCGCGGCACTTCCGCCCGCGCCCGGCGCGAAGTGGGCCGGGATCGAATCCTCGGTCAACCTCGACGGGTCCCGCGGCTCCGATCCGTATTACGTGTCGATCGATCTCCCGACCGCGCGGCACCCGCAGACGCTGCTCGCGACGCACTGGGACGGCCGGCCGCTTTCGGTCGAGCACGGAGCGCCGCTGCGGCTCCTCGCCCCGATGAAGCTCGGACTGAAGAACATCAAGGCGATTACGGCGATCGAGTACGGCGCCGACGAGCCGGAGGACTACTGGGCGAAGCGCGGCTACTCGAAGTACGACGGCCTCTGACGCGTCGCGCTGGCCTTTACCCTTTCAGCCCTTCAGCCTGCGCCGCCAGCGCCCGGACCTCCACCGTCCGGTCTCGCGGCCCGTCGAGCTCGATCAGGAAGATTCCCTGCCACCGGCCGAGCTTCGGCCGGCCGCCCTCCAGGGGGACGAGCCGCGAAGTCCCGATCGCTTCGGAGAGGAGATGCGCCGGCGAGTTGCCCTCGTCGTGGTCGAACTCGACGTCAGGCACCCATGCGGCAAACGCCCGTTCGAGGTCTGTCGACACGTCGGGATCGTAGTTCTCTCCGATCGTGATGGCCGCGGTCGTGTGAGGCACCGAAACAAGAAGCGCACCGGCCTCGACTCCCAGCGCCTTCGCCGCTTCGACGACGGCGTCCGTGATGTCGTGCCGCTCGATCTTCTTCTTCGTCCGAACGCGGAACTCCGCCATTTCTGCCCTCTGCCCCTGCCTCGGCCTCTGCGCTCTCGACCCGTCCCTACGGGTACAACTCCCGATACGACTCGGCGAAGAGCATCACCCGCCGCACGTAGTCCCGCGTCTCGTACGCCGGGTGGGACTCGAACACCTCGTCGTCCGGCAGCCCCGGATTCTCACGCAGGACCCGCGCCATCCGGCTGGGACCCCCGTTGTACGCGGCGAGCGCCCAGAGCGGGTTGTCGGAGAAACGGTCGTAGAGGCTGCGGAGATAGGCGGCGCCCAGTCTCGTGTTTGTGGAGGGATCATAGAGAAACGCCCGCCGATAGCGCACGCGCAGCACGGAGCGCGAAAGCTCCTTCGCGGTACCCGGCATGAGCTGCGTCAGCCCCAGGGCTCCCGCCCGGGAGCGGGCTGCGGGATCGAAGACGCTCTCCTGCCGGACGAGCCCGCGCAGCACGGCGGGATCGAGCCGGTACTGCTTCGCGTTCGCCGCGAGGAACGCGCCGACTTCGATCGGGTAGAAGAGGCGGCGCCAGCCGTCGGGCACGCGGGCCTCGCCCGAGGTGCCGATCTCGGGAAACGCGCGCTTGACCGCGGCGGCGGCGGGAGAGAACCGGCCGAGCGCGAACTCCGCCTCGGCGAGCCGCAGGTCCCGACCGCGCGCCGGAGGAAGCACGCTCGCCTCCGCCGCCGCCTCTTCGAAGAAACGCAACCGGAGGAGCTCGTCGGCGCGGCGATAGGTGGCCGTCGCGGTCGACGGGTCCTGGACCCGGATCTCCTTGCGCGGCCGGAAGTCCGGAACGCGGCGGCGCGAGAAGAGCGCGTAGACGTCCGGCGGCTGCCCCGCCGCAAGCGACTCGAAGAGCGGCGTCGCATCCGCACGGCGCCCCTCCTGATCGAAGCACCGCGCTCTCCAGTAGAGAAGACGCCGCTCGCGGGGAATGTCGCGATACACGCTCGCCAGGGCCTCGAAGCGGCCGCGGGCCCCCGCGAAATCCCGGGACCGGAACCTCTCCCAGCCGAGCTTCCAGAGCGGCTCGAATCCCGCGATCGTTCCGGGAGCCGCCGCAACGAGAGCCCGCGCGTGGTCCATCCCGTCGTCGAACAGCCCCGCTTCGGCGTCGAGGCGGATCAGCCGCTCGCGCGCCGCGGCACGCACGAACGGGGGCGCCGGTGGAAGCGTCAGCGCGAGATAGGGACGCATGGCGGCAGGCAGCAGCGGGTCCGACGAATCGAACCCATCGGGGCGCCGACGGCGGAGCGCCTCGAGCGCCCGGTCGGCGTGGAACAGACGCGCCTCGAAGGCCGCTGTGGAGCCGTCTTCCGGTATCCACGCCGCGGCGGCGTCGGCCCCCTTCGCGTCACCCGCTCGGGAGAGCGCCCGCGCGAGAGCCAGGAGATTGGCCGCGCGATCGGCCTCGGGCCAGGCCGCCGGGGGATCCTGGCGGAGAAGGCGGATTCCCCGAGACGGGTTCGGGCCGGCGGCGAGGTGGCGGCCGAGGACGCCGCGATCGGCGGCCGAGAGGCGGGAAATTTCCTGCCGCAAGAGGGCGCGCGCGTAGGCCGGCACGGCGGGCGGTTCCAGGCCGAGCATCGCGAGATCGCGCGCACCGGCCGCGGCCCCGGACCGATTTCCCGCGGCGAGACCGACGCGGACGCGATCCGTGGCGATGCCCGCAGCGTCCGACGGCGGCGCGATCTTCGCCACCTGCGCGAGCAGAGGAACCGCCTGCGCCGCGGCACCGCGGCGGGCGAGCGCGTCGGCGAGCGAGCGGCCCGCGGCGGCACGCATCGCGAAGACGTCGTCGGTCTCCCACGCGGTGCGCCAGGCGGCGATCGAGTCGGGCGCGCGTCCGGCGAGAGCGAGGGCGCGGGCGAACAGCATCTGCCGATAAGGCTCGAGCCCGATGGCCGAAGCGGGGGCGGAGTCGAGCTCGCGGAGCGCCTCGCGGAAGTCTCCCCGCTTCAGGTCGTCGGCCGCGAGCAGCATGCCGATCCGCGCCGTCCACGCGGGAATCACGACCGACCGGCGCCGCAGCTCGCGCAGAACGGTGAGGCCCCCGTCCCGGTCGTTCGTTTCGAGAGCGTCCGCCGCCCGCGCGAACTCCGCGTCGATATCGGAAGAGACCGGCCTCGCCGCGAGGTCGGCGCGCGCCGCCGCCGCCCGAAGCAGAAGGAGAAAGAGGAGAAGGACGCGAAAGCGCGCGGAGCGCTGCACGGGAAGAGGGGAAGGAGGGACGCCGGAAGAGAGAGCCGTGGCCTGGGTCAGATCAGATCCCGAGGGCCTCCGCGCGGCCGTCGGCAAGGATGCGAACGAGCTCCTCGTAGAAGAAGTTCGAGCTCGATCGGACGTCCTCCGGGATTCTCTCGTCGTACATCTGCCGGCTGCGGTCGATGTCTTCCTTCAGCCGCTCGTACAGGTTGCCCTGGAGCCGGCCCTCCTGGACGGACTTCTCGTTGTAGAGCTTGATCTCCGAGACGAGGAGCTTCGCAAACCGCCGCGCCTCGTCGCGGCGCTCGTCGCCCTCGGCCTGGGCGAGCGGGCCGGCGAGCCGGCGGCCTCCCACTCCCGCGGACGGGCGCGGTGGTGCGACTTCGACCGGCCGAACAACCTCCGGAGGCGGAGCCGGCGGCGGCGCGGGAGGGGGCGGCGGCTCCGCGGCCGGCGCCCCGTATCGCGGAGGCGGAGCGGCCTCGGGTTCCCCGTAGTCGAGCGAAGGTTCGGGCTCGGGTGCGGACTCGGGCGCTTCGCGCGCCGGCCAGCGTTCCGGTTCCGGCGGGGCGGCCTGCTCGTCCGGCCGCGAGAAATCGGGCTCGGAGGACATCGGCGGCGGGGCGGGCGGAGGCGTCGCCCCGCGAGCCGCCTGCGACGCTTCGAAGGAGAGGATCTGCGTGCCGTACGACTCGCGCGCCGAGGAGCGCGGCCGGTCCATCTCGAGCGAGGCGGGTTCTTCCGCCTCTTTCTCGTCTCTCTCGTCTCTCACGTCTCTCACGTCTCTCTCGTCTCGCGACGCCGCCTCTTCCCGCGACGCCGCCTGCGGCTCGAGCTCTTCGGTCCGCTCGGACGGGGCGGCGGAAGAGAAGAACTCGAGCGAGCGGAGCGCGGGCGCCGGCTTCAGCTTCCGCGCGGCGAGACGGTCGACGAAGAGACCGGCGAGGAACGTGAGGAAGGCGATCGATTCCGGATCGAAGCGCGTCGCGTTTTCGGCCGTCGTGTCCGCGTAGACGGCGCCGGAGACCTTCTCCTTGACGACCATCGGGACGAGGACCGCCGCAACGGCGTCCGAAGCGCCGAGCCGCTCGGAAACGTCGTTGCCTTCATTCAGACGAAACGCGGATCCCTCGATGACTTTCGCGAGGGGGCCGCCGTCGAGAGGAAGGGTGACGCGGCGCGCGGCCTCGTCGTTGCCGCCGTGCTCGGAAAAGCCCGTGGCCTTCCACACGGCGAAGCCGCCCGGCTTCGCGATGAGCAGCGCCGCGCGCGAGGCGTGACGCCGGCAGAGATCGAGAAAGCGGTGGAGCGCCTCGACCTGGTTGCCCGCGTCGTCGAGACTGCGCGCGACTTCGATCGAGAGCAGGCCGGCGCCCGCGGGACGGTCGGGAAGATCGGAGGCCGGCTCGGAGCTCGCCTCCGGCTCGGGGGGGTTGACGAGCTCGGGCGGAACGAGCCCGCTGAAGTCCTGATCGAACCGCGAGAGGAAACCCTCCCACCGGCGATCGGACTCGAGTCGCAGCCGCTCGAACTCGTCGCGGATGCCGGCGAACCGCTCGACGAGCCGGCGCTCGATCTCAGATTCGAGCCGCCGCAGTCGGTCTTCGGGTTCGGCCATCGGGTGGCATTATCCGGGCGCGCCTGGGAATCGTCAAACTGTTTCAATTCAGGCTTTTCCCCGCCTGCCGGAAACGACATGCCATGCCGCCACCGGCGGCGGCGGCGGAGGAGGCGGAGGCGGGTCCCCGCGGCAGCGACAGTGCCCGCCGGAGCCCCGAGGCCGCAGGCGGCGCGGGCGAGGCCCCCGGAACCGCGACCGGGCCTCCCGGTCCACGGGTTCGCCACCGGCCGCTCCGCAAGCTAACCCACAGATTAGTCTGTACTTGTCGGCGCTCGTTTGACTCGCTGCCCCCCACGTTTTAAGATGTCCGGCTCGGTCAGTAGTCCACGGTGAAGGGGGTGAGTGTTCGTGCCGCTCGTTCACGTCAAGGAAGACGAGTCCTTCGAAAACGCCATGCGGCGCTTCAAGCGGAAGTGCGAGAAATCGGGGATCCTCTCGGAACTGAAGAAGCGCCAGCATTACGAGAAGCCGAGCGCGAAGCGCAAGCGCAAGATGATCCAGGCGCGCAAGAAGATGCTTCGCAAGCTCTCGGAAGAGCGTCGAGCCACCCCGTAGCATCGTTGTCGGCGGAGGATGGCGACGGCGCCGATCGCGTGGCGCTCGAGCTCGACGTCGTCCTTCGCCTCATTTCTTCTCTCGCCCGGACGGATCCCGGCCGCCGGGCCGTCCTCCTCGTCTTTCCCGCCAGTGACGAGGCCTCCGTCCGAGCGCTCCTCGAAGAAACCTCGGAGGTCTGGTCTTTCCGGATTCGGCACGGCCGGCTTCCCCTCGCCGGCGTCGAAGATCTCGACGGAGCGATCGCGACGATCGAGAGCGGCGCCTTCGGTCCCGAAGACTTCCGTCCCGTCCTCTCCGTGGCGCGCGCGGCGGCGGCCGTCCGCCGGGCGCTCGACCACGCGGATTCGCCGAAGCTCGTCGAACGGCGGGAGCGCCTTCCGCAGTTCGAGGAGCTCGTCCGTCAGGCGCAGAAGATCTTCGCGTCGGACGGCACGATCCGCGACGACGCGTCGCCCGAGCTCGCTTCGGTTCGGGGCCGGCTCCGCCGGCGGCGCAACGAGGTCGCCCGAAACCTCGAAAAGCTCGTCGACCAGCGCCGCGAGTACCTCGGCGACGCCGTCGTCGTTCTCCGCAACGACCGCTATTGCCTGCCGGTCCTCTCCTCGGCGCGGGCACGGGTTCCCGGCATGGTGCACGACCGCTCGGGATCCGGCCAGACCGTCTTCGTCGAGCCGATGGAGGTGATCGAAGCCAACAACGATCTCGCGATGCTGGCCGGGGAGGAGCGGCGCGAAGTCGAACGGTTGCTCACCGGATTCGGAAGGCTCGTCCTCGCCGCGGCCCCGGATCTGGCTTCGGCCGTGGAGGATCTCGCGGCGCTCGACGCTCTCGAGGCCAAGGTCGAGTTCGGCGATCTCGTCGACGGCCGCGTTCCGGAGATCTCCGACGACGGCGAGTGGATCCTTCGCGGCGCTCGCCATCCGCTGCTCGACGCCCGACTCGGCACCCTGCGAAAGCGCGTGTTGGGGGAGTCTCGCGAAGGCCGGGAGGCGGTGCCGCTCGATCTGACGCTCACCCGCGAGCAGCGGATGCTGGTGGTCTCCGGCCCGAATGCGGGAGGCAAGACGGTCGTGCTGAAGACCGCCGGCCTCCTCTCGCTCCTGGCGCAGTCGGGCATTCCCGTCCCCGTTGACGCGGGCACGCGCATCCCGATCTTCCGATCGATCCGCACGGAGATCGGCGACGCCCAGGCGATCCTCTCCGACCGCTCGACGTTCTCCTCTTCCATGGAGACGCTGGCGTCGATCCTCGACGAATCCGCACCCGGTACGCTCGCGCTCGTCGACGAGATCGGCGGAGCGACGGATCCGGAAGAGGGCAGCGCCCTCGCCGTGGCGTTCCTCGAGGAGTACCTCGCGCGCGGCGGCCGTTCGATCGTCACGACCCACCTCTCCGCCATCAAGAACTTCGCCGCCGGCCGGGAGGACTCGCTGACGGCGGCGATGGAGTTCGACGAAGCGACGGGACGGCCGAACTATCGCCTGCATCCGGGGCTCTCCGGGCGCAGCCGCGCCCTCTCGGTCGCGCGAGAGCGAGGTCTTCCCTCGACGGTCCTCGATCGCGCGGTCGAGATCCTGGGCGACGCGTGGCGCCGGCGGGAGGAGCGGGAGACCGAGGCGGAGGCCGCGATCGAGCGGCTTCGGCTCGCGGAGTCGGAGGTCGCCCGGGAGCGCGAAGAT
The DNA here is from genome assembly GCA_038329555.1 of Thermoanaerobaculia bacterium. Lineage (GTDB taxonomy): Bacteria > Acidobacteriota > Thermoanaerobaculia > UBA5066 > Gp7-AA6 > JALYUA01. The sequence continues at coordinate 16,325 of JBBQNC010000020.1, forward strand.
CTCCGCCGCGGCGCCGAAAAGCTCGCGAACGAAAAGGAGGAGGTGTCTCGCGCGCGCGCCCGTCTCCGCGAAGAGGGTCTCGCGGGCTTCGAAAAGGCGCGCCAGGAGCTGTCGCGCCGCGTCGCGGAGCAGCTCCAGGCGATCCGGGACGACGTCTCGCGCCGATCCGAGACGTCCGCCGCGAAGCTCGTCGCCGAGGCCGAAGAAGCCATGGCGGAAGAGCCGGCGCTGGTCGAGGCGCGCGCGGAGGAGCAAGCCCGGTCGCGAGATCTCGAAGAGGGAGGACGCGCCAGGATCCGCGGGATGAAGATGGAGGGAACGATCGTCTCGCTCGACGGCGAGGGAGCGTGGCTCGAGGTGGGAGGCAAGCGGATGCGGGTTCCTCGAACGCAGCTCGAGCCCGCCGGAGGCGACCGCGACGGCCGCGGCCGCCCGGCGGAACGGGACGGGCGCAAGAAGCGGAGCGAGAAGCCGCGGCCAGCGGTGCGAGGGCGGACCGGCGTCGAACCGGAGGAGCCGGCGCCCGCCGGGTCCGCCGGGGGGCCCGTCCGCGAAGTCAACCTGATCGGGCGGCGGCTCGACGAGGCGATCGACGAGCTCGAGAAGGCGCTCGACGAGGCGCTCGTCGCCGGCGCCGCGCTGCGCGTCATCCACGGGCACGGGACCGGCCGGCTGCGCGACGGCATCCGCGAGCATCTCCGCACGCATCGCAACGTCGCGTCCGCCCGGGCTGCCGATCCGAGGGAAGGCGGAAACGGCGCGACGATGGTGGAGCTGCGGTGAACCCCCGGATGAAAGGCGACGCGTGAGCGATCTCGACATCAACGACTCCGTTCTCGCGGAGCTGCGCTCGGCGGCGGACATCGTGGAGGTGATCGGGGAGCACACGCGCCTGAAGAAGGCCGGACGATCCTGGAAGGGGCTCTGCCCGTTCCACAACGAGCGGACTCCGTCGTTCACCGTGGATCGCGACAAGGGCCTCTACCACTGCTTCGGCTGCGGAGCGGGCGGCGACGTCATCCACTTCGTGCGCCAGATCGATCGGCTCGATTTTCCCGAGGCCGTCGAGGCGCTCGCCGGCCGGTTCGGAGTGACGATCCCTCGCCGGGCCCGCGGTCCGCGCGACGACCGGCGGGAGAAGCTTCTCGAGGCGGTCGCGGCGGCGCAGCGGTTCTATGCCTCGGAGATCGCGAAGCCGGGCAGCCGTTCGTCGAAGTACCTCGAGGAGCGCGGCGTCTCTCCCGAGCTCGGGCATCGCCTCGCTCTCGGTGAAGCTCCGGACTCCTGGGACGGGCTCTCCCGCGCGCTCTCCCCCGCGTGGCCCGAGGCGCTGCTGATCGAGGCCGGCCTCCTTCAGCCCGGCCAGGACGGCAAGCGCGCTTACGACCGGTTTCGGGACCGCCTGCTCTTCGTCCTCCGCGACGATCGGGGCCGGCCGGTCGGGTTCGGCGGGCGCGCGCTCTCACCGGGAGGCGAGCCGAAGTATTTGAACTCCCCCGAGTCGCCGATCTTCCAGAAGAAGCGAACGCTCTACGGCCTCTCCGACGCCCGCGACGCGATCCGGCGGCGCGAGCGCGTCGTGCTGGTCGAGGGGTACTTCGACCATCTCGCGCTTCTCTCCGCCGGCGTCGACGAGACCGTCGCCTCGATGGGAACGGCCCTGACGCCCGAGCAGGCGGAGAAGCTGCGGCGCCTCGCGCCCCGCGTCGTCGTCTGCTATGACGGCGATGCGGCCGGTCGCGCCGCGACGCGGAGCGCTCTTTCGATCCTCCTTGCGCAAGGTTTTTCGGCGCGCGTCGTGCGCCTGCCGGACGGAGCGGACCCGCACGACGTCCTCCACCGCGACGGTCCCCAGGCGCTCGCGGCGAGGGTCGAAGAGGCGCCCGACGCGCTCGCGTGGCTGCTCGAGGACGCCGACCCCCGGGAATCCGGTCTCTCTTCGTCCGCCAAGAGCGAGCGGATCGGCGCGATCCTCGAGATTCTAGAGGCGATCCCCGACACGATCCTCCGCCACGAGGAGTGCGCGCGCGTGGCCCGCCATTCGGCCGTTCCCCAGGACATCCTCTGGGAACGGATCCGTCCAAAGGCGCCCCGATCGGGCGCCGCCGGCCCCCCGTCCCGCCCGGGAACGACGGGGAATCAACCCGTGTTACAGGGTGGGGAGATTCCAGCCACGGAACGGCGGCTCCTCCAGGTACTGATGACGGAGCCGGAATACAAGCCCTTGATTTTAGAGACTTTGCGAGACGAGTTCCTCAATCATCCCCTTTCGATCCGGGTGCTGGACGTGTTCCGAAAGGTGGCGGCGACGGGAGAAACGGTTGATTTTCACGGGCAAATCGCACACCTTACGGAAGAAGATCGGAGTTTCGTGTCCGGAATCGCCCTGGAAGACCACCCCGCTCCAACCGAAAAAGGTGTCGAAGGTCTCCTCAAGGACCTCGAAAAAAAGTACTTAGAACGGGAGAGCGCGGACATTCAGAGGGAAATCGACCGGGCGGAGGCGTCGTCGAGCGAGGATCTCGCGGAGTGGATCCGGCGCAAACAGGACAACTCGCGTCGGAGAGTGGAGCTGTCGCGCTCCCCGCGCTGGAAAGGAATTTAACTTGGTGATCGAGGAAAAGTATCCGGAAGTTCAGCTCCTGTTCAAGGCCGGCAAGGACAAGGGCTACCTCCTGTACGAAGAGATCCACACGATCCTTTCGGACGAGGTGACCGCGGTCCCGCAGGACCTCGAAGAGATCTACGGCCGCCTGTTCGACATGGGCGTCGAGATCGTGACCGATCCCGACCGGGCCGCACGCCGGCGCGCCGCGCTCGCGGCGGAGACCGCCGCGGAGGCCCGCGAGGCCGTCGCGACGACGAACGACCCCGTGCGGATGTACCTGCGCGAGATGGGGACCGTCAAGCTCCTCGACCGCGAGGGCGAGGTCCGCATCGCCAAGCGCATCGAGCAGGGCGAGGCGAAGATCTATCAGGCCCTCGCGAACAATCCGATCGTCCTCGAGGAGATCCTGAAGCTTCTCGAGAACGCGGGCCGCGACTCGCGCATGGTCAACGAGCTCGTCAACCTGTCGGAGGAAGACGAAGACCTCGACGATCGCGCGACGCGCCGCATCGAGAACGTCCTCGGGAGCTTTAAGAAGATCGGCGCGCTCGACAAAGACATCAAGCGGATGAAATTCAAGTCGCGCACGATCAAGAAGGGCAGCAAGGCCCTCGCGCGCATCGAAACCTCGATCGACAAGAAGATCGCCGACATGGCGAAGTTGATCCGCGCCGCCGACTTCACGCCGGCGGTGCTGAACCGCGCCATCGGGATCCTGAAGGACATCGACCGTCAGATGTCGATTCCCGAGTCCACGATCCGCCAGGACTCCACGACTCTGAAGAAGGAGAAGAACCCGACGCGGCTCGACTTCTACAAGCGGCGGATCGCGAAGTACCGCAAGCTGCTCCGCGAGCTCGAGCAGAAGTTCGGCGTCACCCACGAGGATGTCAAGAAGACCCTCCGCATGGTCCGCGAGGGCGAAGAGGAAGCCGACCAGGCGAAGCACGAGCTGATCGTCGCCAACCTGCGTCTCGTGGTCTCGATCGCGAAGAAGTACACGAACCGCGGTCTGCAGTTCCTCGACCTGATCCAGGAGGGGAACATCGGTCTGATGAAGGCCGTTGAGAAGTTCGAGCACCGGCGCGGTTACAAGTTCTCGACCTACGCGACGTGGTGGATCCGCCAGGCGATCACCCGCGCGATCGCGGACCAGGCACGAACGATCCGCATTCCGGTTCACATGATCGAAACCATCAACAAGCTGACGCGGACCTCCCGGTCGCTCGTTCAGGAGCTCGGCCGCGAGCCGAACGCCGAAGAGATCGCGAAGCGGATGGACATGCCCGTCTCGAAGGTGCGGAAGATCATGAAGATCGCTCAGGAACCGATCTCCCTCGAGACGCCGATCGGCGAAGAGGAGGATTCACATCTGGGCGATTTCATCGAGGACCGCGGCGTGCTGTCCCCCATCGACGCCGTGCTCGTCTCCAACCTGCAGGAGCAGACGCGACGCGTCCTGAAGTCGCTGACGCCCCGCGAGGAGCAGGTCCTGAAGATGCGGTTCGGCGTGGGCGACGGCTCGGAGCACACCCTCGAAGAGGTCGGCCGTTCGTTCAACGTCACCCGCGAGAGGATCCGCCAGATCGAGTCTAAGGCCCTGCGAAAGCTGCGGCACCCGTCGCGGGCCAAGAAGCTGAAGCCGTTCCTCGAGACGATCCGGTGAACGGGTGACGGCGTCCCGTGACAGGTGTCCGCAGAACCGGTCGGTCACTGCTGTCACCTGTCACCCGTCACCTGTCTCCTGGTTCTTTTGATATAAACGGACCTCGACGACCGGGGTCCATAGCTCAGCGGTCCAGAGCCACCGGCTCATAACCGGTCAGACCTCGGTTCGAATCCGAGTGGACCCACCAGGGTGGGTACGCGAGAAGGGGTAAAGGGAGCTTGAAGCGTCATAAACCGACGAGAGAAGCAGATTCGAACGACGACAAGGGGCGACCTCTGACCGGGCCGCCCTTTTTCTTTTTGCGCGCGGAGGCGCGAGCTTGAGTGGGTCGCTGCTCGATCAGCTCTACAGACTGCAGGACCGGCTCCGCTTCGTCGACGCCCGCCAGAGAGAGAGGGACACGGTCCCCGAGGAGTTGTCGGAGGTCGATCGTGCATACCGGGAACGGGTCGAGGCGGCGGAGCGGATCCGCGAGCGGCTCTCGGAGGCATTGATCGAGCGCCGGCAGGCCGAGGGCGAGCTCTCGGACCTCCAGGAGCGCCAGAAGAAGTACCAGGGCCAGCTTCGCAACGTCCAGTCGAGCCGCGAGTACGGGGCGTTCTTGAACGAGATCGACGGCGTCGAAAAGCTCATCCGGGGCTCCGAAGACAAGATCCTCGCTCTCGAAGAGGAGATGGAGGGCTCCCGCAAGGACCTCGGAGGGCGCGAAGAGAGTCTTCCCCGCGAGACCGAAGAGCACGAAGAGAAGCTGAAGGACTGGCGCACCAAGCAGCGCGGCATCGACGAGGAGCTCGCCACCGCCCAGGCGGAGATCGCCGACATCGAGAAGCAGATTCCCGTCCGGGAGCGCGCCGAGTTTCGTCGGCTCATCGAGAAGAAGGGCGGTCTCGCCATCGCCCGCGTCGTGAACGCTTCGTGCTCTGCCTGTCACGTCAAGATCCGCCCCGCGGCGATGCAGGTGCTGAAGTCGTCCCGCGAGATCGTGTACTGCGACAGCTGCAAGCGGATCCTCTACTGGGACGGTCAGAGCTGACGGGCCCCCCGAACGACGCAGGGTAAGAGGAGTGGAGCCCCGTGACCTCTTCGCGTTCCGTCCGGGTTCATCCGATTCGCGGGCCGCGATGAAGTTCCGCGCCTCCATCGACGGCGCAGCGCGCGGCAATCCCGGCCCGGCGGGAGCCGGCGTCTACGTCGAAGCCGAGGGGAACCGGCCGGCCGAGGAGCTCTTCGAGGGCCTCGGAAAGCAGACGAACAACGTCGCGGAGTACAGCGCGCTGCTTCTCGCCCTGACCCGCGCCGAAGAGCTTCAGGCAGACGAAGTCGAACTGCGATCGGACAGCCGCCTCCTCGTCGAGCAGGTGAACGGCCGCTTCCGCGTCAAGGCCGATCACTTGAAGCCCCTGGTCGCGGACGCCGTGCGCCGCGCCAAAAAGTTCCGCCGGTTCGAGATCCGCCACATTCGCCGCGAGGAGAACAAGAAAGCCGACCGGCTCGCGAACCTCGGCGCGGACGTGAGCGAACGGCCGGATATCGGACCCTAGACGTCATGAGTTCCGAGTATTGAGTTGTGAGTTCAAACTCAAAACTCAAAACTCATGACCCATAACCCCTTGCCTGGCTCCTCCATCGCCTCCCGGCGAGCCGCCATCCTCGAGTGCATCGCCCGAGCGGCCGAGCGTGTTGGGCGGGATCCCGCTTCCGTGTCCCTCCTCGCGGTCTCCAAGACCCAGCCCGCGGCGGCGGTGCGCGCGGCGGCGGCGGCGGGCCAGACTCTGTTCGGTGAGAACCGGGTCGCCGAGGGCATCGGCAAGATCGAGGCTCTCGCCGGCGATCTCCCGGCGCTCTCCTGGAGGCTGATCGGCCCCCTTCAGACCAACAAGGTCAAGGCGGCGCTACAATGGTTCGCCATGGTGGAAAGTCTGGACCGGGAAAGACTTGCCGCGCGACTCGAGGTGGCGCTCCCCCACGGCTCGCCCGCCTATCCCGTTCTGATCGAGGTCAACGTCGGCGGTGAACCGTCGAAGTCGGGCGTCTCACCCGCAGGCGTCGAGGCGCTTACGGGCGCCGTCCTCGCCCGGGGGCGGCTGGACGTGCGGGGGCTCATGACCGTTCCGCCGTTCGACCCTGATCCCGAGGCGGCCCGTCCGCACTTCCGGCGGCTGCGGGAGATCCGGAACAGGCTCGCCGGACGCTTCGGAAGACCGTTTCCCGAGCTCTCGATGGGAATGAGCCACGACTTCGAGGTCGCCGTCGAAGAGGGCGCGACGGAAGTCCGGGTCGGGACGGCGCTCTTCGGGCCGCGGGAGCCCGCGTGAACCTCGGGGGTGCGATGGTGAACGGAATGGTGACCGTTCTCTTCGCCATCCTGGACATCATCAAGTGGCTCGTTATCATCGCGGCCGTGATTTCCTGGGTGAGCCCCGACCCGCGCAATCCCATCGTGCAGTTTCTCTATAAGACGACCGAGCCGCTCCTGCGCCCGTTCCGGCGCATCCTTCCGCCCGGGAGAACGGGCGGGATCGACTTCTCCCCGCTCCTCCTGATTCTGCTCATCGTCTTCATCGAGGCCGTCCTGTCGCGGCTGCTGGTGCGGCCCTTCGGGTTGGCTTTCTAGCCGTGAGGAGGTTCGCATGGGACGCTTGACGCCCCTCGAGATCCAGAAGCACGAGTTCTCCAAGAAGTGGAAGGGTGTCGACCCCGTCGAGGTCGAGGGGTTTCTCTCGATCATCGCCGAGGAGATGGAGGATCTCGCGCGCACGAATGCCGAGCTCGAGCGCAGGGTCCGGACCCTCCAGGAAGAGAACTCGGAGCACCGCGAGCGCGAGAGGATCCTGAAGGAGACGCTGGTGGCCGCGCAGCGCGCCTCCGAGAGCATCCGCGCCTCCGCGACGAAGCAGGCCGAGCTCATCGTGCAGGAAGCGCAGGATTCGGGCGAGCGCCTGACTCACAACGCTCTGCAGCGCGCCGCCGAGGTCGAGAAGGCGATCCACGAGCTGAAAATCCACCGGTTCAACTTCCGACTCCAGCTTCAGAAGATGGTGGAGCTCTTCCAGCAGGTCCTCGAATTCGACCGCGAGGAGGATGAGAAGGACCGCCCGATGTCGTATTTGACCCGGAAGACGGAGAAGGGCGAGGAAGGAGCGCGGTGAGCGCGGCTCCGGAAAGGAGCGCGGCGAGCGCGGATCCGGGCGGAAGGCCGCCCGACCATCGCGGCCGATCCGCCCGCTTCCAAGTCAGCCCAATCCGCCTATCGCGCCGTTCCGCACGCTTCAAAGTCCGCAAATATCGCCAATGGCGGCCCCCCGCCGCGAGAGCGGCCGTTCCGCACGCTTCGGAGTCCGCCCGTTAAGGATGCGGCGAACGCTTCGGGCAGATCCCTCGGGTGCCCTCCTTCTCCTCGCTGCGGCGGCGATCATCGCCGGAGCTCCGGCCGCCGCGGCCGCATCGCTCCCGGGTGCCGGCGAGCCACGCCTCCGGCTGGCCCCCTGCGCCACGCCGCCGTCTCCCTCCGATGCCCTCTGCGGCACGGTCTCCGTGTTCGAGAACCGGTCCGCCCGGCGGGGTCGGAAGATCGGCCTTCACGTCGTCGTCCTTCCCGGTATCGGAGGAAGCTCCCGTCCGCCTCTCTTCTCTCTGGAGGGCGGTCCCGGGATCGCCGCCTCCGAGGGCGCCGGGCTCTGGGAGACGGAGCTCAAACCGTATCGCGAGAAGCGGGACATCGTCCTGTTCGACCAGCGCGGAACCGGATCGTCGAATCCGCTTCGCTGCGAGCGGCAGCGGCGCGAAGCCGCCGACTTCCTGTCCGAGATGTATCCCGCCGAGTACGTCCGCCGCTGCCGCTCGCTGCTCGAAGAGCGGGCGGACCTGACCCGTTACACGACTCCGGCGGCCGCAGACGACGTCGAGGACGTGCGGCGCGCGCTCGGATACGGACGGATCGATCTGATCGGACTTTCCTACGGAACGCGCCTCGCCCTCGTCTACATGCGCAAACACCCCCGATCCGTGCGGGCGGCCGTGCTGATGGGAGTCACGCCCACCTGGGCGCGGCTTCCCCTGTTCCACTCGGCCAACGCGCAGCGCGCGATGAGCCTTCTGTTTCAGGACTGCGCCGCCGAGGCGTCGTGCGCGGCCGCCTATCCCGATCTCGCGGGCGACGTCGCCTCCTTGCACGAAACGCTCGGCCGCGCTCCCGCGCTCGCCACGGCGGCGTGGCCTGCCGGCGGGACCCCGGCGAGGGTCTCGATCACGCGCGACGTGTTCTTCGAAACGCTTCGGCGACAGATGTACGCGCCGGAAACGAGCCGCCGCATCCCGGCCGTGATTCACGCGGCCGCGCACGGAGACTTCGCGCCCTTTCTCGGAATCGTCCTGCCCGCCGGCGACGGGCAGGCTCGGGACGCGGACGGCCTGTACCTTTCGATCACCTGCAGCGAGGACACGCCGCGCATCGGGCCGGGAGAGGCCGAGGGCTTCACGGCCGGCACCGTGTTCGGCCGGTATCGAATCGACCAGCAACGGAGGGCCTGCGAGGCGTGGCCGGCGGCGGTCCTGCCGAAACGATACTTCCGCGACGTGCGGTCGAATGCCCCCGTGCTAATTTTTTCGGGCGGCCGCGATCCGGTGACGCCCCCGGAGTGGGCAACCCGTGTCGCGCGCCGGCTCTCCCGCAGCCTCCACGTCGTCGTTCCGCTGTCCGCGCACCTGCCGGACGGCCTCGACGACCTCGGCTGCTGGGACCGCGTCGTCCTCTCGTTTCTCGACCGCGGCACGGCGGAGGGGCTGGACGTCTCGTGCCTCGCGCGCCTGAAGCCGAAGCCCTTCGTGATTTCAAAGGAAACGGGGACGCCGTAGAAAGGGCTTCCCTCACGCTTGACCCTCCCCGCCGGGAGAGAGTTAAGACAGGTCGGCAGCGCTCACAGACCTCCCTCTCCCCCGCGGTTGCGGTAGGTCAGGGTGAGGGGGTCCCCCGGAAGGAAGGAGAGCTCGTCGAAACGATGTCCGCCTCGTCCCGGAAGCGTAATCCGGTGAGGGCGCCCCTCACCCCGGCCCTCTCCCGCCGGGAGAGGGGGAAGGCTGAGAGAAGCGCTCACCCACGGAATCGTTGCGCCTCGCGTCGGTAGAGCAACCTTCGCCCGTCAACGGACTCCGCCCGGATAACATCCACCGCCGTGCCGCCCTCCCGCTCCCTCGAGTTTCGAAACGCCGCCAGCCTCGCGACGCCTCTCGGGAGCTCCGCGAGATCGGGAAAGCAACAGGGAGAGATGCTGCGGATCGCCGGGGCGGCCGTCCGCGCGGAGAACGGCCGCCTGACCTTCGTCGGCACCGAGGCCGACTACGCGAAGGCGTTCGCCGGGCGGCCCGCCGACGCTTCGATCGACGCGACCGGAAAGACCCTGCTGCCCGGGCTCGTCGACGCGCACACGCATCCCGTGTGGGCCGGGGACCGCGCCCCGGAGATCGGCCGCCGCCTCGCGGGGGAAAGCTATGGGGTGATCGCGGAGACGGGAGGCGGGATCCGCGCCACGGTGGCCGCGACCCGCGCGGCCTCGGACGCCGAGCTCCAGGCCCTCCTCCACCGCCGCCTGACGCGCATGCGCTCCTGCGGGACGACCACCGTCGAGGCGAAGACCGGGTACGGGCTCACCGTGCCGGACGAGCTGCGGGCCCTCCGGCTGCTCGGCGCGGCGAACGGAGAGGACCTGCCCCGGGTCGTCCC
>JBBQNC010000021.1:0-25011 GCA_038329555.1 Thermoanaerobaculia bacterium
AGCCGCATCCCATCGCGGCCTCCGTCGAGAACTCCGCCGGCAGGCCGAGAGACGACACGATCCGGGCGAGGGCGGCGAACATCGCCATCGGACCGCACGCGAAGACGCGCGCATAGCGGACCGTCTGCGCGCGGGGCGCGAAGAGATCGGTGACGAACCCTCGCTCCCCGCGCGAGCCGTCGTTCGTCGAGACGTGAAGCTCTCCGTTGGCCGTCCCGATGAAGCGATCGGCCAGGGCGACGTCCGCCGACGTGCGGCCGCCGAAGAAGAGGTCGCCGGAGACCCCGCCGCGCGCGAGCGCGCGATAGAGAAGAGGAAACGGGGCGGCGCCGATTCCCCCCGCGACGATGGCCACGCGGCTGCCCGGAAACAGGTCCCCGACGGAGAAGGCGTTCCCGAGAGGACCGAGGAGTCGGGCCCGCGAGCCGATCGGCAGCGTCTCGAGCGCGGCCGTGCCCGGGCCGATCGTCTTGACGAGGAACTCGACCTCTCCCCGCTCGGGCTCCGCGTCGGCGATCGAATAGGCCCGGCGCAGATACGGACGGACCCGATCCGGCACGTCCAGCATCACGAATTGACCGGGCCGCACCGCGCGCGCGAGCGCCGGGCTCGAGAACGTGGCGGAGTAGAGCGACGGAGCGAAGGTGCGGGTGCGGAGGAGGACAGCGGGGTGATCGGACCTCACCGGCGAGAGTCTACGTCACGGCCGGCGAGGGCCGCGGTAGGCGGTCGGCGAAGGCGATCGCGTTTCCGGACGCTTCGGCCCTTCACCCCGCCCCCGTCAGACGAGAAAGTTCACCTCGGTGGGATCGGGCTGGTTCTCCTCCTCGCGCGGCTGGACCTTCCGATCCCGCTTCGCGCAGGGCTCGCAGCGGATCGCCCCGTTGACCGAGTCGAAAGGCCGAGCGTAGTTTCCGCATCGGTAACAGCGGCGCAACGCACGGTGGTTGGCGTCGTTGATTTCGATCTGCATTTCCCTCATCTCCTTGCTCGACTTTCCGTCCCACCAGGCGGGGACGCCTCCTACAAGAGCAGAGGAAATGCCAATTCGAAACCATTACAAACAATGGAGTTATGTCTAGGTCCGCTCCGAATTCTGTAGTCCTGAAGGGGAAACTGTCCTGACCCGAGGTCAGTTGGGGTTTCCCCCCTCTCCCCCGAGCGCGTGGGAGAGGGTCGGGGTGAAGGGGACACCGCCGGCGAAGAGGAAGCGCCGCTCGACAGCCGCCCCCCTCACCCCGCCCTCTCCCCCGCTGTCGCGGGTGGAAAGGAGATTGGGACCCGATCGCCGCCGATCCCCAGATCCCCGATGGATTGAGGCTCAGGAGGCGAGCTCGGAATCGAACTCCGCCGCCATCCCGTCATGACCGTGCGCCCGCGCCGTCTGCGCCCCCTGGCGAAACGCCTCGATGGCAGCCTCCTCGTCGCCCAGCTCGCGCAGCGAGCGGCCGAGCAGCCGGTAGGCCGCGCCCTCGTCTTTGGCGCGGCCGAGGTAGTCGCGCAGCACGGCGACGGTGTCGCTCCAGCGGCCGTCCTTGAAATACTCGTTGGCGAGCATCAGCAGCGTGAGCGTGTTTCCGGGATCCTTCTCGCGGAGCGTCTCGAGCGTCGGGATACGCGAGGAGGCCACGGTCAGAAGGCGGCGAGGCGGTCGAGCCCGCGACGGATGTGGCTCGCCTGCGGCAGGATGAACTCCTCGACCCGCGGCTGGTACGCGACGAACGTGTCCGTCGCGGCGACGCGCTCGACGGGAGCGTCGAGATACGGGAACAGCTCCGTGCCGATCCGCGCCGCGATCTCGGCGCCGTAGCCCCACGAGATCGGGTCCTCGTACACGACGAGCGCGCGGTTGGTCTTTCGAACGGAGCCCGCGATCGCCTCCCAGTCGTACGGCGACAGCGTGCGGAGGTCCAGGATCTCGACGCTCTTTCCGGTCTCCTCCGTAAACGCCCTCGCCGCCTGGACGGACCGGTAGACCGTCGCACCGTACGTGACGAGGGTGACGTCGTTTCCTTCGGAGACGACGGACGCGCGGCCGAACGGCACCATGTAATCGGGCCCGGGATAGACGCCCTTGTTGTGCGTCTGCCGGTACAGATGCTTGTGCTCCAGGAAGATCACGGGATCGTCGCAGCGGATCGCGGTCCGCAGGAGGCCGTTCGCGTCGAGGGCGTTGGAAGGCATGACCACGCGCAGGCCTGGGATGTGCGTCATGAGAACCGCGCCCGACTGCGAATGGTAGACCGCTCCGCCGCCGATGTATCCGCCGGTCGCGACGCGAATCACGAGCGGCGCGGACCAAGTGTTTCCGGAGCGCCAGCGCAGGTTGGCGAGCTCGTTGTGGATCTGCATGTAGGCGGGCCAGATGTAGTCGTAGAACTGAATCTCGGCCACGGGCTTCAACCCCCGCACCGCCATGCCGATCGCGCGCCCGACAATGTTCGCCTCCGCGAGCGGAGAATTGAACACACGCGTCTTGCCGTAGAGCCGCTGGAGGTTGGCGGTCAGCTTGAAGACGCCCCCCTTGCCCTTGACCTCTCCGAGGACCTCTTCCCGGGACGCGTCGGCGACGTCCTCGCCGAAGACGACGATCCTGGGGTCGCGCTTCATCTCGTCGCGCATGCACGCGTTCAGGAGATCGACCATCGTCGTGGGAGCCGTCCCCTCGACGGACACGGGCGGCGTCGAGAAGGCATCCGAGGTCGGGTCGACGTCCGGCGAGTAGACGAACTCGTATGCGGACTCGGGAGCGGGCAGCTCCGCCGCCAGGGCGCGGTCCGCCGCCTCGCCGACCTCGCGGTCCACCTCTTCGTGAAGACGTTCGAGGTCGGCGCCCGTGAGGATGCCCTCGGAGAGGAGAAGCTTCGACATCGTCAGGACGGGATCCCGCGCGGCGTCGAGGTCCCTCTCGGCCTTCGGCCGGTACATCGCTTCGTCGTCGGAGAGCGAATGGCTGTACGGCCGCACGACGTGCGCGTGGACCAGCGCCGGCCCCTTCCGGGTCCGGCAGTACTCGGCCGCGTAGCGCATCGCGTCGTACGACTCGAGAAAATCGCATCCGTCGATCTCGGCGAGAAACAGGTTCGGAAATCCCCGAAGGAGCTTCGAGATCGAGCCCCCGGGCGTGTTGACCTCGACGGGGACCGAGATCGCGTAGCCGTTGTCCTCGATCAGGAAGAGGACCGGAACCTTCAGCGTGCACGCGGAAGAGACGGACTCCCAGAACTCGCCTTCCGACGTCTGCCCCTCGCCGCCCGTGACGAGCACCAGCTCGTCGTTCTGGAAGCCGCCCTGCTGCGCGAGCTCCGGGATCAGGCTGCGGCGCCATCCCCCCTCCGCCGCGCCGACGGCGTGAAGGAACTGGGTTCCGGTGCAAGAGGACTTGGAGATGATGTTCAGGCGCCTCGACCCCCAGTGCGACGGCATCTGCCGGCCGGCGGAGGCGGGATCGTCCTTCGCGCCGACCGCCTGCAGAAACATCTCGTAAGGGGTCACCCCGAGCTGGAGGCAGAGGGCGCGATCGCGGTAGTAGAGCTCGAACCAGTCGTAGCCGGGCCGGGCGACCATCCCAGCCGCCGTCGTGACGGCCTCATGCCCGGCGCTGTTGATCTGGAAGTAGATCTTGTTCTGGCGCTTGAGCTGGATCTCCTTGTCGTCGACCCGCCGGGAGAGGTAGATGTTCCGATAGGCGCCGATCAGCGCGGCCGCGTCGAGCCCGTGGTACTTGTCGGAACGGATCTCCGTGGCCATCCCGGAAATATAGCAAGGGACCGCAGCGGTCCCGGCGTCAGGCAGTCCGGGCGTGAGGCTCCGGAGGGCGCCTCCCCATTTTTGAACGCCCGGTCAGGCGTCTGAACCGGCCGGACGGGGCGGGCGGCGCCAGGCCTGGAGGAAGGAACGAGCCCGGAAGCGCCGGCGAGAGCCGCCGGGGCGGGGCGCCCTTCTAGAAGAGCGCCTTCAGGCTGATTCGGATGCCCCAGAGCTCCAGCGCGAAGACGGCGACCGTCAGCAGGAGGAAGAGAATCGCCAGCTTCTGCGAGCGCGGGGACGTACCGAGGGAACTCATGGCAATGTATACGTAAGCAGCGCCCGTGCCAGCGATCCGGGCGGCGAAAGCTTTCGGATCGGCCCGCTGTTGTTATGCTCGAAGAGCCATGAACACGCCGTTTGACGGGCCGATTCTGACGCCCGTCCCGATCCTGCCGCCGAATCCCGCCGCGCCCGACATCGCCTCGGTCGATCCGACTCTCGATCTCGTGGCCGAAATCCGGCGGCTCAAGCGACAAAAAAACGCCGTACTCCTCGCCCATTACTACCAGGAGGAGGAGATCCAGGACCTCGCGGACTTCGTCGGCGACTCGCTCGACCTGTCCCGCAACGCCCAGAAGAGCGACGCTGACATCATCGCCTTCGCGGGCGTCCGCTTCATGGCCGAGACGGCCAAGATCCTGAACCCGACCCGGAAGGTCGTGCTCCCCGACTACGAGGCCGGCTGCTCGCTCGAGAGCTCCGCGCCGCCCGAGCTCTTCCGCCGGTGGCGGGAGGCGCACCCGGGCGCCGTGTCTTTGACGTACATCAACTGCTCAGCCGCCGTGAAGGCGTTGTCGGACATCATCGTGACCTCGTCGAACGCCGAAAAGATCGTCGCGTCGATTCCGCCCGACCGGGAGATCCTCTTCGCGCCCGACCGGCACCTCGGCGCCTATCTGTCGAAGAAGATCGGCCGCCCGATGACCCTCTGGCCGGGCGCCTGCATCGTGCACGAGCAGTTCTCCGAGCGGGAGATCGTGCGGCTGAAGGCGAAGCACCCCGACGCGCTCCTGGCCGCGCACCCGGAATGCCCGGAGGCTATCCTCCGATACGCCGACCACGTCGGTTCGACGCGCTCCATCCTGAACTTCACGACCACGGCCCCCGCGAAGACCTTCCTGATCGCGACGGAAGAGGGCATCATCCATCAGATGAAGAAGCTCGCGCCCGACCGCGAGTTCATCCCGGTGCCGCCCGACAACGGCTGCCGCTGCAACGAATGCCCCTTCATGAAGCTGAACACGCTCGAGAAGCTGTATCTCTGCCTCCGCGACGAGCGGCCGGAGATTCTCCTCCCGGAGGAGATCCGCGCCGCAGCCGAGAAGCCCCTGCTCCGCATGCTCGAGCTATCGTAGGCGGCTTTCGGCCGCGGCGTTCGCTGCGCGAACAGGCGGCTGAGAGAACGCTTCGCTTGGAACGATGCAGGACTCGGCGTCGCCAGCCTGAAACCCGGAGCAGGACCCCCGGTTCGATTCCCAGATCGCCCGATCGTCCGATTGATCACCGGATCACCCGATCACCCGATTCTCTCGATCCGCGTTAGAAGAAGTCGAAGTGCGTGAAGGGTCTCGTCTGCAGCCAGACCAGGAACACCACGACCGCAAGACGCGTGATCCATGGAAGCGCGCGGGAGTTGGAGCGGCGGAAGAGCCGGCCGACGAGCCACTCGACGCCGCACCAGGCGAAGAAGTAGACGACGGGCCACGTCCAGAACATCAGCCGGGCGCGGACGAACTGGGATGCCAGGAACATCAGGTACTGGCTCAGGAAGAAGATCCACAGAAACGTTCGTTTGCCCGGCCCCTTCCACTTCGCCGCGCCGACACAGAAAAAGAAGACGGGAATCCAGACGAACGCGATCAGGAAGGAGTTCACCAGCAGGTTGAAGAGGCTGCCCAGGGATCGAATCTTCTCCGGCGCCGGTGCCGGGAGCAGGTAGGTGAAGAGCCACGTGACGAAGCCATAGTGGCCGTAATAGTCGGCGGGATAGAAGATCCCGGCGCGCACGACATACGACAGCCAGGCGGCCGTGGCCACCACGAAGCCGGCGAGCGCGCGCCAGGATCGTCGCAGCGCCAGCCACGCGGCGCGCCCATCAGCACCAGCCAGTAGAGCTCCTTGGCCAGAAGAAAGATCCCGACGAATGTTCCGACGAGAGTCCACACCCCGGCCAGCCGCCATCCCCGCACGCCTTTCGCTTCCGACTCGACGGCCCAGACGCCGGCGAGAAGACACGCGACGCTCGCGAAATAGGTCAGGACCTCCGGGATCGCCTGAGAGGTCCAGTAGCTGAATCCCCGGCCGGAAAGGGCGACCACGGTGGCGCAGACCGCCGCGGGCGCGGCGAGCCCGAACCGGCGGCAGGCAGAAAAGAACAGCCAGCCCGCCGCGACGGCGAACACGAGGTTTGCGGCGAGAAGGACCTCGACCCCTCGCTCCAGCATTCTCATTCCGTCGTTCGCGGGGATGGACGAGAAGAGGCCCAGGGTCTTCGCGATCGTCACGATGGATGGATAGAGCGGGCGCGGCGCCCGAACGGGAACGGCGCTCCTCGGGAGCAGGATGCCGGTCCTCACCCAGTCGACGACGTCCTCCACCTGACCGTTCAGCGCCGGCGGATACCAGCGGGCCACAACCGGGGGAACCGGGCGACGCCGCGCGACCCCGACCTCGAGCGTGATCTGCGCGACGAGGACGACGAACACGGCGATCATCGCCAGATGAGAGAGACCCTGTCCCCGAAGGTAGGGACCGATCCGCGCCTCTCGCGCGGGCGCGGCCCCCGGAAGGGGTGCATCCTCGGAGCGGCTCGCCAGCGGAAAGGGCTGCATGGACCCGAAATCTTATCCGCGCGGCGGCGATCGGGTCGGAGGGCAACGAAGATTCCGCCCTAAAGGTTCGACGGTTCCGGCCGAAAGCGGCCTCCGATGCCGCTTCCGGTGGCCTCGACGGCATAGTTCATGCTGCGATCGCGCGGGAGGAAACGCACGATGTCCAGTTACACCCTGCCGGATCTCCGCTACGACTACGGGGCTCTCGAGCCGCACGTCTCGGGAAAGATCATGGAGCTCCACCACGACAAGCACCACGCCGCATACGTCAAAGGCGCGAACACCGCCCTCGAAAAGCTCGACGAGGCTCGGGACAAGGAGGACTTCACCCGGCTCGCGGCCCTGGAGAAGGCTCTGGCCTTCAACCTTTCGGGGCACGTCCTCCACTCGCTCTTCTGGCAGAACCTCACACCGAAGGGGGGAGGCCGGCCGGACGGCGAGCTCGCCGCCGCGATCGACGAGCACTTCACGAGCTTCGACAAGATGAAGAAGCAGATGAACGAGGTCGCCGCGACGATCATGGGATCGGGCTGGGCGGCGCTCGTGTGGGAGCCGCTCGGGCGGCGTCTCCTGACGACTCAGATCTACGACCACCAGTCGAATCTCGCTCAGGGTGGCGTGCCGATCCTGGTTCTGGACGCGTGGGAGCATGCGTTCTACCTGCAGTACCAGAACCGCAAGACGGAGTTCTTCGAGGCGATCTGGAACGTCTGGAACTGGCAGGATGCCGCGAAGAGATTCGAAGCCGCTCGGGAAGTGAAGCTCGAGCTCCCAGGGGGCGCAAAGCCGTAAGCCCCGGGAGGCGCGGGGCCGCCTCCAGGTCTCGATTGCTTCAATGGATCGAAACGGCGACCGCTCGCCGCCCGGACGGACGCGCAAATGCCGAACGCGAAGAGGCGTTCGCCCTCCGGTCCAATCGGGAGGCCAAAGGGAAAGTCTCGCGGCGCCGGGCGATCCGGCGCCGCGAGCGGCTGGGTCGGGGGGCTCGATCGGGGAGGCGGGCGCTGGCATATCCTCGCCGCGCATGCAGTCTCTTTCGGGCGAGGCGCTCGACGCCCGCCTCCGGGCGTTTCTCGAAGAGGACATCGGGGAGCGCGACGTCACGACGGAGGCCGTCGTTCCGAAGGAAGCGTCTGCGCGGGGGCGCATCGTCGCGAAGAGTCCGTGCATCGTGTCCGGACTCCGTCCCGCCCGGCGAGCCTTCGAGCTTCTCGACCCGGACATCTCGTGGACCGCCGCCGCGGAGGCGGGCGAGCGCGTCGCCGCCGGCGCTTCGATCGCGATCCTTTCGGGAAGCGCGCGCGCCCTCCTGACCGCCGAGCGCGTCGCGTTGAACCTCCTGCAGCGCATGTCGGGCATCACCACGGAGACGGCGCGGTTCGTCGACGCGGTCGCCGGAACGGGCTGCCGCATCTACGACACGCGCAAGACGGCGCCCGGCCTGCGGGCTTTCGACCGCGAGGCGGTCCGCGACGGGGGCGGGGTCAACCACCGCGAGACGCTCGCCGCCATGGTGCTGATCAAGGACAACCACCGGCGCCTCGCGGGAGGGGTCGCCGCGGCGATCGCGGCCGCGCGCGCCCGGGCGCCGGAAAAGACCGTGGAGGCGGAAGTCGAGTCCGAGGACGAGCTCCGAGCGGCGCTCGTCGCGGGGGCGGATCAGATCCTGATCGACAATCAGACGCCCGACACCGTAGCCCGGTGGACGCAGATCGCGAAACGGCGCGTCCCGCCGCCCTGGATCGAGGCCTCCGGCACCATGAGCCTCGAGACGGTCCGCGCGTACGCCCTGGCGGGGCCCGACTGCGTCTCGGTGGGTGCGCTCACGCATTCGGTGCGCGCAGCGGACATCTCGCTCGAGCTGGAGCACCCCGATGCCTGAGCCGACGGACGTTCTGATCCTCGGGACCGGCATCGCGGGGACCACCGCGGCACTGGCCGCGGCGCGCGCCGGCGCGAAAGTCACCATCGTGACGCGCGCCGCCGACGCGCGGGAGTCGAACACTTACTACGCCCAGGGTGGAATCGTCGGGCGGCCGGCAGACGACTCTCCCGAGCTGCTCGCGGCCGATATCGAGCGCGCCGGCGACGGCCTCTGCTCCCCCGACGCGGTGATGCTCCTCGCCCGGGAGGGGCCCGATCTCGTCCGGCAGTTGCTGATCGAAGAGCTCAAAGTCCCCTTCGACCGCGAGGGAGAGGGCTTCCACTGGACGCTCGAGGGCGCCCACTCGGTGCCCCGGGTTCTGCACGTGAAGGACGAGACCGGCGCCCCCATCGAGAGGGCGCTCCTCGAGGCCTGCCACCGAGAGGCCGGCATCTCCTGGAAGCTCGAGTCGACCGCGGTCGATCTCCTGACCCTCTCCCACGACTCGACGAGCCCATCGGATCGCTACCGCCCGCCGCGGGCGATCGGTGCCTACCTGCTCGACCGCCAGTCCGGATCGGTCACGCCGCACCTCGCCTCCGAAACCATCCTCGCAACGGGCGGCCTCGGCCAGGTCTATCTCCATACGACGAATCCGCAGGGCGCCCGCGGCGACGGCATCGCGATGGCGCGCCGGGCGGGAGCCCGGCTCCTCAACCTCGAATACATCCAGTTCCACCCGACGGCGCTCGTGCACGCGCGCGGCCGGCTCCTTCTGTCGGAAGCGCTGCGCGGTGAGGGGGCGCGGATCACGGACGCGTCGGGGCACGAGTTCCTGAAGGAGGTACACCCCGACGGGGAGCTCGCGCCGCGCGACGTCGTGGCGCGAGCGATCCACCAGCGGATGCTCGAGCACGACGAACCCCATGCTCTCCTCGACATCTCGCACAAGCCCGCGGCCTGGATCCGGGAGCGCTTTCCGGGTCTGACCGCGCGCTGCCTGGAGCTCGGCTTCGATCTGACGGCCGGGCCGGTTCCGGTCGTGCCCGCGGCCCACTACGCCTGCGGTGGCGTCGCCGTCGACGGAGATGGTCGCACGACGCTCGGGCATCTGCGCGCGGCCGGCGAGGTGTCCTGCACAGGCGTCCACGGCGCGAACCGCCTCGCCTCGACGTCCCTGCTCGAGGGCCTCCTCTGGGGATGGCGCGCCGGCAAGGCGGCGGCGGGCGAGGTCCTGCGCCGGCGCGGGACCAGGTTGCCCGACGTCCGGCCCTGGCAGCCCGAAAACGAGCCCGTCGACCCCGCACTGATCGCCCAGGACTGGATGGTCATCCGACACACAATGTGGAACTACGTCGGCCTCCTGCGCTCCGAGAAGCGGCTGGGGCGCGCCGGCCGGATCCTCTCCGAGCTCCAGGTCGAGATCGAAGACTTCTACAGGCGGGGGACCATGTCCGACGCGCTCCTGGGATTGCGCAACGGGGTCCAGACGGCCCTCGTCATCCACCGGGCCGCCTCGGAGAACCGGGTCTCCAAGGGATCGCACTATCGCGAGGAGCGCTAGACGACGGGTGTCAGGTGACGGGAGTCGGGCGTCAGCAGCTCCAACTGCCGTCACCTGTCACCTGTCACCCGTCACCAAGTCACCCGTCTTGTATAGTCGACCGCCCATGAGCGTCCTGTACCTCCAGTTCGAGGCGTCCGACCGCAACGCCCGCGTCCAGAAGCTCGGCAAGAGCGGCGCCCACATCGTGGTGGCGGAGCCGCGGTGGCCGCAGTTCTTCGAGCTCGCGAAGAAGGAAAAGCCTTACGCGATCGCGATCGACATGTCGACCGCGCCGTCCCATTGCCTGGAGACGGCGGACTACATCGCCAAGGCGAAGGAAACCCGGGACATCCCCCTCTATCTCCTTCGCGTCCCCGAGGACCGGCTGGAGGCGACCAAGAAACGTTTGCCGAACGCCCCGATCGTGACGGAGCCCGAGCTCGCGCACATCCTGGTCGACGAGGAGCGCAAGGCCCAGGAGCGCGCTCGAGAGAAGAAGGAAGCGGCCGCGGTCGCGCGCAAGAACGCGCGGGCGAGGAAGCTCGGCCTCGACAAGCCGGGCGCGAAGCCGGGCCCGGCGGCCAAGGCGAAACCGGCGGCCAGGCCGAAGCTCGTCCCGGCCATTGCGGAAAAGAAGGCGGAAAAGAAGAAGGCCGCCCCGCCCCCCGCGAAGAAGAAGGCCGCCCCGTCGAGCTCGAAGAAGACGAGCGCCTCCCGGCCGCCCAAGAAGAAGTAGGCCGCGCGGGGGCCTCCCGGCCGAGCGCCCATGCGGACACCGTCTCCGGCTTCGCTCCCCTTTCCCGCACGGATCGGATTCCCGCTTCTCGCCGTCGCGATCTGGGCCGCGGCGCTCATCGGTTGGAGCTACGTGGCCCGCGACCTACTCCCCGTCCCCGCGGGCGCCGGATGGGAGCCCGAGATCGCGAGGCACGCTCCCCCGCTGGCCCGATACGACTCCGGGTGGTACCGAAAGATCGCGCTCGACGGTTACGGCGTTCCGCCCGCCGGCCGCGCGTCGTCGGAGCACGTCTTCTTTCCTCTCTACCCGGCGTTGACGGCCGCCCTCGCCCGGCTCCTCCGCGTCGATCCCTTTTCCGCGGGAATGGGTGTCTCCCTCGCCGCCCTGGCGGCCGCGGCGATGCTCTTCGTCCAGGAAGGCCGCCGGCGCGGCACGGAGCTCGTGGCGCGGCGCGCCCTGCTCTTCCTGCTCCTGTTCCCGACGGCCTTCTTTCTCGCGTCGACCTATGCCGAGTCGCTGTTTCTCCTCCTGGCGCTCCTCGCCTTCGCGTGCGTCGCCCGGCAGTCCTGGGGGCTCGCGGCGCTCTGCGGGGCGCTCGCCGGCCTGACGCGGCTGCCGGCGCTCGCTCTCGTCCTGCCGCTCGGGATCGCGGCGTGGCAGAGAACGAGCGGCGCGGGCTCGACACCTCGGGCGATCTCTCACCGCCGGCTCCTCACCGTGGCCGCCGTCGCTCTCGCTCCCGCAGCGGGCGTTTTCCTGTGGATCTACGGAGTGGGCATCCATTTCGGCGAGCCCGGCCTCTACTTCCGGCTGCAGGAATCCTGGAACCGCTCTGCGTCCCCCCTGGCCGGCCTGGCGCGTTTCGGCGTCACGTTGCCGGACCGCATCGCGCGCGGCGATCTCCGCACCCACCCCGCCTTCCTGATCGACTATGCCGACGCCCTCCTCTCCCTCGCGATCGCGGTGTTTCAGGTGAAGCGGCGGCGTTGGGCGGACGCCTCCTGGACCGCCGGAGGCCTGCTCCTGCCGGCCGCGACGGGACTCGCGCCGAGCCTGCCCCGCTACCTGGTGGTGGTGTACCCCGCCTTCTACGCCCTCGAGGAGATCCTCCGCGGCCGGCCGCGGTCGCGCCTCGCGTGGTGGATCGGATCGGGGGCTCTTCTGGTCGCGGGCACCGCCGCCTTCGTGCACTGGCGCTGGGTGGCGTAGAGAGTCGTAAATCGCGATCGGGCTAGAATCGGCGCTCGCCAGAAACGCCGGAAGGAGATTTCTTCATGGACAACGGCTTCTCGAAAGACACCCTTCGCAAATACGCCGACGGTGAGCGCGGCCGCTTCGAAAAAGTCCTCGAGGAGCTGGTCGAGATCCCGACGGTCTCCGTGGAGCCCGACCGCAAGGCCGAAGTGAAGCGCGGCGCCGAGTACGCGGTCGGGTTGCTGGAGTCCCTGGGCGCGAAGGCCCGCCTCTTCGAGACGAAGGGGCACCCCATCGTGCACGGCCGGTTCGACCGCGGACCGGGCCTTCCGACCGTCACCGTCTACAACCACCTGGACGTCCAGCCGGCCGACGGGCCCGACTGGAAGACCTCGCCATTTGATTTCGTGAAGAAGGGGGACCGGTATTTCGGGCGCGGCACGACGGACGACAAGGGACCGGCCGTCACGGCGCTGTTCGGCGCGAAGTACGCCGTCTCCCAGGGGGTCGCCGCCAACATCCACTTCCTCTGGGAGCTCGAGGAGGAGATCGGCAGCCCTCACTTCGAGTCCACCATCCGGCAGCATGCGAAAGCCTTCGCGACCGACTCCGTCGTCGTTTCCGACACCGTCTGGGTGTCCCGGGCTCGCCCCGCTCAGCCGGCGGGCCTGCGCGGGCTCCAGGGGTTCCGGTTCGACCTCCAGACCGGAGAGACCGACCAGCACTCCGGAACCGCGGGCGGCGCCGCGCGCAACCCGGTGACGGAGATGTGCCAGCTGATCTCGGAATGCGTCGACGGAATGAGCGGAAAGGTGAAGATCCCCGGTTTCTACTCCGACGTGATTCCTCCGACGAAGAAGGAGCTTCAGGACCTCGCGAACTGCGGCTTCACGGTCGCCGGGTTCAAGCGCGACCACCTCTTCAAGAAGCTCCGCACCGAGGACCCCCTCGAGGTCATGAAGCGGATCTGGATGATGCCGACCTTCGAAGTGCACGGCATCGCGGGCGGCTACCAGGGCCCCGGCGTCAAGACGATCATCCCGCCGAAGACGACGGCCATCGTCTCCTGCCGCCTCGTTCCGAACATGAACCCGAAGAAGATCGTCCGGCTCGTGAAGGACTTCGTCAAGGCGAAGAACGCGGACGTGAAGGTGACGGCCGAGCACGAGCTTCCCGCGTACCAGGGAAAGACGACGGGCCCCTACGCCGACGCGATCCGCGCCGCCATCCGCCTCGCGTTCGGCAAGGAACCGGTGTTCGTGCGCGAGGGCGGGTCGATCGGAGCGGTCCTCTCGATGGAAAAGGTCCTCAAGGCGCCCGTCTTCTTTTTGGGCCTTTCCCTTCCCGAGCACGGCTACCACGCCCCGAATGAGAACTTCGACTGGCCGCAGGCGCAGGGCGGGATCGCCGCGTTCGCGAGCTACTTCCAGCAGGTGGCGGGACTTCCCAGGCGCGCAAGGGAGTAGGGCTCCTCCTCAGACCCCGGCGGGGCCGGCCCAAACTCCCGACTGGCAACGCGTCCGGAAAACCTGTTAGCGTCTCTCCGCATGAGCCCCAAACGGTCCGACGGCAGCCACTGGGACACCGCGGCGATCCGCCAGGAGCGCGAGGAGGGCTGGTTCCGCGCGCACGAAGCGGAGCTGATCGAGGCGGCCCGCCGTCGGCGCGCCGAGGCCGCGAAGTTGCGCCAGCCGGCCGAAGCCGCGCCGAAGCAGGCGACGCGCCCGCTCGCCTGCCCCAAGTGCGGCAGCCAGATGGGGACCGACCGGATCGAGGAGATCGAGATCGAGCGATGCCCGACCTGCGAAGGCATCTTCTTCGACCGCGGCGAGCTCGAGAAGCTGCTCGTCCAGCACGAGCCGCGCCGCCGAGGCTTCTTCCGCAAGCTGCTCGGCTTTCACGGCGAGTAGTTTTCCTCCCCAGGCGGGAAAGGATCCCGGTGAGGGTCTGAGTGACGAGAGGCCCACCGGTTCCCCGGTCCCCGCATTGTTCCAAGCGGAGCGCTCTCTCGGCCGCCTGTTCGCGAAGCGAACGCCGCGGCCGAGAGCCCGTCAACGGAGCGCGTCCTCGAGCGCCGCCGACGCGTCCGTCTTCTCGTCGCGGTACTTCACGATCACGGGAGTCTGAAGGGACAGCCCCCACTCCTTGCCCGGACCCTCGCGGAGGGCTCGCGCCCCGGGAACGACGACGGCGCCGGCGGGGATCTCGAGCGGGGCGCCTGACGCCGCCCGGTATTCTAGGCCCCGGACGAGATCGTAGACCGGTGTCGCGCCGGTCAGGATGACGCCCGACGCGAGCACGGCGCCCTCCCGCACGATGGCCCCCTCGTAGATACCACAATTTCCTCCGACGAGGACGTCGTCCTCGATCACGACCGGAAGCTGCCCGATCGGCTCGAGGACCCCGCCGATCTGCGCCGCGGCGGAGATGTGGACGCGCTCGCCGATCTGCGCGCAGGAGCCGACGAGCGCATGCGAATCGATGAGCGTGCCGGCTCCGACCCAGGCTCCGACGTTGACGTACGCGGGAGGCATGATCGTGACCCCCGGCGCGAGGTAGCACCCGTCGCGCACCGCCGTCCCGCCGGGAACGATGCGCACTCCCGCACGCTCGTCGAGAGGCTTCAGAGCCATGGTGTCCTTGTCAAAGAAGGGGAAGTCCGACGCGGAGAGAACCCGAACGAGCGCGCTCGTCCGAAACCCGAGCAGGATCCCCTGCTTGACCCAGGGGTGAACGACCCATCGCCCGTCCACGCGTGTGGCCGCGCGCACCGAGCCGTCGTTCAAACCCGCCTTGAGCTCCTTCAGGAGCGCGCGCAGCTCATCTTTGCCGTGCGCCTCCGGCGCCGCGGCGGCCGCCTCGATCCTCTCCGCGAGCGGGAGACTCAACGCCGGGCCCCGGGACGCCTGGGAAGCAGCTTCATCCCGGCGAGGAGCGTCTCGATCCGCTTGCGCGTTTCATCGCGGACGGGAGCGAGCGGCAGGCGCACGGTCGCTCCACACTTCTTCATGAGCGCCAGCGCGGCCTTCGTCGGACCCGGGCTCGACTCCCAGAAGTTCATTTCCATGAGCGGAAGCCAACGCGTCTGGAGCTTGCGGGCGGGCGCGCCTTCCCCGTTGCGGGCCGCCTTCACGAGGGCGCTCATCTCTCCCGGAATCTCGTTGGCCGCGACGGAGATCAACCCGCGCCCTCCGAGCGCGATCAGGGCGAGCGCCGTGGCGTCGTATCCGGAGTAGACGGCGAAGTCGGAAGGGAGAAGCGTCATCAGGCGCGCGATCTTGCCGAAGTTCGTCGAGGCCTCCTTGATGCCCACGACGTTCGGAATCTCCGCGAGCCGGAGGATGGTCTCCACGTCGAGATCGGATCCCGTTCGCCCCGGGACGTTGTGGACGATGATCGGCAGCTTGGAGGCGTCGGAGATCGCGGAGTAATGGCGAAACAGTCCTTCCGCGGTCGGCGTGTTGAACATCGGCGAGACGGAGAGGATGCCGTCCGCGCCGGCCGCCTCCGCATCGCGGGCCCAGAAGACCGCCTTCGCGGTGTGATTCCCGCCCGCGCCCGCGATCACCGGCACGCGGCCGCGCGCCGCGAGGACCACGGCGGCGGTGACGGCCTTGCGTTCGTCGCCCGAAAGCGTCGCCGACTCGCCCGTCGTCCCGCACGGCACGAGGAAATCGATGCCTTCCGCAATCTGCCAGTCGACCAGCCGTTCGATCGCTCCGAAGTCGATCCGTCCCCGATCGTCGAACGGCGTGACGAGCGCGGTTCCGCAGCCGCTCCAGTCGACGCGCCTCACTCCCTTCACGAAGCCTCCTTTCCGATCTCGGCGAGCAGATCAGCGTATTCGAGGACGCCGATGCGTCCGGGGCTTCGCTCCCCGCCCGGACCGTTTCCGAAGCGAAGCCCGCGCGGCTCCGGGCACGATCGACGAGCCCGGCAACGCGGAGGGCCGTTCCGGCGAAGCGGATTCGGCGCGGCACGCCGGTCAGGCCCATGGGGATTTGGCATCGAGCCGGCAGCATAACGGAGGCGGACCCGGCCGAAAGATTCTATGATGCCGGCACCGCTGTGAGCTCCCACTCGGATTCCGCCGGACCGGTTTGCCCGCGCTGCGGACGCCGGATTGCGGCGTGGCGCCTCGAGCATTGCGTCTATTGCGGGGCGGTCTTTCCGCCGGATTTCAAGGAAGGCTTCGCGGAACCGGAGTCCTTGAAGTGGGTCGAACGACCGCCGATCCCGACCGACGCGGCGCGGCAGCTCGAAATGCTCCGGGTCGTAGAGCTCAACCGGGGAGAGCGCCGCCGGTTCTCTCCCCGCAATCTCTTCGTCCTGCTCTCCGTCCCCGTTCTCCTCGTCCTCTTCTACGTCATTTACCGGATGGGGTACGCCCTGTGGAACGTTCTGAAGCATTCCCCCTGAAAGGAAAAACGGACGGGCGGGAGAGCGATGGCGCCCCCCGTCCGTCCGCGTCCGAAACCTGCGAGACCTACCAGACCAGGTAGAGCCGGCTCAAACGACCCGGCGACCCTGGATCAGCCGGATGATCAACACCACGACCGCGATCACCAAGAGGATGTGGATGAATCCGCCGATCGTGTAGCCCGAGACGAGGCCCAAGAGCCAGAGAATCAACAGGATCACAAAGATGGTCCAAAGCATGATGAGTTTCCCCTCCTCGTTAGAAGTGGGCCACGCGCCTCACTTGCGGCCAGTGAGAGCGAAGGTCGTGCCAAGCCGGCTCGGCGGACCGGCATACGATGCCCGCGTGGACCTGGTTTTGAAGAACCCCGCCGAGCTCGCCGCCCGGCTGGATCTCGCTCGGGGCGACCGGCTTCTCCTGGTCGACGTGCCCGAGCCGCTGGCGGCGCTGGCGATCGAAGCCCGCGGCGGGCGGTCCGAGACCCGGCTGGCGGAGGGCCGCCGGATCCGCGCGATCAAGGACTCCTACGACGCGATCCTGGTCTGGCGGGAGGATCGGGTCGGCTCTCATGCCGTTCTGGACGCGCTCGTCAAGCGGCTCGACCCGCACGGGATTCTCTGGGGAGTCGTCGCACTGAAGAAGGTGATGGGGCTGGAGACGCCGGCGGCGCACCGGCTCGAAGCGGGAGACCTCGATCGCGCGTTCGCTCCGAGCGGGCTCGTGCGCGACCGCGAGGTGCGCGTGACCCCGTGGCACGTCGCGCATCGCTTTGCGAGGCCGGATCAGAAGGCAAAAGGCTGAAAGCGGGAGCGAGAACCTTCGCGACCTCCGCATCCTACGATCCGCCCGATTCCCAGATCACCCGAGCGCCAGATTGATCACCCGATCACCCGATTCGTCCAGTCGCTTCTCTACTCCACGTACGGGAAGAAACGCCCCTCGACCAGGAAGAACCGCCCGCTCGCGACCGTCAGCTGGCACCGCGTGACCTCGAGCGTCGAGTTCAGCGAAACACCCGGAGCGGTCACCGTGATCGGGTACATCAGCCCGACCTTCAGCGAGCCGTCGAACTCGAACTTGACTCCCGTCGGGGTGACGTCAATGACGCGGCGCGCCCTCTCCCACCGGATCTTGATCTCGTACTCTTCCGGGGAGAGTCGATGAGGCGGTCTCACGGATCCAGAGCTTCGCGGGGCTTTTGGGGCCGGGCGGGGCGGATCGCTGTTCCTGTCCGTCATCGCGATTCGGGTTTCTCCAATGGGGTTGAAAGTATCCTAGCCTCTCAGCGCTTCGCCGCAAGCGACGACGCGAGTCGAATCGCGGGCTTCATTCCCTCTTTTTCCCGAACGCTCCGGACCCGCGCCTTTTCGGCGGGCTTCAATCCGCGCACGAGACCCATGTACCGGCCCTGGAGCCGCCGGAGGGCGCGCACTTGGGGCGACATCTTGCGCTGGCGGCGAGCCGGTGCGGAGCCTGCCGAACCGGAGGCGCGGCGTCCCCGGCGCGTTCCCGCCGAGCCCCGGCCGCCGGAAAGACTCTCGAGCGACGCGAGCCGCTCGCGAAGCGTGCGGATCTCCTGATCGCGATTGCGCAGAGCCTGAGCGATCTGAGACGC
The DNA here is from genome assembly GCA_038329555.1 of Thermoanaerobaculia bacterium. Lineage (GTDB taxonomy): Bacteria > Acidobacteriota > Thermoanaerobaculia > UBA5066 > Gp7-AA6 > JALYUA01. The sequence continues at coordinate 18,020 of JBBQNC010000021.1, forward strand.
GCGCAGCTTGCCCTGGGACATCAATGTCCGAAGTACATAGTGAGCTTGATCGGGTGTCATGTTCTTCATTGTCGACCTCTGTTCATAGTGACTTCGCGGAAGCGCGAGACGCGCGAGTTTACAACAAGGATTCCCCGGTCTCCCCGTCAGCGCCGCCGCGTCGCCGCCTTTGGCACCCGCGCCGCCGCCTTCTTCTTCGACGCCCGAGCCCCTCGCTCGACGCTCGGCAGCAACTCCTGCACGACTTCGGGCCGAATGGTCTTGCCCTCGGTCATCACGTAGGCCCGGTGCACCACATTGCGCAACTCGCGCACATTGCCGGGCCAGCCATAGGACTGCAGAAGCTCGATCGCGTGAGGCTCCCATCCTATGACTCCCGCTCTCTCCTGTTCCTCGATCAGCTTTCGGAAGTGCTCCGCGAGCAGCGGGATGTCATCCTGCCGTTCGGCGAGGCTCGGAAGCGACAACGGGAAAACGTTCAATCGATAGTAAAGGTCCTCGCGCAGTTTTCCTTCCTTGATGGCCTCGCGGGGATCGCGATTCGTCGCCGAAATGAGACGCACGTCGACCTTCAACTCCTGGGAGCCGCCGACGCGCCGGAGCGTCTTGTCCTCGAGCACGCGAAGCAGCTTCACCTGCAGCTCGGCGCCCATTTCGGTGATCTCGTCCAGAAAGAGCGTGCCTCCCATCGCCTCCTCGAAGTAGCCCAGGCGGCGCTTCTCCGCTCCCGTGAAGGAGCCGCGCTCGTGCCCAAACAGCTCGCTCTCGATCAGGGTCGGCGAGATCGCCCCGCAGTTGAACGCGACGAACGGCTTTCCCGCGCGGCGCGAGAGGCGGTGGATCGTGCGTGCGGCGACTTCCTTGCCGCTGCCCGAGGCGCCCGTGATGAGAACCGGCGCGTTCGAACGGGCGACCCGGCGGATGACGTCGAAGATCCGCGACATCGGCTCCGAGCGTCCGACGAGATCGCCCAGCCGGCCGGTCTCCTGCAGCTCGGCTCGAAGCGTCTCGACCTCCGTCTCCAACCGCCGGCGATCGGCGAGGCGGTTGAAGACGACCTCGAGCTGGGCGGGCCGCAGCGGCTTCAGCAGATAGTCGAACGCTCCGGCGCGGAGCGCTTCGATGGCATTGTCGATCGAGCCCTGCCCCGTGATCACGATTCCCTCCCGATCGGGATCGCTCTCCCGGGCGAGGCGCAGGATCTCGATGCCGTCGCCATCCGGCAGGTGGATGTCGACGATCAGGATGCGGGGATCGATTTCACCGAGCGCCTTCGCAGCCTCCTTGGCCGTGCCGACACAATGGGGATCGCCGCCCAGGTCCTTGATCGATTCCTCGAGGCCTTTGCGAGTGGCGAGATCGTCTTCGACGATGAGGACTTTCAAGACGGAACCTCCGGAAGATCGATGGTGGCGACGACGCGACCCTGATTCTGCTCGAGGCGAACGGTACCGCCCGCGTCCGCGGCGAGAACCCTCGCGCGCGCCAGCCCCATTCCCCAATTCTTTCCGAGGCGCGCGGACTTCGGGGAAAAGAGCCCTTCCACGTTCGCGGGAAGCTCGCCGGGGTTCTCGACGCGCGCGCGAATGCGCGTTCCGTCCCGCTCGAGATGTACGGTGACGGTCGCGGCCCCGGCCGCCTCGACGGCGTTCATGACGAGCGACCCGATGGCTGAGGCGATTCCTCCGGGATCGGCGTGGATCCGGGAGCCGGTCGCTCCTTCGACCGTCACTCCCGGATGGGCGTCCGCGGCCCTGCGCACGAGGGAATCGAAGTCGACGTCCTCCGGGAGCTGCGGTTCCTCGAGGAGAAAGTCCCGCCCGAGGTCGAACAGATCGAACGCCTTGCCGAGCTCCGCACGGGCCACCGCGAGGGATTCCGCCGGGTCACCCCCCCGGCGAGCCCGCCGGTCGGCGCCCTCGAGATGGAGCGACACGGCCGACAGCGGGGTGGCCAGGTCGTGGAAGAATCGCTTGAGAAAATCGCGGCGGGCAGCGCCCATTCCGCTCCCGTTATTTTGCGACAAGGTGGGCATCCTCTTTGCTTGAGACTCGAACCCAAGCTCCGCATCGTATGACACTCTGACGGCGGGCTGGAACGCTCCTCGATGAATAACAAGCCGCCGGCCACGCCGGTCAAACGATCTCCACTCCGAACCCGGCTGCGGGTCTACGCCGCCGTCGGCCTCGCCATACTCGGGGCCTGGCTCTACTACACCATCAATGCGGTCTTCGGGCTCTACAACACGACCCTCGCCATCCAGCGCAGCGGAGAGTTGAGGCAGCAGGTGCAGGATGCGCAGACGAGCTTAAAGGAAGCGGAAGAGTCGCTCGGGCGATATACGACGAGCGGGCAGGGATACGACCTCTCGCGCCACCATTCGAGCCGCACCGTTCTCCACGGAGCGGTGGGATCGATCCGCCGGCGAGTGACGACCGAAGGAACGCGGGGGCTTCTCGAGCGGGCGGAAGCGGACGAGGCCGTCTACGACCAAGCCGCCGACCAGGCGACCGCGCGCTACTCGCCGAACGACCCGGCGGCCGCGCGCCTTCAGCACGATGACATCGCCCGCCCGGCCGCGGAGAAGCTTCGGGAGCATCTCGCCGAGCTCGAGTCGAGCTTCGGCCGGATGGAATCCTTCGCCGAGGAGCGCCTGAAGGACAACCGCGACGCCGCGGCCACCGCTCTCGGGATCCTCGCCATTCTGATGTTCCTCGGCATCATCTGGATCCTCTCCGACGTCAGCCGTCGGATCGTCGCGCCGTGCGCCGCGGCGGCCGTCGCGCTCGAAGACCTGGTCGCGAATCGGCCGCCGCCGCGTCTTCAGGATCAGTCGAACGACGAGATCGGCGACCTCGGACGTAACTTCAATCGGGCGGCGGAGTTGTACGGCGAGAGAGCCCGGGCGCTCGCGGATCTCGACATCCAGTCCTCGGTGAACGCGATCCTGACCGTCGCGGCGACCGTCAACGATCTGTCGGGATTCGGCTCCGCTACGCTCGAGAAAGTCCTCGAGGTGAGCGGCGCCGCCTCGGCAGTGCTGTACCTCCCGGATCCGCAAGGCGGCTTCCAGCGCGCGGTCACCGTCGGCGGAACGCAGGGCGACGACAGGATCGGCAGGGAGCAGGCGGCCCGAGCGGCGCGCGAGCGGAGGCCGATCTTTCTCTCCGTCGATCCGCAGACACCCACGATCGACGTCCTGGATGGACGGATCCTCCCGCACGAGTCCGCGCACATCCCGCTCGTGTATTTCGACCACGTCGTGGGCGTGCTCGCCTTCGGCGCCACCCGGGCATTCACCGCGAAGAGCCGAAACGCCATTTCGGCGATCGCGCCGTCCCTCGCGGTCGCCCTCGCCAATGCGGCGGCCAACGAGCGTGTGGCCGAGCAGGCCAGGCGGCTGACGGAGCAGAACGAGCTCCTCGAGGAGCAGCGCAGCCGGATCGCGCGCACCGCGGAGGAGCTTCAGCACGCGAGCGCGCTCAAGGACCGGTTCCTCGCTTCCGTGTCGCACGAGCTGCGAACGCCCATGACCGTGATCCTGGGGTTCACGGGCACCCTGTTGCGCGGCAACCAGGGTGATTTGAACTCCTCTCAGCGCGAAAGCCTCGAGCGCGTTCAACGTAACGCCAAGCTGCTTCTCGCGTTGATCAACGACATCCTGGACATTTCGAAGATCGAGGCGGGCAAGGAGGAAATGCACCCGAAAGTCATCTCCGTGCCGGGGTTCCTCGCGCAGATCGAGGCCGATTTCGGCGATGCCGCGCGCCGCAAGGGAATCGAGCTTTCGGTCTCATCCGGGCCGGGCCTCGAGGAGGTGACGACGGACCCCGCGAAGCTGACTCAAATCGTCTCGAACCTCCTCGGCAACGCGCTCAAGTTCACGGAAAAGGGATCGATCGAGATCCGCGCGGACGCGCGCGGTGGCGAACAATGGGTCCTCGCCGTCACGGACACCGGAATCGGCATTCCCGAGGAGGAACAGGCGACGATCTTCGAAGAGTTCCGGCAGGGAGAGGCGCCCGAGCACCTGGGCCGCGGCGGAACCGGACTGGGTCTCGCGATCGTCAAGAAGCTCGCGCTCTTTCTCGGTGGGACGATCTCGCTCGAGAGCGCGCGCGGCGCCGGGTCCCGATTCACGGTGCTGCTGCCGAAAGGGCTTCCGGGCGTACCGCCGCCCCCCCAGGGGATTGCGATGTCCGAGCGCCCCGGTGCCCGGACGGTTCTGGTCGTGGACGACGACGAGGGGATACGCAGGCTGCTCTCGGTGGAGCTCGAGCCGTACGGAGTGCGCGTCATCGAGGCCCGGGACGGCGACGAGGGCGTTCGCATAGCCCGCACGCAGCGGCCGGACGTGATTCTCCTGGACGTCCTCATGCCCAACTTGAACGGATGGCAGGCGCTGCGGACTCTCAAAGATTCTCCCGAGACGCGGAGCATTCCGGTCGTAGTGACGTCCGTCGTCGAGAACCGGACGTTCGGCTTCTCCCTCGGCGCCTTCGACTACCTCGTTAAGCCGCTCGCCCGAAGCGACCTCTTCCACGTCCTTTCCCGGGCCGGGGTGCTCGCGTCACGCGGGCACATCCTGATCGTGGACGACGACGCGGACGTCCGCGCGCTCTTCGAACAGGAGCTCGTCGCGGCCGGCTATCGCACCCGCTCGGCCGCCGGGGGCGCCGAAGCGCTCGCCGAGATCGAGAGGGAGCGCCCCGCGGCCGTTCTTCTCGACCTGATGATGCCCCCTCCGGACGGCTTCGAGGTTCTCTATCGCATCCGGGAGAGGCCGGAATGGGCCAACGTCCCCGTGATCGTCGTGACCGCCAAGGAGTTGAACCCCGAGGACTCTTCGAGGCTCGCCGGATCCGTCCAGCGGATCCTGAAGAAAGGCACCGACCCGCGCGGGATCGTGCGCGAGCTGCTCGGGGCGATCGAAGCCGCGAAGCCGGCCTCCCGGCAGTCCGCGCCAGACACGGCGAAGATCGCGGGGGCTTGATGCATTCCGGCGACGGAGATAATGCCGCCCACAGCATGGCCAGAATTCTCGTAGTCGAAGATTCTCCGGACATCCGCGAGCTCGTCCGCGTCCTGCTCGAGGGCGCCGGCCACGAAGTGCTGACGGCGGCTGACGGACGAGAAGGCGTCACGAGGGCGCTCGAGAGCCGGCCGGACCTCGTGCTCATGGACCTCTCCCTGCCGATTCTCTCCGGCTGGGAGGCGACGCGGCAGATCAAGTCCCATCCCGACACCGCCCGGATCCCCGTCGTCGCGGTGACCGCGCACGCGATGCAGGGAGACCGCGAACGCGCCCTCGCGGCCGGGTGCGACGGTTTCCTCGCCAAACCCATCGACGAGGGCACCTTCGCCTCGCTCGTCGCGTCGTTCCTCCGGCTCCCGGGCGACCGGACCGCCTCCCGCCACGCCGAGCCGGCGGATCGCGAGGAGCCGGCGGGGCCCGCGCGGATTCTCGTCGTCGATGATCAGCCGGAGGTCGCACATCTCCTGACGGAGGACCTCAGGGCCGACGGCCATCGGGTCGTCGCCGCTTCGACGCCGGACAAAGCCCTGGCGGCGTTCCATCAGAGTCCCGGTTTCGATCTCGCGGTAGTCGACGTGATGCTCGGGCCGGAGTCGGGCTACGACCTCACCTCCCGGTTGATCGCGAGCTCGCCCGAGTACCTGCCCGTCCTCCTCGTGACCGCGGGGTCGATCGATCGGGAGCGCGGTTACTCCGCCGGCGCCGACGACTTCATCGGCAAACCGATCGAGAGCGCCGAGCTGCGGGCCCGAGCCCGCTCGCTCATCCGGATCGGCCGCGCGATTCGCGAGCAGGGACGCACCATCCGGGAGCGCTCCGAGGCGTACGAAAAGCTCGCGGAGCTCGACCGCCTGAAATCGGACTTTCTCTCCACGGTCTCCCACGAGCTGAGGACTCCCTTGAACACGATCATCCTGCTGTCGCACCTGATCGAGCGGGAGGGAATCACTCCGGCCGACGCGCAGAGACGCGTCCACGACGTCCGCGTGATCCGTGACAGCGCCGAGACTCTGCTGAGGATGATCAACAATATCCTCGACCTCGCGAAGCTCGAGGCCGGCCAGCGCGATCTCCACCCGCAGCGCTTCGAGCTGGCCTCGTTTCTCCAGGAAACGGCGAACATCCTGGACCCTCATGCCGAAGAAAAGGGAATTTCCCTCTCGCTCGAGATCGCGGACGATACGCCGACGACCGCGACGCTCGATCGGGAAAAGCTGTCGCGAGTCTTGATCAACCTTCTTTCGAACGCCGTGAAGTTCACGAAGAAGGGCGGTGTGGTCCTGAGAGTCGCTCCGTGGCAGGGAAGCATCGCGTTCGAGGTCGAGGACACGGGCGTCGGAGTCCCCGCGCATCTCGTCGCGGCGGCGTTCGAGCCGTTCCGGCAGATCCGCACCCGAACCTCGGAGTCCGCCCGCGGTACAGGGCTCGGCCTCTCGATTTCGAAGCAGCTCGTCGAGCTGATGGGCGGCGACCTGCTCTTCGACAGCCGCGAAGGCCAGGGAACGCGGGTCTCCTTCACGCTTCCGCAGCTGCCCTCTTCGGGCGCGGAGCCGGGCGCGCCGGCCGTCCGTTGGAAGAGCGGACCGTCGCCGAGCGGTCTGGACGCCGACGGGCAGGGGCGCCACGTGCTCATCGTCGAGGACGACGCGTCGTCGCGCTACGGGCTGAAGAGCCTTCTCGAATCCGAAGGGTACCGGGTTTCGGAGGCCTCCGACCTCGCGGAGGCCGAGAACCGGATCGAGTCGGAGGCGCCCGGAGTGCTCATTCTCGACATCACGCTCCCCGACGGGGACGGCGCCGCCTGGCTCGCGATGCGCCAGGAGAAGGATCCGCTTTCATTCCCGGTCATCGCCCTCACCGGCGTGACGGCCGACGAGGACCGCCGGCGCATCGAGCGTGCCGGCGTGTGCGCCGTCCTGTACAAGCCCGTCAACGTGCATCTGCTCTTCGAGGCGCT
>JBBQNC010000022.1:0-24926 GCA_038329555.1 Thermoanaerobaculia bacterium
GGATCGCGCCCGGCCGCGCGCGACCGCGGCCGGCGCGCCCCGTCTCGATCAGCACTTCGCCGGGGCCCATCTGGTTGAGGCTGTTCAGCGCCGCCGTTCCGCCCGGGGTCTCCAGCCAGGCCCTCGCGAGGCGCATCGCGGGGTAAGCGCGCTCGTGCTCGTCCCAGAACTGCAGCGAGTCGCCGCCGACGGGCCGGTATCCCGAGAGCGCCTCCTGATCCCGGTAACGGATTCCCCATCGCAGCGCGAGCCCTCCGAAGAAGTCGGCGGAATCCTTGTAGCGCGCGGCGAGGACCGCCGTCCGACGCAGAGACTCGAGCCGGGAGAGGTCCCCGCCGTCGAAGTCCAGGTTGAAGACGGTACCCCGCCCGTAGAGCCCATGGGCGTACTGGTCCCACCCGCGGCGCCCGATCTCGATCCCGTTGGGATCCGTCGTCAGCTGCGCGAGCTCGATCTTGGAGAGGTTCGCGAACGGCGACTCGCCGAGAACCCGGTAGATGCCGGCGGGATCGCGGCGCGCGACCCAGCGGTCGAAGGGCGGCGGATCGAAGATCGCTTCCTGGCGGTCCGTGAGCGCGATGCGGCGGTTGGCCGCGATCGGGACCGCCGTCAGGAGAAGCACCGCGGCGAGAAGAGGGATCGTTCCGCGGCGGCGCACCAAGTCGAGCGCTACGAGCGTTCCCATCCACATCAGGCCGCCTTCGGCGAACGCGGGCGCCAGGTGTGCCCGCGCGGCGGGTTGGAACGCCGGGTCCGCTCCCACGAGAGCCGTGGCCAGCGCGCTCGCGGAGACCGGGAACAGGGCGGCGAGCGCGGCGACGGCGGTGAGAGCCGCCGCGACGACGAGAGTCCATCGGGCCGGGCGCGCTCCCCGGCGAAAGGCATCGAACGCGATTCCCGCCAGCACCGCGAGAGCGAGCACGACGCCCACGGCGAACTTCTCGGGATAACGCAAAGGCAGCGGCGAAGCCACGTTGTTCCAGGCGGCGGGCCAGAGGCTCCCGGGCACTCCGAGAGCGAGCGTCACGAAGAAGAGGATCCGCCCGAACCGGGCGCCCGGCGCGCGGGACTTCAGGAGGGCCACGAGAGCGATGACCGCGAGCGCCCCCGGGTACAGGCTCGCGAAGAAGCCGACCTGCTTGTAATGAAACACGGGCATTCCGAAGACTCCCGTGCCGCTCATGTCCCATGTCGTCCCGAAGGGAAAGGGAACGAAGAGCTCGAGGAGCCGGAACGGCGAGATCGAATAGAGAAACACCTCGCCCAACTTCATTCCCAGAACGCCGCGGTTGGTGAAGGGGATCCACAACGCGGTCGCGACGATCTGGGGCAGCGCGAGGAGCATCCCGAGGACGGCGGCGACTCCGAGCGCGGCGAGGGACCGCTTCTGTTCCGCGCCATCGACTTCGAAGGCGAGCCAGAGCGAGCAGCAGATGACGATGAGCACGCCTCCGAACACGTCGCCGATCACGTAGGCGAGCGCGAACAGAAGCGAAAGTATGAGTATCCGTCCGGCCGTGTTCGCCCTGCCCCGGCGAAGTCCCCAGAGAAACCACGGGAGCAGCGACATCGACGGCTGGATGTTGGTGAAGATGATCTCCGTGATGGCGACCCCGGAAAGGGAGTACGTCACCGCGCCGATGAAGCATCCGGCCGCCGACACGCCGAGAGACTCGAGGAGGAGCATGACGCCGATCGCGCCGATCGCCAGGTGGAGCACTGGATAGATCCGCATGGCGACGGGAAAGGGAAGCAGGGACAGCACGGGCCGGAGGGGATAGAACGCCCCGACGTTCGGGTTCGAAAGGAGCGGCCGGCCGCCGGAAACGTCCGAAAACCAGACAGGCAGACGTCCGCGGGAGTACGCGTCGTGAATCGCGTGCTCGACGGGCAGGTGGTATCCGAGAAGGTCCCGTCCGATGAAGTTCCGGCGCTTCATCAGCGGATCCGCGAAGAGGGCGACGAGAAGGAGAAGGAAGCCCGCCGCGGGAAGCGCACGCGCGAAGCGACGCTTCGCCCGCGCCGGGTCCCCGATTCTCGAGCTCACGTGGTGAGTTAGCATAGAGGATCGAAGAGCAAAGACAAAATGAGAGCGGCGGTGAAGCGACCGCACTTTCGCTCCTCGGGATCGGTTTCGGTTTCCTCACGGCGGCCGCGCTCGTCGCGCGCGTCTGGCTCCTCACCGCGCGTCCCCTCTGGCACGACGAGTTGTTCACGGCGTGGCTCTCGCGTCTGCCGGTGGGAGCGTTGCTCGACGCCCTGCGATTCGACTCGGGCCCGCCTCTCTTTTACCTGATCGAGAAGCCATTCGTCTTCGCGGCGGAATCGCTCGGCCTCTCGGACAATGTCCTCCGGATCCCCGCGTTCATCGCCGTCCTCGCGGCGAGCGTCATCGGGCTCATGTTTCGCGGACGCGCGGAGCGGCGGTGTTACGTGGCCCTCGCCGCGGCGTCGCCGTTCTTCCTGCTCTACTCCGCAGAGGCCCGGGCGTATGGCCTGCTTCTCCTTCTCGATGCCGGCGTGTTTCTCCTCCTTCTCCGGGGTCCGGAGACCCGACGACGGCTCTTCGCAGGTGCGCTCTGGACGGCCGCGGCGCTCTCGACGCATTACCTCGCGCTCATCTTCGTCGCCTCCGCCGCCGCGGTCCTGCTCGTCCGACGGCGGTGGCGGTCGCTCGCGGCGCTCGCCGCCGGGGCGGTCACCTTCGCACCCTGGATTCCGCTCCTCCTTCGGCAACCGGTGGAAGCGACGGGATGGATCCGGGAAGGCGCTCTCGCGTCGGCTTCGGGCTTCGCCTCGGCGCTCGGAGGCGCGGGCCGCCTCGCTCCCAACTTCGGCGTGTGGATCCCCGGCCTCCTCGTCGGAGCAGGGGCGATCGCGGGACTCGCCGCGGCATGGACGGTCTGGCGCGCAAGAGATCCGGACACGCGCGCCGCGGTCTCCGTCGTCTTCCTGACGCTCGGCGCGCTCGTGGCCGCATCGTGGATTCGACCGGCCGCGTTTGCCGGGAGGAGCGAAATGGCCGTGCTCGGCGTCTGGGTCTGGGCGCTGGCCTCCGCGGCGGGAACCGCCCGACGCGCGCGCTGGGCCGTGGGAGCGGTCCTCGCCGTGAGCGCCTGCACGACGGCGCTCGTCATCGCCACGCCCCCGCCGCGGCCTTCGGCCCCCGTCGCAGTCGAGGCCCTGGCGCGGCGCGTCCGTCCGGCGGACCGCGTGATCGCGGGAGCCCCCTTCTACCTTCCGGCGAGGCTCGCCGCGGATCGGGGGCAACTGACCGCGCGCCTCGAGGCCTATCCTTCGGAGCTCGCGATGCATCCGGGCTGGTTTCTCGAGCGCGCTCCGCCGGTCGCGGAGACCGCGGCCGTCGAACGGACCCTGCGCTCCGGCGCCGGAACGGACGCGAGGGGCCGGACGTACCTGCTGCTCCACCCGTCGCAGCTCAGCAGGGAGCTCGCCCGCGCGCTCACGTCGCAGGGCGTCGCGAGAGAGCTCGTGCGGACGCCCGATGTCCTCCTGATCGAATGGATCGCGAGCCCCGTCGCGGGGCGCGCGTCAGACCTTTCGCGCGATGGCGAGCAGGGACATCCCGAATGACGGCGGCGACCTCTCCTCCCGCCGGAGCAGGGGCATCACGAGGCTGAAGGCGCGCAGCTGGCCGCGGGGCAGAACCTTCCTCCGCAGGACCTTCCCGTTCAACCACCAGCCGAGCACGCCCGGCCGGTTGATGAAACGGCAATCCTCCAGCGTGAAACCCGCGCGCGAGATCTTGGCCTCGAACTCGGGCTTCTCGTATCGCCGGAAGTGCAGCAGGTGCTCGTCGAGCGACCCGTACAGGCGCGCCAGAGCCGGGACGAGGAGCGCCAGGCGGCCGCCCGGCGCGAGCAGGGAGTGCATGTCGGCCAGCGTGCTCTCGTCCTGCTCGATGTGCTCGAGAACGTTGCAGCACACGATCGTGTCGATCCGTAAGTCGCGGATCTCCTGTCGGGCCGCCGCCTCCATGGGAAACCGGTAGGAGGCCACGCGCACCGTCGGGTCATCGCGGAAGGCGCCCTTCAGGTACTCGAGGGCGACGGGGTCGAGGTCGGAGGCCACGACGAGCTCCGGCTTGCGCTCGCCCGTCTCGGCGAGAAGCCGGGTGAGGTTTCCGAAGCCCGCGCCGATCTCGAGGATCCGGCCGCCCAGTGCGCGCCGGAAGCGATCGACGAGCCAGCGGTTGTAGGGCTCGAGCTTCGCCATCCGGGCGAGCGTCACGTGGCCGACGTTCCGCGGATCCTCGGCTTCCCGCAGCCCGTGGCGCACGATCGTCCAGAGGGCCGAAAAGGCGTCCTTCCATCCGATCTTCTTTCCCTCGTCGTACGTGCGTCCGTAGTAGGAGATCGGGACTTCGTAGATCCGGTATCCCCGGCGCGCCACCTTGGCGGTGATCTCGGGCTCGATCCCGAACCGCCGGGACTCGATCGTGATCGACTGGATGACCTCGCGCCGGAACATTTTGTAGCAGGTCTCCATGTCCGTCAGGTTGAGATTGGTGAACATGTTCGACGCGAGAGTGAGCAGCCGGTTCCCGACGGTGTGCCAGAAGTAGAGGACGCGCCGCTGTCCTCCCCCGAGGAACCGCGATCCATACACGACGTCGGCGTGGCCCTCCTCGATCGGCTGCAGGAGCTTCGCGTATTCTCTCGGGTCGTACTCCAGGTCCGCGTCCTGCACGACGATGACGTCGCCCGTCGCGTGCTGGAAGCCGGTCGCGACGGCGGCGCCCTTGCCCTGATTGCGGGGCTGAAGGACGACGCGAACGCCATCCTTTCCATCCATCTCCCGGAGGATGTCGCGCGTCCCGTCCGTCGAACCGTCGTCGACGATGACGATCTCCTTCTCGAGATCGACGGCCTGGACCTGGCGGACCAGCTCGCGGATCGTCCTCGATTCGTTGTACACCGGGATCACGACCGAAAGCTTCATGGGGTCGTCGTTCCTTTCGGCGGAAGCTCGTAGATGTGAATCGAGTGTCCGACGCGTCCCACCGGGCGACCTTTCGCCACGAGGTCCCGGCGAAGCCGCTCGAGCGCGCCCGAGACCGCCGGTTCCCCATGATAAGCGTAAAACTCCGGACCGATCGCCTCCGCGAAAGCGGAGATCGCGACGACGCGGCCCCGCACGACGGGGTCGGACGCGAACTCCGGAATGCCCACCCGGTAGGGCACGTCGTCTCCGCCGAAATAGACGATCGTGGGATCGGCGACGCGCCGCCCGGCGAGAACGACGGCCAGCCGCTTCAGATCGAGCCCCCAGTCGACGTTGGAGTCCGACAGGATGCGGCGGCCGCCCTCCGGACCGCCGACGAGAGGGTTGAAGTACGAGAGCTCGTGGGGGTGGATGCGAAGGAGCTCCGCGCCGGCGAGCAGCGGGAGCGCGATCATCGCCGCGGCCGCGGCGCGCGAGCCCGTCGCGCGCGCGCGCTGAAGCGTCCCCGCGGCCGCGAGCGCGAGGAACGGATACACGGGGAGCATGTGGCGGATGCCGATATTGTAAGCGGCGCCGAGCGACGCCAGGAAGAGCGCGGCGGGCGGCAGGAGCAGAAGGGACGCCTCCCGGCGCGCGAGGGCGTCTCGCCGCAGCCCCACGAGGGCGATCGACGTGGCGGCGAGAAACGCGAGGGAGCTCTTGACCAGGAAAGCCACCAGAAAGTACTCGGGAAATCCCTTCACCGAGACGCGGCCGAAGAGGTAATTCACTCCCCCGCCGGCCGCATTCTGGCGCGCGACGGACGCGAGACCGCCCAGGTAGTGGCCGATCGGGGGCGAGACAGATGCGATGCGCTCGATCGCGCGGGAGAGCCCCGGAGCGCCGCGGCCGGCGACCATCTCGTGGATCACCTGACGCTGGTCCGCGAGGTCCATCCGGGCGGTGACGAGCGCGTAGACGGCGAAGACGACCGCGAAGGCGACAGCGCCCGCGCCGGCCAGGCGGGCGGCGAGGCGGAGGGTCTCCGCTCCGGGACGGGGGGCGCTCCGCGCGGCCAGGAGGAGCTGCAGGAGCAGGATCGGGACGAGATAAACGGCGGTGAACTTGGTGACGAGCGCGAGCCCCAGGACCACCCCCGCGGCGGCGGTGGCGAGGAGCGTCCGGCGCCGGATCGCGCCATCCCACGCGAGCACGGTCCCGACGATCCCGAGCGACGCGCCGACGTCCGTATGCACCACCCCGGCGTGCGCCACGAAATTGGGATCGAGCGCGACGAGGGCGACGGCGAAGAGCGCCGCTGCGGCTCCCCACCGCGTCCACGCCGCGAAGAAGACGACGGCGAGCAGCGCGGCCAGCACCGCGAGAAACGGCGCGCGCGCCGCAGCCGCGATCGCGTCGGGGGAGACCGGGCCCGCAAAGAGGAAAGCGTGACCCCACTCCGTGAACGCGGCGCCCATGGGGACCCGGGACGGAGGGGGGGGAAGCCGCAGAGCCGCGAGACCGAGCCCCGCGAGCTCCTTCATCAACGGCGGGTGCTCGATGTTGACGATCGCCGTGCGCGCAAAGACCTGGTAGTAGCCCGCGAGGATGTGGACCGGCTCGTCCGCGGAGAGCGAGTCCTCGCGGGTGTGATCGTGGACGAGGAGGAGAGACGCGATGGCGATTCCGACCGCCGCCGCGACGGCGAGCGCCCGCTTCAAGGCTGAGGGCGCCGCTCGAACCGGTGCCGGAGGAGCGCCGTCAGGGCGACGGCCCCGTCCCGCAGGCGAATCTTCTTGCCCTCGGCGCGAGTCCGCGCGAAATAGGAGACGGGCACCTCGAAAATCCGCAGCCGGGCGCGCGCGACCTTCACGGTGATCTCCGCGTCGACCCCGAACCCTTTCTGCACGAGGTCGAGCACCGGAACGACGCGCCGGTGAAACGCCTTGTAGCAGGTCGCCATGTCGGTCACGTTCAAATCCGTGAAAACGTTCGAGATGAGGGTGAGGACCCGGTTTCCGACGGTGTGCCAGAAATTCTGGACCCGGTTCTCCGAGCTTCCCCGGAACCGGGAACCGAAGACCACGTCGGCCCGCCCTTCCGCGATCGGCCGCACGAGGAGCGGATACTCCGCCGGGTCGTACTCGAGGTCGGCGTCCTGGATGAGGAGGATTTCGCCCTGCGCGGAGGCGAGGGCCGTCCGCAGCGCCGCACCCTTGCCCTGGTTGCCCTCGTGAAGGACGACCCGCACTCCGGCCCGGCCGTCCCAGCGCGCCAGGATCTCGCGCGTTCCGTCCGTCGACCCGTCGTCGACCACCACGATCTCCTTGTCGATCGGGACCTCGGAAACGCGGCGCAGCACCTCGTCGATCGTGCGCACTTCGTTGTACACGGGCATCAGAACGGACAGCCTCACGGTTGACCGATGATAAGGGAGGATTGGAGAGCGGCGAGCGCCCGGACGGAAACGACGGCGGATGGGTCCATCGGCGCCGGGACGTCGTTCCCTCATAATCGACGCCATGACGCTCGGCCGCGCCGCAGCCCTGGCGACGATCCTCGCGGCCGCCGTTCTCGGATTCGAGCTGCGCCTTTCGACGCGGGCGCAGCTCGCGGCGGGACCGCGCGTCCGCCCGCTCGGCTCGGACGACAACTACCACATGCGCCGGGCGCGGTTCGCCGTAGCGCACTTTCCTCGGACGATCGTGTTCGACCCGATGATGAATTTTCCGCACGGCGGGGTCCCCATCTGGCCGCCCCTGTACGACCTCATGCTCGCTACGCCCGCCCGGGTTCTTCACGGGTCGGCGGCGGCTCCCGAGAGGATCGAGCGCACCGCCGCATGGGTGCCTCCCGTCCTCGCCGCGGTCACGATCGGCCTGGCCGGAGCTCTCGGCTGGGGCATCTTCGGCCCGCTCGGCGGGGCGCTCCTCGCCCTCTTCGTGGCGGTGTGCCCGGCGCACATCATGTGGACGCAGTACGGGCACACCGACCAGCACGTCGCCGAATCCCTCTTCGGGACTCTCGCCCTCGTGCTGTTCCTGCGCTCGCGCGACCCGTCCGACGAGAGCCGGGCCGGCTCGCCCGCCCGGGAGGCGGCGGCGGGGTTCGCGCTGGCAGGGGCCGTCCTCGTCTGGCAGGGGGCAATCTACTGGGGAGCGATCTTCGCTCTCGCGCTCGTCCTCGAGGCGATCCGCACCCGCCGCAGCGCGATGCGGCCCATCCTTCTCGTCCTCGCGCTGCCCGCCGTCGTGACCGCCGTCGCGACCGCGTTCTGGCTCGGAAAGTTTCGCGCGCCGGTGACCTACATTTCCTTCGGGTTCTTCCAGCCCCTCTTCCTCGGCGGGCTCGCGGCGGGGAGCGTCCTGATCGATACGCTCGTTCGCGCGAGCCGCCGCCAGCTCGACCGGCGGGATCTCGGCCGCCGCACCCTCTTTTTCCTCGCCGCCGCGACGGCCCTCGCTCCGTTCGCGGGCCCCGTCCTCTCCGGCCTGACGCGGGGAATCGGATACGTCCTCGGCCGGACGAGCGAAGTCGCCGGCAGCGGCGGGTACGTCTCGTACCCCCGCGACTGGCTCAAGGGAATCTTCGAGGCTCGACCTCTTCTCGCCGACGGTCCGCGACTCGCCTGGAAGCAGCTCTCCGCCGGCTTCTTCCTCGCTCCCGTCGCGGGGGCGCTGTGGGCGTGGCGCGCTCTGCGCGGAGCGCGGCCGGGGCGGAACATCGCGCTCGCCATCTGGGCCGCCGTCACACTGCTTCTCGCGCTGTCGCAGCGATTGAACGTCTATTACGCCGCGCCGCTCGCCGGGGCCGCCCTGATCGAGGCCGTCTTCCGGGTCCGCCGTCTGGCGGGCGAGTCCCCCGTTCTCCGAACGGCGGCGGGGACGGTGGCGGCCGTTCTCCTCGCTCTGCCGATGGGGCGGGGCCTCGCGGAGGAGCTCGAGGCCGTGCGGGTTCCTGGCAGCGACCTGTTCTCGACGCTCGACTGGATGCGCAGGGAGATCCCGCATCCCCTGGAGGCGTACGACCCCCGCCTGCTCCGCATCCCGCCCCCTCCGCCGCCGCGGGATGCGGGCGCCGTGCTCGCTCCGTGGTCCCTCGGACACCTGATTCTCTACAACGTCGAGTTGCCCGTGGTCGCCAACAACTTCGGATATGGATTCCTGGACTCGATCCGCTTTTTCCTGGCGGAGAGCGAGGCGGAGGCGATCGCGATGGCGCGGACGCGCGGAGTTCGCTGGATCGTCGCGACGGACCTCGTGCCGCGCATGAACGACTACGCGTCCTATCTCGGCCGTCCAACGCTTCTCGCGGGGCCCCCGGCTCCCTCGCGCCGACGGGGCGCTATTTCGACACGATGCAATCCCGCCTGTACGACTTCGACGGCGCCGGAGCGCAAGTCCCCGGAAGGGTGGTGCCGCCCCTCTCCCATTTCCGCCTCCGCTTCCGTTCGCAGACCGGAATCCAGCGGGGAAACGCCTTCATCGCGAGGTGGAAGGTCTTCGAGCTCCTGCCGGACTGAAAAACTGAGAACCGAGAACTCAGAACCCAGAACTCAAGACTCAGAACTCACATCAGGGCGGAAGCCGCCAGATCTCGCGGATCCGGGCGGCGTGGCGCTTCTCCGCCGGAGTCGTCGCGGTCGAAAGCTCTCTGCGGAGGTCCTCGAGCGCTCGAGCCTTTCCCGAGTATTTCGCGAACGTCTCCGCCCTCCACAGCCGTCCGGAGAAAGGCGGGGGGGGCATCGCGACGAGCGTCGCCGCGAACGCCAGGAGCCCGGCGGCCATTGCCGATCCGGGAATCGTGCCGGGACGGCGCTCCCCCAGAGACAGCGCCACGACGACCCACCCGGTCGACGCGGCCGCGGCGATCAAGCCGGGCAGCGCAGTCAGCGGAGGCATGGCCTGCGCGATCCAGCCGCGGGCGAGGAACCAGCCGGACCCGGTCGCGGGCGTCCAGGGCAGCTCCAGCGGAAAGTACGGCCACGTCGCGCCGGAAACGGCCTGGACGCCGATCGAGAAGCCGATCGCGGCGGCAAACGCCCACCGGGAACGCGGCGTGCCGAGTGCGTGCGGAATCGCGAGCGCCAGCGGGAAGAGCAGAGGAATCAGGTAACGGCTCTCCAGGCACCACCCGCCGTGCCAGTTGGGGTAGCCGCACATGGCCACGAAAAAGAGGAGCGAGCCGAAGAGGCAGAACTTCCGGTCCGGCGCGTCCTCGCCGCTCCGCCGCCAGCGCAGGAACCCGGGAATCGCCCAGAGTACGAAGGGGGAGTAGAGAACCAGTCCCCTCGCGGGGTGGAAGAGGAACTGGAACGCCACGATGGGACTCGGCGCGTGAAAACCGAAGAGCCCGTTTCCCACCAGGCGGGAGAACTCCGGCGCCGCCTCGTGCGCGGAAGACAGCGAGAAGGGCGAGCCGAAGCACGCCGCGTTGTATGCGAGGAGGACGGCTCCAGGCAGCGCCGCCCCCAGGGCGAACGAGGCCATGCGCGTCCAGGACCGGCGGCTGCCCGCGCGCAGAAGGAGCACGGCCGCAAGGACCGCGACCGGATATTCCGAGATGACGGCCCAGCCGGCGAGGACCCCGGCCGCCCAGAGATAGAACCGGACGCGCCGGGACGCCGCGAGCGCCTCCCCGCGCCGGATGAGCTCCAGGGAGAGGAAGACGAGCGACGCCGTCCAGGCGTGGCTGAACAGAGTCCGCGCGTAGAAGAGAAACGGCGAGCCGAGCGCCAGCCCGGCAAGGACCAGCGCGGCCGCGGGCGCGCCTCGCTCCGAGAGGCGCCGCCAGAAGAGAAACAGCGCGAGAGCGCAGACGGTTGTGACGACGAGGACCCGGACGACCAGCCAGACGGCGTCGAACGGGGACGCGGGACGGGGATAGACCATCCGGACCAGCCGGTAGACCGGCGCGGCCGCGAGGGCCAGGCCGGGAGCCTTGTTGGAAAAGAGACGCCCCTCGAAGAGCGCCTTGTCCTCGTGGTCTCCGAAGCGCCGGATCGCATCGTCGATGGCGAGCGTGCCGCTCTCGACCATCGCGTAGACCGCTTCGATCCGAGAGAGCTCGTTCGGATTCCGAAACGGAGGAATCTGTCCCGAAAAGACGAAGGAGATTCCCAGAAAGGCGAGAAGAACCGCGATCCCCGCCCGCCGCTCGGACGCCTGCGCCGCGGGCGATCGCATGCTTCATTGTAGCCGCGCGAAGCGGGAGGATCTTTCGTCCGTCGCCGGCTCGGGGCGCGGCGTCGCGTGGCGAAGGCGTGGCCTCTCCCGTACACTGCGGCGAATGTCTCCGAGGCTGCGTTCGATCTCGACGGCGCTCGGCGTGGTCCTTCTCTTCGCTCTCCCGCTCCTTCCAGAAATCCTGGGCACGCGAGTCCTCGTCTTTCGGGACGCGCAGGTGACGCACTGGCCGTGGCGGCGCGTCGCCATGGCGGCGCTCGAATCCGGCCGCACGCCGTTCTTGAACTCCGCCGCTTCGGGAACCCAGCCCCTCCTCGCGAATCCCAACGCGGTCCTGCTGTATCCCACGGTTCTCTTCGAGCGCGCGCTCGCGCCCGTCTCCGCCTTCAACCTGCACTATCTCCTTCACGTGCTCTGGGCCTTCCTCGGAGCGCGCCTCCTGGCGTCCCGGATGGGGGTGTCATCGGGAAGCGCGCTCTTCACGGGAGTCGCGTACGCGTTCTCCGGGATGGTGCTGTCGTACGCGTCCGGCTTCCTGAACTCGATCGCGGCGGCCGCCTGGCTCCCCTGGTGCGCGGCGGCGGCGCTCGGAGTGCTGCGCGCGCGCGACGGCCGCGCCCTCGCCCGGGCGGCCCTCGCGACGGGGCTCGCGTTCGGAATGCAGCTCCTGGCGGGCGAGCCCGCGCTGACCATCCTGACGGCGGTCTTCACGGCGTTCGTGGCGGTCCTCGAGCTCGGCATCGCGCGCCGCGAGCGTTCCCGGCGGGACGTCGCTCGCGCCGTTCTAGGCGGAGGGGCGGCGGCGGCGATCGCGCTCGCGTTCGCGGCGCCCCTTCTCCTGCCGCTCCGGGCGATCTTCCCGCTCACCTATCGCGGGCAGCATCTCTACTCGCAGGCGGCGTTCGGGGCCTCGCCGTTTTCGGCCATCCGCGCTCTCGAGTGGCTTTTTCCTCAGCTGGGCGGAAATCCTTCCCTGGTCGGAAGCGGGATGAACTGGTGGACGAGCTCCGCCCGGGGGCCCGTCTACATCTGGTGCGTCGCCCTGGGGGTCCTTCCCCTGGTCGTCGTTCTCCTCGCGGCGATCGGAAGGGACTTCTGGAACCGGCGCACGATCGGGATCGGCGTCGCCGGGATCGCCACGTGGCTCGCGAGCTTCGGCCTCGCTCTCCCGCTCTATCGCGTTCTCTTCTCGATCGAGTCCCTGAGAAGGCTGCGGTATCCGATCAAGTTCTATCTCCTCACGACGCTCTGCCTGGCGCTCCTCGCCGGATTCGCCGCCGATCGGTTTCGAGAAAGATCGCCAATGAGGCGGGCTCTCGTTCTGCTGTCGTGCCTCCTCGGTCTCTACGTCGCGGCCTTCGTCGTGGCCGGACCGGGACACTGGCTGGACGCGCGGCTCGCGTCGAGCCTCTCTGGGCGCGATCTTCCCGCGTCCGAGATGCTGGCGGCCTTCCGCCTGGCCGTGCGCGCGGACGCGGTCGTGGGCGCCATCGCCGTGCTGATCGCCGGAGCACTCTACTTCTTCCGCCGGCCACGCCGGCCCGGCTACGCGCTCGCCCTGTTGTCGGTCGCGCTCGCCCTGCCGTGGGGGCTTCCGCTCTTCGTGACTGCCGGCGCCAGAGACTCGAGTCGTCCTCCGGCGCTCCTCGCTTCCCTCCGCGGTGAGGGGCGCCTCTATGTCTCGCCGGGGACTTCGTCCGCCGGACCCGAAGCGTTCGCGGGCGAGCGGCCGGGACTCCCGCGATACGAACGGGTCGCGCGGATGCACGCCGAGCGTCTCCTCCCCGCGACCGGCGAGCCGTTCGGAATCTCCTACGCCTTCGACCAGGATCCCGACGGCTCCTACGGCTGGTACAACCGTCTCGCGACGGAGGCGGTCCGGGCTTCGGGTCCCGAAGAAAGGAGCCGCCTCCTGCGCGCGTACGGGGCCCGCTGGGCGCTCGGCGGGGCGGAGGAAGCGTTTCCTTTCTTCCGGCCCGTCATCGGGGTCGTGGTCGGCGGCCGGCGCCTCATCCTCCACGCGCTCGACGACCCCCTCCCGGAGCTTCGGTGGGCCTCCCGGGTCCACCGGCGCCGCTCGCTATCCGGCGCGCTCGACCTCGTCCGATCGGCGAAGTTCGAGCCGCGCACGGACATCGTGCTTCCGGGCCCGTCCGACCTGGACGCCGGAAGCCCCCCGGCGACGCATCCCGCTTCGGTGACGGCCTCGGCGCTTTCGCCCGAGCTCGCCGCCGGCGTCGTCGAAGCGGCGGATCCCGGGCATCTGATCTTTTCCCGCACGTATTTCGGCGCCTGGAAGGGGGCGCTCGACGGCGCCCCCGCTCGCATCCTCGTGGCCAACGCGCGAGACGTCGCGATCGCCGTCCCCGGCGGCCGCCACCGGTTCGAATTCTCGTGGGATCGCGGACCCTTCCACCGCGGCGTTCTCTGGCAGGCCGCCGCTCTCGCGTGTGCGATCGCCGTGGCCGCGGCGACGCGCGCCCGGCGGCCCCGGGATCTGCGGCCGCTCTAGCAGGCTGCTGAAAAAGGGTGTGAGGCGGGTAAACGCCGGCAGTAGCCGGCGGACCCGACTGCCGGGGGTCTGCCTCTGGTGGTCGGGCGGCGAGCGCCGCGGGGTCGTATGCAGGGAGCCGCGACGAAGGCAATCCCTCTGCGCATCCCGCGCGGGCGCGGGCGCTCCAGGCGGTTGAGCGCGGACCGCGCCGAGGGACGGTCCCGCGCGGCTTTCGGCTGCGGCGGTCGCGTTGCGACCGGCAGCCGAGAACTTTCGAAAAAACGGCCTGGATCCAGGCGCTCACGTTCAACTCTCTCGGCCGCCGTTCGCGAAGCGAATGCCTGCGGCGGAAAGTTCAGTTCCAGCCCGTTGCCACCGTCCCGCCTCGCCCCGGAAGCGTCGTGCGCACGAGCTCGCGAACGGGAATCTCCCGCCGCCGGTCGAGCGCCTCCCGCGCCAGCTCGGCCAGGCCGACGAAGAGGACCCCGGAGTCCCTCCACGCATCCAGAATCTGCTCGAAGAGCGGGCGCTTCACCCGGCCCTCGACTTCCGTGTGGATCGTGTGGACCTCGGTCCCCCGCAGCGCCGAGGAAAAGAACCGGCGCTGTGCCGCGTCGTCCGGCAGCGAATCCCATGCGAGGGTCTCGTCGAGCGTCGGAAGGGTCGAAGGGATCTCGAGCGTCTCGAAGACACGCCCCGCCACCGATGGAAAGAACGGCGTTCCCCCGCGCGTATTCGACGTGAAGAGCAGAGATCGCTCGGCCTCCGCCGCGAGGGAGACCGCGTTGGCCGTCCAGCCGGGGGCCGCGCTCGTCTTCGCGTCGGCGCCGAGGATGCGCCGGTACTCCTCGTGGGCGCGGGAGACGTGGTCACGGACCTTTTCCGGCGACCAGCGGTCGAGGCTGTCGTGCCACGCGACGTGGTCCCATCCGTGCACGCCGGTCTCGTGCCCCGCGGCCGCGACCTCCCGGATCTGCCGCACGCACGCCGCGCCGATCTTCGGCGCCGGAAGAAGGGTCCCGTACAGGACCGTCGGAAATCCATACAGCGATCCTGCGCGGCTCTTCCACATCTTCCGGAGGAACCCCCGCTGCGAGAAGACGCGACGGGCCGCCACACCCGAACGGTCGGGGCCCAGCGTGAAGTAAAAGGTCGCGCGGATTCCTCGCGAGCCCAGAATTTCCAGGAGGTTCGGAATCCCGTCGCGCGTGCCGACGAACGTGTCGCAGTCGACCTTCAGCGCGACGCGCCGTACGCCCGCTGGTGGGCGCTCGGCCGCGGGCCCGCGCTCGAGCGCGGGCTCAAGGTCGAGGGATGCCTTCCTCTCGTTTCCCGGCTCGGGGCTTCCTTTTCCCGCGTCCACGGGATCTATGGTCTCGTCGACCGCTTGTCCAGGTAGAACGCGACGGTCTTCGCGATCGCTTCCTCCATGCCGACCCGGGGCTCCCAGCCGAGGATCTCCCGGGCGCGGCGGATCGACGGAACCCTCGTGAGGATGTCCTGATATCCCTCCCCGTAGTACTCGCCGGAGGAGACCTCGACCAGCGGGGTCTGCAGCGCCCGCTCGCCGAAGTTCGGGTGGGCGGCGACGGCCGCGACGAGAGCCTCCGCGAGCTGCCGCACGGACAGGTCGTTGGCCGGGTTGCCGATGTTGAAGATCCCGCCGTCGGCGGCGCCGCTCTCGTTCTCGAGGATCTTCATCAGGGCGTCGATGCCGTCGGAAATGTAGGTGAACGAACGGCGTTGCGTCCCGCCGTCGACGAGCTTGATCGGCTCTCCGTAGAGGACGTTGTGAAGGAACTGCGTGAGGACCCGGCTCGAGCCCTCCTTCGGCGAGTCGACGTCGTCTAAGTGCGGACCCATCCAATTGAAGGGTCGGAACAGCGTGAACTGGAGGCCCTCCGAAAACCCGTAGGCCCAGATCACCCGGTCGAGAAGCTGCTTCGAGCAGGAGTAGATCCAGCGCTGCTTGTGGATGGGCCCGTACACGAGCGTCGACGTCTCCTCGTCGAACTCGGGATCCGGGCACATGCCGTAGACCTCCGACGTCGAGGGGAACACGACGCGCTTGCGGAATCGGACGGCCTGCTTGACGATCCGGAGGTTTTCCTCGAAGTCGAGCTCGAAGACGCCGATCGGATTCTTGACGTACGCCGCGGGCGTCGCGATGGCGACCAGCGGCAGCACGACGTCGCACTTCTTGACCTGGTACTCGATCCACTCCTTGTTGATCGCGATGTCCCCCTCGAGGTAGGTGAACTGCGGATGGCCGAGAAAGGGCGCGATCTTGTCGCTTCCGATGTCGAGCCCGGAGACCGACCAGTCGGTGGTTCCAAGAATGCGTTCGGTCAGGGCGTTTCCGATGAAGCCGTTGACCCCGAGAATCAGGACCTTCATGACTGAAGCCCCTCGGCGATGAACCGCGTGGCATCCATCTCTTCCTTCCCTTCCCGCTGGAGCGTCAGGAGCTCCACGTACCGGTCGTCGCCGCACGCGACGTAGAGGCCGCCGCGCTCGGTGCGGACCTGTCCGGGAAAATTGTCGTGCGCTCCAAGGTGCGGCGCGCCCGTCCGCCAGACCCAGGTCTTTCCGCCGAAGAGGTCCGTGAAGGCCCCCGGATAGGGATGCGTCACGGCGCGGACCAGATCGTGGACCTGCTTCGCGCTCCGCGTCCAGTCGATCCGGCCATCCTCGGCGGTGCGCCTTCCGAACTTCGTCGCG
Organism: Thermoanaerobaculia bacterium; assembly: GCA_038329555.1. Taxonomy (GTDB): domain Bacteria; phylum Acidobacteriota; class Thermoanaerobaculia; order UBA5066; family Gp7-AA6; genus JALYUA01. Next base: position 16,345 of record JBBQNC010000022.1, read on the forward strand.
GCCGACTCGTCCTGCGGATGGCGGGGAGCCGTGCCCGCCTCGAGATCCTCCAGCCGGCGCGCGAGCACGCGGACGGCGGCCTGCGTGACGCGCGTCTGCACTTCGCGGGCGGTGTCGTCGGGCCCGATCTCCACCGCTTCCTGATCCACGATGTCTCCCGCGTCCGCGCGGGCGGTCATGACATGGAGCGTCGCGCCCGTGCGGGTCTCGCCGTTCAGGACGGCCCAGTTGACCGGGGCCCGTCCCCGGAACCGGGGAAGCAGCGAGCCGTGGACGTTGAACGCACCGAGCCGCGGGATGGCGAGGAGCGGCCCGGGCAGGATTCCTCGAAAGTAGAAGGAGAAGACGAGGTCGGGTGCGGCGCGGCGGACCCGCTCGATCACCGCCGGGTCGCGCGCGTCTTCCACGATCACCGGCTCCACGCCCCGCGAGCGCGCGAGCTCCGCGACGCTCGAAAACCAAGGCGCCTCCGCGGGACGGTCGGCGTGGGTCCCCACGAAGACGACGTCGCGCCCCGCCTCGAAGAGTGTCTTCAGGCAGGCGTGCCCCGTATCGGAGTAGGCGAAGACGGCAATCCGGGTCACGGGCGGCGCGCGGGCTCGGGCGCCGCCAGCGCCTCGGAGATGGCCGGCGGCGCCTCCCCGGCTCCCAATCCATAGACCCGACGCACCGAGAACCGCGGGCGGCCGCGCACCTGCTCGTAGATGCGGCCGACATACTCGCCGACGATTCCGAGCCCCGCCATCGCGACGCCGAGAAGCGTGAAGAGGATTGCGAACAGCGTGAAGACTCCCTCGACCTCCGCCCCGACAATCAGCCGGCGGACGAGGAGGAAGACGCCGAAGGCGATTCCGCCGAGCGCGACCAGGGTGCCGATGATGCCGAACACCTGCAGCGGCACCGTCGAGAAGCCGGTCATCAGGTCGAAATTGAGGCGCACCAGCCTGTAGAGCGAGTAGGCGGATTCTCCGCCGGTGCGAGGAGCGTGGGCGACCTCGATCTCCGTCGGGTTGCGAGCGAAGCTCTGCCCGAGCGCCGGGATGAACGTCGACGCCTCGTCGGACCGGTTGATCTCGTCGACGACGTCCCGCGAATAGGCCCGGAGCATGCAGCCGAAGTCCGTGAGCCGCATGCGGGTGATGGCGACCGTGATCCGGTTGACGATCGCGGACGCCGCCCTCCGCGCGACGGAGTCCTGCCGCGACCGGCGGACTCCGCCGACGACGTCGTAGCCCTCGTCCACCTTCGCGAGCAGATTGGGAATCTCCTCGGGGGGGTTCTGCAGGTCCGCGTCCAGCGTGACCGCGACGTCCCCCCGGACGTCGCGGAACCCCGCGAGAATCGCCGGGTGCTGGCCGAAGTTCCGCGACAGCTCGAGGACGCGGACGACGTCGGGCCGGCGGGCCGCCCAGGCCTTGAGAATGTCGATCGACCGGTCCCGGCTCCCATCGTCGACGACGATGAGCTCGTAAGGCAGCGCGAGGCCGTCCATGACGGCCAAGGTCCGGCGAAAGAACTCGTCGAGATTCGCCTGCTCGTTGTAGACCGGAACGACGAGGGAGACCTTCACGTCCGGCTCCCCCGCGCCGGTTCCCCCGGATGGAGGTCGGGCGTCTGAAGCCGGGGCGGTCGAGGGCGGTTTTTCATCCGACGGGTTCGGATCTTAAGCCAGACGGCCGGCCGGTCGCGCCCGCGCTCCCGGGCACCGCGCCTCGTAAGGAAGCGGCCGCCCGGCTCGGGCGGGCCCCCCGCTCCGGTCACCGCAGGCTGTGCGAGAGCACGTCGCGGATCGCCTCGATCGCGTCGTCCTGGTCCCGATCCGTCAGACCGGGAAAGAGCGGGAGCGAGACGATGCGCTCGGAGACGAAGTGCGCCTCCGGAAACGAATCCGGCTTCCAGCCGAAGCGCTGCGCGTAATACGAGAACTCGTGGGCGGCCGTGTAGTGCAGCCCGGTGCCGATGTTGCGACGCTTGAGCTCGTCCATGAACTCGTCGCGCCCGATCGAGAGGCGATCCACGTCGACGAGAGGCGTGTAGAGGTGCCACGCGTGCCGCACGGGGTACGAAACCCGCTTCGGGAGCACGAGCCCGGCGACGCCCGCGAGCGCCGCGTCGTAGCGGCGGGCCAGCCTCTCGCGCTCGACGAGGAAGCCCTCGAGCCGCTTCAGCTGATGGAGGCCGAGCGCGGCCTGGATGTCCATCATGTTGTATTTGAATCCGGGAACCGCGACGTCGTAGCGCGGGCTGCCCGCCTTCGAGAACCGTTTCCAGGACTCCCGGTCCATCCCGTGGAACTTCAGGAGGGACGCTTTCTCGAAGACTTCCTCGTCGTCCGTAATCACCATCCCGCCCTCGCCCGTCGTCATGTTCTTGTTCGGGTGGAACGAAAAGACAGACGTCGTCGGAAACGACCCGATCTTCCGGCCCCGATACTCGGAGCCGACGGCATGCGCGGCGTCCTCGAGGACGGCGAGGCCCCGCGACCTCGCAAGTTCCAGGATGGGATCCAGGTCCGCGGGCTGGCCGACGTAGTGGACGGGGAGGATCGCCTTCGTCTTCGGCCCGATGCTCTTTTCGATCTCCTCGACGCGGACGTTCAGGGTGTCCGCGTCGATGTCGACTAAGACCGGGACGGCGCCGCAGTGCACGATGGTGTTGAGCGTGGCGACGAAGGTCAAAGGCGTCGTGATGACCTCGTCGCCCGGCCCGACGCCGAGCGCGAGCAGCGCGACATGCAGGCCGGCCGTGGCCGACGAGACGGGGACGGCGAAGCGTCCGCCGACGTATTGCGCGAACTCGTTCGTGAACCGCTCGACCTTGGGTCCCGTCGTGATCCAGCCGGACCGCAGCGTGTCGACGAGCTCCGCGATCTCTTCCTCTCCGAGCGCGGGCCGGGCGAACGGGAGGAACTCGGTCCGCATGGGCGGCGATTCTACCGGGCAGGCGTCGAGGTCGCGGCGGGCGGGAACCGCCTCGCGAAGTACTCGGTGCCCGTCGCGCAGAGAACCACCCAGAAGAGCCCGAGGAGACTTCCCGCAACGACGTCCGTCAGCCAATGCGCGCCGAGATAGACCCGGCTGAAATCGACGGCCAGGATCAGCAGCATCGCGGTCAGGACAACGGCGGCGCGCACCTCGCGGCGGCGAGTGACGTGAAACACGAGCGCGACGACGCCGCCGAAGAAGAGCGTGCACATCGTCGCGTGGCCGCTCGGGAAGCTGTAGGTCTTCTCAGTCACGAGCGCCGGCCAGAGGTCGGGCCGCGTCCGGCGGAAAGCGATCTTCATCAGCGACTCGAGAGCCCAGCCCCCGACCACCGAGCCGACGAAGAGGATCGCCGAGGCGCGCCGTCCTCGCGCCGCCATCAGCCCCGAGGCGATCAGGGTCGCGGGCACCAGGAACCGGTAGTCGCCCAGGTTCGTGATCGCGCGGACGGCGCGGTCGCGTTGCGGCGTGTGGAGGGCCCACACGGCGAGCGTCGCCTCGCGATCGAGGTCGTTGGGGCCGGGACGTTCGAAGACCTCGCCCGCGACGTAAGCGGCCAGAAGGACGAGGACAGCGGCGACGAGAAACCCGACGGTCAGGTAGAGGCCCAGAGCCCCCTCGCGGGTGAACCGGCTCCGCAGAAACCGGCGCAGGCTCGACGGAGACGGAGACGGAGTCGGAGGCGGGCTCAAGCGTTCCAGCGGATCCCCCCGTCGAAGCTCCAACGCCGCTCGGGGCTCCAGACGCCGTCCCCGGGCGTCTCGGCCGTCACCTCGAAGCGGAGGAGGTCGCGGCGGTAGTCGTAGGGCGCGCCGTCGCGCGCGTGAACGGCCGCGTCGAGCGAGTACACGCCGGCGGCGAGCGCGAACGCCGGGATCTCGAGCCGCACCCGGCCCTCGCCCGAGAACTCGCCCGGCGCGAGGCCCTCGAGGGCGGTGTTCGACCCGAACACGACGGTCCCGGACACGGTCGTCAGCCCGAACCCGAAGACGAAGTCGGAGAGGGGCTGCTCCGCCCGAACGTCCATTTCGAGCATCGCCGGCGCGCCCGACCGCAGCCGGCCGGCGGGCCGTCCCGACCCGTCCAGGATGCGCGCGGCGAGGATCCGCGCGCGGCCTGATCCGATCTCCCCGCCCCCGCGCGGCGCCGGAAACGCGTCGAGCCTCTTCTCGCCTTCGCGCCGCGCGACGTCCTCCCGGTAGCGCGCGACGGTGTCCGCCGCGGCGCCGTCGGCGACGAGCCGCCCGCCGTCGAGCCACAGCGCCCGGCGGCACCGGGATGCGACGAGCGCGAGATCGTGGGAGACGAGGAGGATCGTCTTGCCCGCCCTTTCGAACTCCGCGAACTTTTCGAGCGATCGGTGGGCGAACGATTCGTCTCCGACCGCGAGCACCTCGTCCACGAGGAGAACGTCGGGATCGCTGTGCGCGGCGATCGAGAACCCGAGCCGCACGGCCATGCCGGACGAATAGGTGCGCAGCGGCGCGTCGAGGAACTCTTCGAGCTCCGCGAAGCGAACGATGTCGTCGAACCGCGCCGCGACGTCGCGCCGGGAGAGACCGAGGAGCAGCCCGGCGATCTCGACGTTCTCGCGCCCGGAAAGCTCCGGGTGGAACCCGGCGCCGAGCTCCAGGAGAGCCGCGAGACGGCCGCGGACCTCGACGTCGCCCTCGGTCGGGCGGATGATCCCGGCGAGCAGCTTCAATAGGGTCGACTTGCCCGAGCCGTTCGCGCCGATGACACCGACGGTCTCGCCGGCAACGACCTCGAACGAGACGTCTCTCAGGGCCTGAACCAAGCCGGCTTCGGCGCCGGAGCCCCGGGGACCCGCGCGAGGCGAGCGCCCGAGGAGCGCCGTCTTGAACGTCCCGGCGGAATGGCGGCGGCCCCGCCTGCGGTAGGTCTTGGAAACGCCGCGGACCGAGACGGCAGGCGCGGTCACGCTTCCTCCGCGATCGAATCGCGCAGCCGGTCGAAGATCATGCCGCCGACGAGCAGCGAGACGGCGGCGGTCGAGATCATTCCGATCCACATCGCCGCCGGGATCGGCCGGAAGTAGAAGACGCTCTCGTGCACGGCGGCGAAGAAGACCGCGAACGGGTTCAGCCAGAGGTAGGGGCGGAACCGCTCGGGGACCGACGCGAGCGGATAGAGGACCGGCGTCAGGAAGAAGGCGAGCGTCAGGACGTTTCCGACGAGGTCCCGGACGTCGCCGAACCGCACGGCGAGGGCTGAGATCGCGAGCGCGAGGCCGAAGACCGCCGCGGCGAGGAGCGCGAGCACGAGGGGAAACTGCAGGACCGTGGCGTCGACCCGGACGCTTCCGCGGAACGCGGCGATCGCGATCGCGGCGGCGAACACGGGCAGCGCGAGAACCAGGTGCGACAGCCGCGCCCCGACGGAGACGGCGGGAAAGACCTCCGGAGCGACCGTCGTCTTGCGGAGGAGGGGCCCGTTCGCCCGGAACGTCTCGGCCGCGTCGAGCAGCGCCGACGAGACGAAGCCCCACACGAGCACTCCTCCGAAGAGGAACAGCGCATAGGGCCGCACGTCGGCGCGCGGCTGGAACACGAACCGGAAGACCGTCGCGTAAACGAGAAGCAGCAGCAGCGGGTTGACGAGCGACCAGAGGAACCCGAGCGCGCCGTTTCGGTACCGCGCGGCGAGCTCCCTCTTCGTGAGCACCGCGACGAGCGGCCTCTGCCGGAGCGTCCAGACGAGAGGCGAGAGGGGGCCCGTCCGGCTCGTGCGGTTCGCACGGTTCGTCCGGTTCGACGCCATCACGCGGGGACGACCGGTGTCATCCCGCGCGACGCGACGGCGAGGCGCACCCGGGCCGGGATCCGTCCGCTGTTCAACGAGGCCTCCGTGGTCATGAGCTGCGCGCTGTGACCGAAGAGCGTGCGCGTGATTCGGCCGGAATCTATCCGATATCCTCGCCGCCGTGCCCGCTCCGGCTTCTCCGGCGTCCGTCGAGCCTCCCGCCCTCGTCTGCCGGGCCCTGCGCAAGGTGTTCGGGGGCGCGGAGCCGGTCGTGGCGCTCGACGACGTCGATCTCGACGTCGCGCCCGGCGAGTTCCTGGGGGTGCTCGGCCCGTCCGGCGGCGGCAAGTCGACCCTGCTGCACCTGCTGGGGGGCATCGACCGCCCCACGTCGGGGACCGTCGCGGTGGGCGGCCGCGAGCTCGGCGCCCTCCCCGAGAAGGCACTGACGCTCTACCGCCGCCGCGACGTCGGCATGGTCTTCCAGTTCTTCAACCTCCTCCCCCACCTGACCGTGACGGAGAACGTCGAGCTGCCGCGGCTCCTCGACGGCGAGGACGACGCGACCGAGCGCGCCCGGGCGCTTCTCGAGCGCGTCGGCCTAGAGCGAAGAGGACGGGCGCACCCCTACGAGCTCTCGGGCGGCGAGATGCAGCGCGTGGCGATCGCGCGCGCCCTGGTCACCGGCGCCCGCCTCCTGCTCGCCGACGAGCCGACGGGCAACCTCGACAGCCGCAACGGCGAGCAGGTCCTGTCGCTTCTCGACGAGATCCGGCGCGAGCGCGGCGTGACGCTCGTGCTGGCGACGCATTCGGAGGCCGCCGCGCGGCGCGCCGACCGGCGCATCGAGATCCGGGACGGACGGACCGACGCCTCTCAGCGGGCCCGGGGCTGAGGGGACCGAGAGGGCATTATCGCTCGGGTTGCGGCGAGCAATCGAGCGCGGCCCGCGCCGGGAGGCATATCGCATACCCGAATTTTTTTCACGAACGGGAAAGCGACCCCGGCACGGCATGGTACAAGGAACCTCAAATTCGTTCCTTTTTTGAGGGAGGCTCAGTCCTCCGGGAGGCGATCGATGAGGAGATTCGTCCGCTGGTCTCTGTCTCTCGCGATCTTCGTCACGACCGTGAGCGCCGCGCTCGGGGAGCCGGTCATCATCCGAACGAAGAAGCCCTATGCCGCGGTCAAGCAGCGCATCGCCGCTCTCGGCGGGACGGTCACGTACGAGTTCGTATATGCCGACGGGATCGCCGCGGACATCCCCGCTGCCAAGATCGACGCGTTGAAATCGGTTCCCGGCGTCCTGTACTACGTCCGCGACCTCCCCGTTCCGCATCCGAGGCCATCGACGGAGATAAATCTCTCCTCCGAAGTCGTCGCCGAACCGGCCGCGGACGCCGTCCCGTCGAACTACTTCCCGTATAACAGCGAGCTGACCAACGCCCGGCCGCTTCAGTCCGCGGGTTTCCTCGGTCAGAACGTCGTCGTCGGCATCATCGACACGGGAACGTCCCGAACCGCGTCGGCGCTCTGCGACGGCCCGTGCCCGGCCACGAGCCGAGTGCTCGTCGGCGAGAGCTTCGTGCCCGGCGAGCCCGACGCGAATGCCGCGACGAACAACGCTCATGGGACGTGGGTCGCCTGCATGATCGGAGCGAACGGGGCCTTCGGGTTCTCGAGGACGGGCGTTCTCGCCACCGCGGTGCGCAACTACTGCACCCCGGCGTCTTCCTCTCCCTGCTCGTTCGCCGCGACGCCCACGGTCGACGGCATCCCGATGGTCGGCCAGGCGCCCTTCGCGCGCTTCTTCCCCCTGAAGGTCTTTCCGGCCTCGGGGGCCGGTGCACCGACGAGCCGGATCCTCCAGGCGATGGACCGCGCGATCGCGCTCAAGAACTCGACGCAGCCGAACATGCGGGTCGTCAACATGAGCCTGGGCGGCGCGACGCTGTTCGCCGGCGGGGACATCGAAGACGAGCTCGCGTCGTCGATGGGAGCCTCGGGAATCAGCCTGGTGGCCTCGGCGGGCAACGCCGGTCCGAGCGGGATGACGGTGGGCAGCCCCGGCACGGCCCACAACATCCTGACCGTCGGGGCCGCTTCCAGTCCCGTCCACGAGCGAATCCTCCGGGACGTCCAGTTCGGCATCGGAATCGGCCCCCTCTACCGCCCGGACAGCAACCAGCAAATCGCGTACTTCAGCTCGCGCGGACCCGATGCGGACGGGCGCAACGATCCCGACATCGTCGCGAATGGCTTCGCGTCCTACGCGCAGGGCGCCAACGGCGGCATCTCGCTCGTGTCGGGGACCTCGTTCTCGAGCCCGACGGTGGCGGGAGTGGCGGCGCTCCTGTACAGCGCGAACCCTTCCGCGACGCCCGCTCAGGTGCGCGCCGCGCTCCTTCGCTCGGCGCGCCCAGGCGTGATCCCGACCGCGATGTCCGTCGATCAGGGAGCCGGATACGTCGACGCGGCGGCCGCGAAGGCGCTTCTCGACGCGGGCGTCGCGCCCGTTGCCGACTCGGGGCCCGCGAAGAAGAAGGTGGCCCAGAACGTCCAGCAGGGCGCCGGGATCCATCCGATCGAGAGCTCCGTCTATACGGCTCACATCGCGGGCCTGCGTCCCGCCGAGCGGCGCGAGTTCTTCTACGTGATCAAGAAGAACACCTCCCAGGTTCGGGTCACGCTCTCCAACGTGTCGCCGGCGCTCCCGCCCGCCCAGCAGAACCAGCTCTTCGGCGACGACCTCCTGTTCGCCGTGCACTCGGCCAAGACTTCGGCGATCGGCGTGGTGGCGGTCCGAGCGGGATGACGGTGGGCAGCCCCGGCACG
>JBBQNC010000023.1:0-24108 GCA_038329555.1 Thermoanaerobaculia bacterium
TGTAGCGATCGAGGTAAGGGTTGAGTTGGTCGGTTCTTTGGCCTGAGGTGGGGTAGGGGCGTTTGTAGGCCCACTCGCGGAGTAGGGTTTGGATGAAGCGTTCGGCTTTGCCGTTGGTTCTGGGGCGGTAGGGACGAGTGCGCAGATGTCGCAGGTTCAGGGTTTGGCAGACAGCCTTGAAGACGTGAGAGACGTAGCAGGAGCCGTTGTCGGACATGACGGCTTGGACAGAGACTCCCTGACTTTGGAACCAGGCGACGGAGCGTTTAAGGAAGGCGACAGAGGTTGGGGATCGTTCGTTGGGTAGCACCTCGGCGTAGGCCAGGCGGGAAGCATCATCGATGGCGACGTGGACAAACTCCCAGCCGATGCCCCGGACACGGGTGGTGCGATCCCCGTGGATACGATGTCCGACGCGGCCGATGCAACCGAGCTTTTTGATGTCGACGTGAATCAGCTCGCCCGGTCGTTGTCTCTGATATCGGCGTGGGGGTTCTTTGGGGTCCAGGTTCTTGAGTCGGGAGAGGCCATGGCGAGTCAGGATGCGTGCGACGGTCGCGGTGGACAGCCCGACTCGAGCGGCGATGCGGGGACCTGTCTCCCGTCGCTGCCGAAGCTTTAGGACTTGCTCGACGCGATCGGGATGAGAGAGCCGGGGCATCCGGTGAGGTCTCGAGCTGCGATCAACCAGCGCCGCCGAGGCGGCCGGTCTGAGTCGCCAGAGTGCTTCGAAGTGGAGAGGCCGGTATCGACAGGCCGGCGAGGCGGCGCTGGTCACGGACATCCCCCCGGCCACTCTCTCCACCAGCAACAGTCGACTGGCCGGGCAACTTCGGGCATTCTTGTGAAGCTCCATCTGGGTTCCTCCCGATGACCTGGTGGCCTTAGACACCTCCAGCCTCACCGATCTGGACCCAGATGGGAACTAACCTACGTAAACAACCTCTTGAGAAACCACAGCTAGCGGGATGCGCCCGGCGCCGCAGAGGAGGATTCCGGCGGCGAGAGGCGTGTGCCGACGAAGGCTCGACGGCTCAGGCCTTCGCTTTGGCGGCGGCGGCGGCCGTCGCCGGCCGAACGACGGGCTTCAAGACCCTACCCGAGCGGATGCAGCGCGTGCAGGCGCGCACGCGGCGGCTGCCGCCTCCGGGCGCAACGGCGCGCACGCTCTTCAGATTCACGTGCCACTTGCGGTTCGTCACGTTGTTCGCGTGGCTGACCCGGTGGCCCGATTTGGGCGTCTTTCCACAGAACTGACACTGCTGAGCCATGGTGACCTCGTCTCCGTCTTGCGGTCGCAAAAAACGCCGCATCCTACATGGATCGGCGTCCGCGAGCAAGGCGCGACGCGCACGCTCGACGCGCCGGGTCGCCGTCCGCGGACGCGTTGCACCGGGTCTTGGGCAGAAACGGGCTAAATCCTTGTCTCACCGGAGTCTTTCCGGTCGGACGGCCCTTGACTGGGGAAAATCCTTCTGTTACTTTGGCAACCAGCCGTAATAAGTCTCAGTCAAAGCCCGTAACCGTATTAATTTTTTCGGTGAGGGTCCTGTGCTTTTCAGGAAGTCAAAAAACCTGGTTGGCCTCGACATTGGTTCGTCGGCGGTCAAACTGGTGGAATTGAAGGACGCGAAGGGCGGGGGCTACCGGCTCGTCAAAACGGGCATGGAAACGCTCTCCCCGGAGGCGATCGTGGACGGCGCCATCATGGACGCCTCTCTGGTCGTGGACACGGTCAACCGGGTCGTTTCGACCCTCTCCGTGCGCAACAACGACTTCGGCACCTCGCTCTCCGGCCACTCCGTCATCATCAAGAAGATCTCCCTGCCGACGATGTCCGCGGAAGAGCTCGCGGAGTCGATCCGCTGGGAGGCCGAGCAGTACGTCCCGTTTGACATCAACGACGTCAATCTCGACTACGTGGTCCTCGACGCGGCGGGCGGGGAGACGATGGACGTCCTCCTGGTCGCCGTCAAGAAGGACAAGATCGGCGACTACACGAGCGTGATCACGCAGGTGGGCAAGACGCCCGCTCTCGTCGACGTCGACGCCTTCGCGCTCCAGAACGCGTACGAGGCGAACTATCCTGTCGAGCCGGGGCGGGTCGTCGCGCTCGTCAACATCGGCGCTTCCGTCACGAACGTTAACATTCTGTCAGGGACGAGCACGATCTTCTGGCGCGACATCTCCTTCGGGGGAAACCAGTACACCGACGCCATCCAGAAGCAGCTTTCGCTCGCGTTCGAGCAGGCCGAATCCCTGAAGAAGGGGGAGCCGGCTGGCGAGCATTCCCTCCAGGACATCCTGCCCATCCTCCGTTCGGTCTCGGATGACCTCGCTCAGGAGCTCCAGAAGACCTTCGATTTCTTCATTGCGACGACTTCGACCGAAAAAATCGACCAATTGTTCATCGCGGGAGGCTCTTCGCGTGTCGTCAATCTGGACACTCAGCTGAAAGAGCGTTTCGGGATTCCGGTCGAGATCATGAATCCCTTCCGTCAGATCGACATCGCCGGAAGCTCGGTCTCCCCGGAATGGCTGACCGAAAATGCGCCCAGTCTCGCGGTCGCGGTCGGTCTTGCGGTCCGCCACATCGGAGACGAATCGGCGTGATCCGGATCAATCTCCTCACCGAGGCCAAAGCGGCGGCCGCGCGAAAAAAAACGCCCGTCCTCCCGACCGGAGCCCGCCTCAACAACCTCGTCTTCGCCGCGGGCATCGCGCTCGGCGTCATCTACATCGCCGCGATGGGCCTGATCCTGACCGGAAAGCGCCGCGACCTCGACGAGGAGATCGGCAAGGCGCGCATCGAAGCGGAGCGTCTGCGCTCGATTATCGAAGAGGTCAAGGGATATGAGGCCAAGAAGGCGAGCCTCGAGGAAAAGATCGAGCTCATCAACAAGTTGAAGACCAACCAGAAGGGTCCCGTTCGCCTGATGGACGAGATTTCGCGGGCGCTTCCCGACCTCGTCTGGCTGACGAACGTCGACGTCACGGGCGACCAGATCACGATGCGCGGCAAGACGATGTCTCCGAACGCCGTCGCGACGTATCTCGAGAACCTGAAGAAGAGCCCGTTTTTCGCGGAGCCGGTCTTCAAGAACCTCGGGCAGGACGTGGGCGGAAGTCAGGGTGTCTACAGCTGGGAGATGAATCTGACTTTCCGTCCCGGCGCGGCCCTCGCCGCTTCGGGCGCACCCCTCCCGGCCGGCCCGACGGCGCCCGCCGACCGGAAGAAAACGTAAACCATGGCGATCGAGCTCAAGCTGGAAGAGAAGAAGTGGTGGGTGGCGGCCCTGATCGGGCTCGCCATCGGCGCCGTGCTCGCGGGCGCCGTCCACTACTTCTGGCTGAGGGGCGTCAGGCAGGACATCGAGCGAAAGAACATCGAGCTGAAGGGCCTCCAGGAGGAGATCACCAAGGGCCGGGCCGCCGAGCGAAAGCTTTCGCAGTTCCGGGAAGAGGTCAAGCGTCTGGAGCTCGAGCTCGCCAAGCTCCTCCAGGTCCTTCCGTCCGCCCGAAACACCGAGGACCTCATCAAGCGGATCGAGACGCTGACCCGGCAGGGCGACTTCACGTTGAAGAAGTTCACGCCGGGCGAGCCCATCGCCAAGGACTTCTACTCGGAGTATCCGATCGACATCGCGCTCGACGGGACGTACCACAACCTCGCGTTGCTCTTCGACCGCATGAGCCGATTCTCGCGGATCATCAACGTCGAGGACATGAAGGTCGGATCCCTCGAGTCGCCCGGCAAGTCGCTTTCCGCCAACTTCGTGGCCAAGACGTTCATCTACACGGGCGACGACACCGCGAAGGCGGCCGCTCCGGGGACGAAGGAAAACCCGGGGGTCGCCGGGGCCAAGGCGCGGTCGCTCTCCAAGAAGACCGCCAACGAGGCCGGGAAGATCGAATGAAAACGCTCTGGATGACGGTCGCGACCCTTCTGCTCGCGGCGTCGGTCGCCGGCGCACAGCCCGCGAAGAAGCCCTCCGCGGCCGTGGCCGTGGCTCCCGCGCCGGCCGCGACGACACGGGCTTCCGCGCCCGCGCCGGCTCCGCTTCCCGACTCCGCCCCCCCGCCCCCGTCCGCCGGCGAGGTCGAGGATCCGTCTCTGTCCGGCCGCGGCTACACGTACGACCCCGCCGGCCGGCGCGATCCGTTTCGCTCCCTTCTCGTCCGGTCCGAGAACCGGGCGGGCGGGCCCCGTCCCCCCGGCATTGCCGGCATCGGGATCGACGACGTCACCGTCCAGGGGATCTGGAAAACGCGTTCCGGGTACGTCGCCCAGATCCGGGGCACCGACAACAAGAGCTACCTCCTTCGCGCCGGAGACCTTCTCTACGACGGCGAAGTGACGCGGGTCGGGCCGAACGAGGTCGGGTTTCGGCAGAACTTGAACGATCCCCAGAGCGTGAAGCCTTTCCGCGACATCACCAAACAGCTGAACCAGACGAACAAGCAGTGAGCCAGACAACGACGGATTCCAGCGCGACGGGAGGAACGATGCGAATGGCATTGAAGAGGTCCGCGACGGCCGTCCGGCCGTCCAGTTGCGCGCTCGCCGCGCGACTGTTCGTGGCCTTGATGCTCACGGCGGTCATCGGGTGCTCCGTGCGAGGCCGCGCGACCACTCAAGCGCCCGCCGAGAAGGCCGCGCACGCCGCTCCGGTCTCGTCCGCGCCGGCCGCCCGAGTGCAGGAAGCCGCGTTCACCGAAGACTCGGACGGCGCCCGGCTCGTGCTGTCGGCCAACGCCCCCATCCTCTACACGGCGTACGAGCCGCGCCCGGATCTTCTCGTCCTCGATCTGCCGGGCATGGGCATCGACGAGAAGTTCACGGCGCCGGCCGCTTCCGGGACCCTCGTCCAGTCCGTTCGCGTGGAGCCGATCACCGAGATGGGCAAGCAGATGACGCGGCTCACGATCGCCCACCGGGAGGGCACGCGCTATGACGTGCGCAGCCTGGGACAGGGTCTCGCGCTCTCGTTCGAAAGCCCCGAGCAGGTGGCCGCCTCGAGCGCCGCCGCGCCGAGCCCGGCCGAGCCGGCGGTGACCACCGCGTCCCTGCCGCCCGCGGGTCGCGCCAACGAGACGGCCTCCGCGGCGCATTCGGCGTCCCTGCGCGGCGAAACGGCGCACGCACTCGAAGAGGTGCGCGCCACGTCCGTCGACGGCGAGGTCGTCGTGGCGCTTCTCGGCGACGGTTACTTCCAGGCGAAGGACTTTGCGCTCGAGAATCCGCCGCGGATCGTGATCGATCTGCCCGGGGTCCGGAACGAAGTCCGGCGCCGTGCCTTGCCGGTCAAGAGTGAGCTCGTCTCCCGCGTCCGCGTATCCCAGTTCCAGACGTCCCCCGAGATGGTCACGCGAATCGTGCTCGACCTCACGCGGCCCGCTCCGCACGCGATCCGCATGGACGGCGAGCGGATGTCGGTCGTCGTCGGAGCCTCCGCCGCACTCGCGGCTGCTCCCGCACCGGCCCCGGAGAGTCACCCCGTGGCGTCGGCGCCGCGTCCCTCTCGGACCGAAATCGCCGCCGCGCCGGTCGAGATCCTGCCGTCGCCGCCCGCCTCGGCGCCCGAGCCGTCGAAATCGGCGGCGGTCGCGCCGGCTCCCGCGCCGTCTGAATCCTCGTCATCCATTCCGTCCGTTCCGGCCGAGACGCCCGCCCACGTCGACGCATCCATGCCGGCTCACGCCACGGGTCCCGCCGCTCCCGCTCCCGCTCCGGCTCCCGTCCGCGAGGCCGCCGCGGCTCCACCGCCGGTCTCCGCTCCGTCGATGTCGGAGCCCGCCGTCCGCGCCCGGGCGGACGAGTCGATCCGCGCCTCGTCCGGCGAGACGCGATCGCGCCTCCCCGGCGTTCGGCAGGCGAAGCGCTCCTCGAAGACGCCTCCCGTGCCCGTTCCCGCGAAGCCGGCTTCGTCGAGCCGCGACGAAGCGCTGTTCGAAGCGGCCGCGGCCGTCCTCCAGCAGGAAGATGGCGCGCGCCCCGCTCCGACCGCCAACGCCTCGGCGTACCAGCCGCGGACGATCTCCGAGACGCAGACGCAGTTCACCGGCGAACCCATCTCGCTCGACCTGAAGGACGCGGACATCAAGGACGTGTTCCGGACGATCTCGCAGTTGACCCAGCTGAACATCGTCGTCGACCCGGAAGTGCGTGGGACGGTTACGGTCCAGCTCGAAGACGTTCCCTGGGACCAGGCGCTCGACCTGATCCTGAAGCAGAACGGGCTCGGCTACGTGCTCGAAAACAACATCATGCGCATCGCGACGACCGCCAAGCTCCAGGCGGAGCAGTCGGATCGCGCGCGGCTCGCCGAGGCTCGCCAGGCCGCCGAGCCGACCCGCACGCTCATCAAGAAGCTCTCCTACGCACGCGCGCAGGAGGTGCTCGGGACCATCAAGAGCGTGATGTCGAAGCGGGGCGACATCGTGGTCGATCTGCGCACCAACACGCTGATCATTCGCGAGATCCCCACCTATCTGCCCGCCGTGCTGCAGCTCATCGACCAGCTCGACACGGCGACTCCGCAGGTGATGATCGAGTCGAGGATTGTCGAGACGACGAAGTCGCTCGGCCGCAGCCTCGGCATCAGCTGGGGCGTCAACGGCGCCGCAGACGTCGCCCACGGCAACACGACGAATCTCGTCTTTCCGAACAACATCACGGGCTCCGGAACGGTCGGTCTGGCCAACGGTCCGACGGTCGCGTCCGTCCGTCTCGGAAACATCCTCAATACGTTCAACCTGGACATCGCGCTGACGGCGGCGGAGAACCAGGGCCTGTTGAAGATCATCTCGTCTCCGAAAGTCGCCGCGCTCACGAACACGGCCGCGTCGATCCAGTCCGGGGTGCAGATCCCCGTGCAGACGAACGTCAACAACACGACCACGGTCATCTATGTCGACGCCACGCTCCGTCTCTCCGTGACTCCGCAGATCACGAACGAGGGGACGATCCTGCTCGACGTGAGCGTTTCCAAGCGCGAGCCGGCGGTCGCCCTGAACTTGTCGCTCGGCAACAACGTCCCGCTGACCATCCGGGAGTACCGGGGCCAGGTCCTCGTGCGCGACGGCGGAACGACGGTGATCGGCGGCATCTTCCAGATCAACGACCAGGATCAGAACAACATGATTCCGGGGCTCTGGAAGATCCCGATCCTCGGAAACCTCTTCCGCAACAAGACGCGGACGGAGAAACACGACGAGCTGCTCATCTTCATCACCCCCCGGATTCTCAGGTCGTAGGAGAGGACGAACGTCATGAAAAAAGCCCTCTGCATTTCGATCGCTCTGGTGACGCTTCTTGCCGGCGCGTGCACCAACAAACAGGGCGAGACCGAAGCGCCCGTGTTCATTACAGTCGACCTCGTCCTCCAGCCCGGGTTCATCAACGTGGGGACCGCCGCCCCGATCCAGATTCAGACCATCACGCTCGTCAGCCACCTGAAGAACCCGCAGCAGTCGGATCCCCAGGGGTTCGCCAACGTGCAGCTCGAGAGCTACACCGTGCACTTCCGCCGGACGGACGGCGGGACGGTCGTGCCGCCGGACAAGACCTTCGGGGCGGGCCCCGTCATTCCGTCGGGAGGCACGTCGACCCTGAGCAATTTTCCCATTCTCGCCGCGAGCGACGTTCAGCTCTCGCCGCTCGATCAGCTGCTGCCCTTCAACGGCGGCCTCGATCGGGAGACGCGGAGGGACGAGATCCAGATGGCCTTCGACATCACCTTCTACGGCCACACGGCATCGGGCCTGAGGGTGAAGAGTGAAACGGCGAGCGGAATCCTGCTCTTCCGTTTCGCCGGGGCAACGCCGCTTTCCAGGTTGGCTCGTTAAGGGGAGGCCCGACATGCGCCGGATTTCCACCGCAGTCCTCGCGATCGCGCTCGTCGCGTTCTACCTGGCGTGCTCCGCCGACGCGCCGTCGCCGACGCCTCCCAACCGCCAGCCGACGCCGGGCCCGAATGGCTCGCCGCTTCAGGTGCGGCTCTTCACGAACAACGCGAATCCGACCGCGGGCAACTGCACGCTCATCCAGGCGATCGTGAGCCTGAACGGCGCGAACGTCCCCGACGGCACCGGCGTCGCCTTCTCGACCGACTTCGGCGTCTTCCAGCAGAACGGGGGCGCGATCGTCTCCGTGACGACTCAGGGAAGCGCCGCGGTGACCGCTCTCTGTTCGAACAACGCGGGCCTTGCGAACGTGCGGGCGTCGGCCACCGTGAACGGCCAGACCGGTACCGGGCTCATCTCGATCTCGTTCCAGCCCTCGGTGACGTCCGGCCCCTTCTTCTCCTCCTGCACCCCGAGCTTCGCCCCCAACACGGGCGGCACCGACGTGACCTTCGCCGGAGGCCGGTTCTTCGGCTCGCCTTCGACGACCCGCGCCACGTTCACGGCCGCCGGCGTCACGCGCGAGGCGCTCGTCACGAGCGTCACTTCGACGGGCGTGACCGTGACGACTCCGGCGTTTCCCGAAGCCGTTTCGCCGTCCGTTCCCGTCAACGTCACGTTGACGTTCGGAACCAACACGGCGACGCCTTTCGTCCTTCAGATCCCCAACTGTTTCGCGTTCGGTACGACGGGCTCCAGCACGCCCAGTGTCACCGCGGTGCTGCCCTCCTCGGGCACGAACGACGGAAACACGCGCGTGTCGATCATCGGGTCCGGATTCGTCGCTCCTGTCCAGGTCTTCTTCGGATCGGTCGAGGCCCAGGTGCTCTCGGTCTCGTTCAATCAGATCGTCGTGTTGACGCCGCCCGCCTTCGGCGCGGGGTCGTCGAATCTGAACGCGACCGTCGGGGTCCGGGTTCACGAGGTGACTTCCGGGACCGACTCCAACGCGGACGTGACGTACCGGTTCGTCACGCCCGTCCAGATCTTCGGCTTCACGGGACCCAACGTCCAACCGATCACGGGGCCCTTCTCCCCGCTGACGATCCACGGGCAGGGTTTCGAGGCGCCGGTCGCGGTCTCCCTGGCGGGGTTCGTGGCGCAGGTCATCTCGGTCTCGGCGACCGAGATCCTCGTGATTCCGGGCGGGGCCAACGCGAACGGCTGCACCGATGTCACCGGGCCCATGACGGTGACGAACATCAACACCGGAGACACGGCCTCGGCCCAGAGCTTCACGTATCTCGTCAAGGCCGCCGGGCCGTTCATCAGCTCGGTCAGCCCCGGCTCGGGAACCGGTGGGACGATCACGATCAGCGGCGGCAACTTCGGCGGTGTTTCGAGCGTCCTGATCGGAGGCCGGTCCGCGAGCTTCTCGGTGAACGCATCCGGCACTCTCATCACGGCGAACACGGCCGGGTTCACGCCTCCAATCTGCGGCGCCGGGGTGCCTCCCGGGACGCCGGTTTCCGTCGGAGACGTGGCCGTCTCGAACGTCTTCGGATGCTCCGCGACCTCGACGGGAGGGTTCCTGCTGCCGTGCGTCGTCCCGACGCCGACGCCCGTACCGCCGACGCCGACGCCCTGACCTCGTGAACGAAACGCGGGCCGTCCTCCAAAGGGGGCGGCCCGCGACCCCTCGATGGCTGAACTCACCGCCGAAGCCCGGATCCGCGACCTGAAGCGGCGCCTGGAGCTCGATCCGAGCTCCCGCCTCTTCGTCACCCTGGCCGAGGAGTACCGCAAGACCGGCCGCCTCTCCGAGGCGCTCTCGACGCTTCAGAAGGGCCTTCTCGCGCATCCGAACTACCTCTCCGCGCACGTGGCCCTGGGGCGCGCGTACTTGGAGGCGGGGCAGATCACGGAAGCGATCGCCACCTTCACGAAGGTGCTGTCGAACGACCCCGGCAATCTCGTCTCCGCGAAATCGCTCGCCGACATCTACCTTTCGCGGGGCGAAGGAGTCGAAGCGATCAAGAAGTACAAGCTGTACCGCGCGCTTTCGGGCGACCGGAGGGTGGACGAGATGATCGAGCGCCTCCAGCTCGAGTTGACGCCCCCTCCTCCGCCCCGCGCCGAGCCGGTCGCCCTTCCGCCGCCTCCGACGTTTTTCGACGGCAAGGTCGCCGGCCCGATTCGCACGTCGCGGGATCGGTTCACCGAGACGCCGGAGCGGCACCGCCCCGAAGAGATCGGCGAAACGACGTCGGTCAAGTTCGAGCTCGAGGATTCGTTCAGCCGCCAGCGATCCGTCGAGCCGGAGGCGATCCCTGTGCTCTCGCGCGACGGGGTCTTCGCGCAGCCCGCCCCGCGTTCCGCCCCGCCGGCGCCGGCGGCTCCGAAGCCCGCCGCCGCTCCTCCTCCCGATCTCTTCGCGGCGGCTGCCGCCACCGCCTTTCCCGAGCCTCCCGATCTCTCGACGCGCGCCTTTCGGGTCGCCGACGTCCTCGGGCCCGAGGCGTTTTCCGGGGCGCCGCCCGCGCCCGTGGAGTCGGGTTCGTCCGCCGGGACGGCGCACAAGTTCAGAGAAGACAGGGCCGGAGAAGACACGGCCGACGAAGACGGGTCCGAAGAAGACGGGTCCGGAGAAGACAGGGAGTCGGGCGCGGAGGCGCAGGGGCGCACCCTCGCGGATCTCTATTTCGCCCAGGGACACTATTCCGAGGCGCTGCGGATCTACGACGACCTCGTGGCCGCCAATCCGTTCGACGTGGAGCTGAAGCGCCTGCGCCGGGACGCCGAAGCGAGGCTCCTGCCCGCCTCCACCTCGCGCGGGACGGCGGAGGCGAACGACGGCGCGCTCAACCGGCGGATGGGCCGCGTGCGCGCTTTAAAAGCCTGGCTCGCCATGGTACAAACCGGCTGATCTCCGACCGCGGCGTTTCGCGGGAGACCCGATGAACATCTTTCAGGACACGCTTCGTCGGATCGCCGAGCGCGTCGAGGGGACCCAGGCGGTCTCCCTGATCGGCACGGACGGGATCCCCATCGACTCCTACAGCCCGAAGAAGGGGGTTCCTCTCGAATCGGTCGCCGCGGAGCTGGGGGCATTCGTCAAGGCATCGGAACGCCCCCGAACGGGCTCGGAAACGGGCTCCGTCGAGCAGGTCATCGTTGTCACGCAGGGCTCGACCGCCATCCTCTCCCGGGTGACGGAGGAGTATTATCTGCTCCTCCTGCTGGAGCGGGAGGGCAACTCTGGCCGCGGACGCTTCGAGCTTCGCAAGGCCGGCCTGGCTCTCGAAAAGGAGCTGCTCTAGACGATGCTGTCGTTCAAGGAAATCCGCGAGCTGATCGATCTGGTCTCCGAGAAGAACCTCGTCGGGATCGAGATCGAGCAGGCGGGGTTCCGCGTCCGTATCGAGGGGCACCGGCCCGCCGGCAACGGTTCGGGCGGACACGCGGCGCTCCCGGGGTCCCCGCCGGCCCTCGCGACGGAGATGCCCGTCGCCCCGGAGGCGGCGGCATCGCCCGTCGAGGACAAGACGCTCCACGTCATCACGTCGCCCATCGTCGGCACCTTCTATCGCTCTCCGTCGCCGGAGTCGGGATCCTTCGCCGAAGTCGGGCAGAAGGTCGGCCGCGGCAAGATCCTCTGCATCATCGAGTCGATGAAGCTCATGAACGAGATCGAGTCGGACGTGGAAGGCGAGATCGTCGAGGTCTTTCCGCGAAACGGGCAGCCCGTCGAGTACGGCGAGAAGCTCTTCGCCATCCGGCTCGCCGCGTGATGGAAGCTTTCGGCTCTCAGCGATCGGCTCTCAGTTTCCCAGGGTGACCGCTCGGCGGACGGCTGAAAGCTGACGGCTGAAAGCGTCTTTCATGTTCAAGAAAATCCTGATCGCCAACCGCGGCGAGATCGCTCTACGCATCATCTCCGCGCGCCGCGAGCTTGGGATCCGGACGGTGGCGATCTACAGCGAGGGTGATCGCGACGCCCTACACGTCCGTTACGCGGACGAGGACGTGTGTGTGGGGCCCTATCCCTCCGCGGCGTCGTACTTGAACATCTCGTCGATCGTTTCGGCGGCGGAGATCACGGAGGCCGACGCGATCCATCCCGGGTACGGGTTCCTGTCGGAGAACGCGTACTTCGCGGAGATCCTGCACGACTGCAACATCACGTTCATCGGCCCGTCGCCCGAGGCGATCCGCAAGATGGGGGACAAGGCGCTCGCCCGCCAGACGATGGCCGCGGCCGGAGTGCCGACCGTTCCCGGGTCTCCCGGGCCCGTCGAGACGGTGGACGAGGCCCTCGCCTTCGCGCGCAAGGCCGGCTACCCGGTCATCCTGAAGGCGTCCGCGGGCGGAGGCGGTCGCGGCATGCGGGTCGCGCGCGACGAACGCGAGCTCTCCGGGGCCTACGAAACCGCGCGCAACGAGGCGGAGAAGGCCTTCGGCAACCCCGAGGTCTATCTCGAGAGGTACCTGGACGAGCCCCGACACGTGGAGTTCCAGGTCTTCGGCGATCATCATGGCAACATCCGCCACATGGGCGAGCGGGAATGCTCCATCCAGCGGCGCCACCAGAAGCTGATCGAGGAGGCGCCTTCGGCGGCACTCGATCCGGACCTTCGGACCCGGATGGGCGACGCGGCGATTGCCGCTGCGCGAGCCGTCCACTACACGAACGCCGGGACGATCGAGTTCCTCCTGGACCCGCAGGGGCGGTTCTACTTCATGGAGATGAACACGCGCCTCCAGGTCGAGCATCCCGTGACCGAGGAGGTCACCGGAGTCGACATGGTCAAGGAGCAGATCGCCGTCGCCAGCGGTGCGCGCCTCTCTTTCGCGGACCGCGAGCTCAAGCCGCGCGGCCATGCGATCGAGTTTCGGATCAACGCCGAAGACCCGGTTTCCTTCAAGCCGTCGCCGGGCCGGATCGTCACGTTCAACCCGCCGGGAGGCCTCGGAGTCCGGGTCGACACGGCTGCGTACCAGGGGTACCTGATCCCGCCGTATTACGATTCGCTCATCGCCAAGCTCGTCGTCCACGGCCGCGACCGGACCGAGGCGATCTCCCGGGGGCGGCGGGCGCTCGATCAGTTCGTCATCGAGGGCGTCAAGACGACCATCCCGATGCACCGCCGCATCCTGGACGATCCCGATTTCATCCGCGGCGCCCTCTCCACCCGGTTCATGGAGCGCTTCGCGCAGGCGTCGTAGGCCCGAGGCCTTCCGCCGCCGATCCCTTGCTCTTGCTCCCCCCGATCTACGCAATCACGGACCGCGCCGCGGCCGGGGGTCTCGATCACGCGAAGATCGCGCGGCGTCTCGTGGACGTCGGGATCCGCTGCGTCCAGGTCCGCGAAAAGGAGATGCTAGATCGCCGCTTTCTTCCCGAGCTCGAGGCGTGCGCGGCGCTCGGACGCGAGGGCGGGTCGATCGTCCTGGTCAACGATCGGGCCGATCTCGCCCGGGTCGCGGGCGTGGGCGTGCATCTCGGCGGGGAAGACCTGCCCGCCGCCCTGGCGCGGCCGTTCCTCGCGGCCGGATCTCCTCTCGGAGTGTCCACGCACTCCCCGCAGGAGGCCGCCGCCGAGTTCGCGGCCGGCGTGGCTGATTACGTCGCGTTTGGACCCGTCTTCGCGAGCCGGACGAAGCCCGGGCGGGCGGGTTTGGGGCTGGATGCGCTCGCGCGCGCGGCGGCCGCAAAGACCCGGCCTCTCGTGGCGATCGGAGGGATCACGCCGGAGCGTGTCGGCGCGGTGCTCGATGCGGGCGCCGATTCGGCGGCGATGATCGGCGCGCTCTACGCCGGGGGTCGGATCGAGGAGAACGCCCGCGGGGCGCTCGACGCGGCGCGCCGCCGGTCCCGGCCCGGACGGATCTATCTCGTGGGGTTCATGGGCAGCGGAAAGACCACCGTAGGCCGGCGCGTGGCCGAGCGTCTCGGCATCCCCTTCGTCGACCTCGACGCCGAGATCGAGCGCACCTCGGGCCTGACGGTCCGAGCCCTGTTCGAAGACCTCGGCGAGGACGTGTTCCGGCAGAGGGAAGCGGTCTTCCTGGAGGCGACGGCAAGCCTCCCGGACGCCGTCGTCGCGACCGGCGGCGGATGTTACGTTCCGGAGCCGAATCGCAAGCGGATCGCCGCGCTCGGAACGGCCGTGTTTCTCGACGCGCCGCTGCCCGTTCTCCTGTCGCGCCTCGAGGGCAAACAGGATCGCCCGCTCTTCCAGAGTCCGGAGCAGGCGGCTCGCCTGTGGGCGGAGCGCGCGCCCTTCTATAGAATGGGCGCCGTTTGTGTGCCCATGAAAGAGGAGTCGATCGAGTCGGTGGCCGACCGGGTGCTCATCGCGCTCGACGGCCGCGGCCGCGCGCTTCGGCCCTGAAGGGCGCGCGGTACCTCGTCCTTTCCGACATCCATTCGAACGACGAGGCGCTCGCGGCGGTTCTCGCGCGCGTGCGCAGGAAGCGGTTCGATCGAGTCGTGATCCTGGGCGACTTCGTTGGATACGGCGCCAATCCCAATCACGTCATCGACCGGATCCGCCGGATTCGCCGGGAAAAGGTCTCGATTCGCGGCAACCACGACAAGGTGGTGTGCGGGCTCGACCCCGGGGATCTCTTCAACCCGATCGCGCTCGCCGCCGCGCGCTGGACGGCCGGAAAGCTGACGCCTCGCAACTTCCGGTTCCTGGAGACCCTGCCCATCGGTCCGCTGGAGGTCGAGGAAGCCCTCGCGATCTGCCACGGCTCCCCCCGGGACGAGGACGCGTACATCTTCTCGGACCGCGACGCGTGGTTGAATTTCCGGGACTTCGGCTTCGGCGTCTGTTTCTTCGGGCACAGCCACATTCCTTCGCTCTTCACGCTCGAGCCCCACGGGATCCGCGTCGACGTCGTGAAGGGCGAGCGCGTGCGCGTCCAGCTGGACGAGAATCGCCGCTACCTCGTGAACCCCGGCTCCATCGGCCAGCCCCGCGACCGGAACCCGGCCGCCTCCTACGCGATCTACGACTCCGGCGAAAGGACGATCTTCTTCGACCGCGTGCCCTACGACGTGCAGAAGACGCGCGAGAAGATCCATCGAGCGGGACTTCCCGAGATGCTTGGTGACCGCCTCCTGGTCGGCGCGTGACTCGTCACCGTCTCGTATAATCGCGCGGCCTTTCGAGTCGATCCCCCCGAACCGAGGAGTCTCATGCGCGTCCGGCGGTGGAACGCATTGTGGACGGCGGGCGCCGTCGTTCTCGCGATCCGCTGCGCCTCGCCCTCGCGGAGCCGCCCCGTTACGCTGCCTCCCGAACCGACCGCGGCCCCGCCGCCCGGCGCTCCGTCGACTCCCGCGCCGTCCGGATTCGAGGCCGAGGTCGCGCTCGTCGAGATCGAGGATCGCCGGGCCTTCGACGGGCCGGCCCTGCAGGCCCTCGCCGGGAGCACGGAGGCGGCGACGCGTGCCCGGACGGCCCTGGCGGCCGGCCGGATCGGAGAGCCGGGCGCCGAGACCATCCTGCGGGCCCTCTTCGCCGACCCCGAGCCCGTGGTCCGCGCCGCCGCGGCCTTCTCGGCCTCTCTCGTGTGGGGCGGCGCGCTGACCGGTGATCTCGTTCCCCTCCTGGGAGATTCCGACGCGCGCGTGGCGCGCGCGGCGGCGAAGGCGATCGGCTTTCACGCGAGACCCGAGGGGGAAGCCGCTCTCATCGCCTCGCTGCCGGGCGCCCCGCCGGACCGGCGTCCCGCCATCCTCGAGTCTCTGTGGCGTTATGCGAACGAGGCGAGCGAAGCGGCGCTCCTGCCGTACGCCTCCGATCCGGACCCCGCGGTGCGCGCGGCGGCGCTCTATGCGCTGTCCCGCAAGCCGCGGCCCGGCTCGCTCGCCGTCCTGACGGCGGCGCTCGCCGACGAGAACCCAGACTCGGCCGCGGCGGCGGCGCGCGCGCTCGGGATCCTGGGCCGGCCGGAATCGGCGGAACCGCTCGCCGCCGCGCTCGACCGCCGCGGAGCGGTGACGATCAACGCGCTCGCGGCTCTCGAGGCCCTGTTCGAGAAGGCACCCGCCTCGCGCGTTGCCGACGCGAGGCGCCAGCGTGTCCTCGAGCTTGCCGGCGACGCGAACCCGAACGTGGCGGTTCCCGCGCTCGTGCTTCTGCGCCAGTTCGTCGCGGCAGACCGGGACGTCGCGCGCCGGCTGTGGTCGATCGGCCTCTCGGGCGAGGGTCGCCGCCGCCAGGTCGCCCTCCAGTCGCTCGTCGCGGCGCTCCGGGGCGGCGCCCGGTCGGCTCTCGACGCCGCGGCGGAGAGCGCCGATCCGTTCCTTCGCGCCGCGGCCGCCGAGAGCCTCTCCTTCCTGGCGACTCCGGACGCGGCTCCGTACCGGGACCGCTTCTCGACGGACAAAGAGGTCGTCGTCCGGCTCGCGAACCTCGCGGGTTTGAAGACGGCCGATTCCGTCCGGGAAAACCGTGCGCTGGTGCACGCGGCCCTGACGGACCCGGACGCGGGCGTGCGGGCGGCGGCGGTCGAGACGCTGGCGATCCCGGAGGACCCGGCCGTCCTGCCCCTCCTCGCCGAGGCCGCCGAGAAGGCGCGGTCGGAGCGCCCGCCGGACGTGGAGATCTCCGTGATCTCGGCCTGCGAAAAGTTCAAGGCCGCGCCGGCGGCGGCCGCGATCGTCGAGGGCATCTACCGCGGCGGCAAGACGCTGCCCGCGCGGCTGGCGCGCCGGGCGCTCGGGACGACCTTCGGACGTCCGCTCGCCTCACTGCCCGCGCCGGAGTATGCGACGGGGAAAGGAAAGGCCGAGTACGCGGCTCTGCTCGGCGAGGCGAAGAAGCCGTGGCGCGCGACCGTCGAGACGGCAACGGGCTCCTTCACGTTTCGCCTCGCGGGCGCGTCCGCCCCGCTCACGGTGATGAACTTCGTCTCGCTCGCGCGGGCCGGGTATTTCGACGGCGTGCGCATCCATCGCGTAGTTCCGAACTTCGTGCTGCAGGACGGGGATCCCACCGCGACCGGCAACGGCGGTCCCGGCTGGGAGATCCGCGACGAGATCTCGCCGCTCGAGTACGTGCGTGGAGCCGTCGGGATGGCGCTCTCCGGGCCGGACACCGGCGGCAGCCAGTGGTTCGTGACGCACTCGCGGGAGCCGCACTTGAACGGGCTCTACACGATCTTCGGGCAGGTCTCGGAGGGGCAGTCGGCCGTCGAGCGCATCCCGCAGGGCGAGCGCATCGTGCGTGTGACCGTTTCGGAGGGCCGATGACGCCCGACGCCGCCTACGCCGTCTCCCGCGGAATCCAGTTTCTCGGGCTGGTCGTGACGGGATTCGGCTTCTTCGCCGGCGTGCTGGGCGGCAACGTCCGGGGCGAGCTCGCGCTGCTCGCCGTCGGCGCCACCATCTTCTTCGGAGGCCGGTTCCTCCAGACGCGGTGGGCCCGCCGATGAAGCCCGTCGTCGTCGCGACCCGCGAGCTCCCGGAACCGTCCCTCTCGACGCTGGCTCCCGATTTCGAGGTCCGGGTTCTCAGTTACGTTCCGTCGGAGCTCGAGCTCGCCGCCGAGGTCCCCGACGCGGAGGCGCTGATCACGATCGTCGACGATCCGGTGTCGGAGGCCGTGATCCGCGCCGGCCAGCGGCTGAAGATCGTGGCCCAGTACGCCGTCGGCGTCGACAACATCGACCGGGCGGCCGCCGCGGCGCGAGGCATCGTCGTCACGAACACCCCGAACGCGCTGACCGACGCGACCGCGGACCTCACGATGGCGTTGCTCCTGGCGCTCGCCCGCCGTGTCATCGAGGGCGACCGTCTCGTCCGCGCCGGCGGTTTCGCCGGATGGCGCCCGGACCTCCTCCTGGGCTTCGACCTCAAGGGAAAGGTCCTCGGGATCGCCGGTCCGGGCCGGATCGGCCGCGCGCTCGCCCGGCGCGCGAAGGCGTTCGGCATGACGGTCATCGCGTTCGGGCGCTCCCCCCGGCAGGAGGGCGATCCGGACGACCCGCCGCGCGTCTCCTTCGAAGAGCTCCTCCGACGGTCGGACATCGTCTCGCTCCACCTGCCCTTGACCGAGGAGACGCGGCGGATCTTCTCGCGGGACACGTTCGCGCGCATGAAGCCCGGCTCCATCCTCTTGAACACCGCCCGCGGCGGGCTCGTCGACGAGACCGCTCTCACCCGCGCGCTCGACGAGGGCCTGATCGCGGGCGCCGGGCTGGACGTCTACGAGAACGAGCCCGCCATCACGCCGGCCCTCCTGGACGACGACCGCGTCGTCCTGATGCCGCACGCCGGGAGCGCCACGATCGAGACGCGCCGGGAGATGGCTCGCATGGTCGTCGAAGACGTCCGGCGCGTGCTGTCCGGAGACAAGCCGCTTCGCCCCGTGTCGCCCGAGAAGTCGGGCCGCGAACGGGGAAGGGAGGAGTCGTGAGGGGAAACAGGAAGAGTCCCGACTCGTTCACCCGGCTCGATTCCATCGCGGACGGCATGCTCCGGAAGATGACGCGGGGGGACACGACTCTCGTCTGGCTGCAGTCCCGCTGGGGCCGGATCGTGGGCGAGCCTCTCTCCCGCAAGATCCAGCCGACGGCGCTCGCGGGGCGGCGGCTGACCGTCACGCTTCTCGACGCGGGATGGAAGAAGCCCGTCGAGGCGACGCTCCCGGAGCTCGAGCGCAAGCTCGCCCTCGAGCTGCCCGAGGTCCGCCCCAAGATCACACTGAAGTAGGAACTAAAGCCGGGTCCGGTCTCGCCCGCCTGCGAGGCTCCTCCCCCCTATCCCCGCCGCCGAGGGGCGAGGAGATCAGCCTCCCTGATTCATCCGCTCGCCGCGTGAGTAGTCTCCCGACCGAAGGGAGGGAGGAGGCTCACGCGGCGGGAGCCGGAGCGGGAGCGCAGCGAAGCGGAGGCGACGTTCAGGCGTAGAGCCCGCGCACCATCGTGTCGTGGGCGACGCGCGAGATGCCGAGCATGTATGCGGCGATGCGGAAGCTCACGTTGTACTTCTCGGCCATCGACGCGACGTCCTTGAACGACTGGACCATGATGTCTTCGCGCCTCTCGGTCACTTCGCTCTCGCGCCAGAAGACGCCCGCGCGGTCCTGCACCCACTCGAAGTAGGAGACGGTCACACCGCCGGCATTGGCGAGGATGTCGGGGACCACGAGGACGCCGTTCTTGTTCAGGATCTCGTCGGCGCGCTGCGTCGTCGGCCCGTTGGCGCCCTCGACGATGATCTTCGCCTTGATGTTCCCCGCATTCTTCCCGCGGATCTGGTTCTCGTTGGCGGCCGGGATCAGGATGTCGGTCTCGAGCTCCAGCAGGTCGGTGTTGCTGATCTTGGTGACGCCCGGGAAGCCCTCGAAGGACCGCGCCTTCTCGTAGTGCGCGACGAGGGCCGGCATGTCGATGCCGTTCTCGCTGTGGATGCCGCCGGCGATGTCCGACACGGCGATGATCTTCGCGCCGGCCTCGAAGCACATGCGCGCCGCAATCGAGCCGACGTTGCCGAATCCCTGGACGACCACGCGGCTTCCGGCGAGCGTCAGGCCGCGCAGCGGCGCCGCCTCCCGGCAGATGAGCATGAGACCGCGTCCCGTGGCCTCGACCCGGCCGCGCGAGCCTCCGAGCGACAGGGGCTTGCCGGTCACGACGGAGGTCACCGTGTGACGCGCGTGCATGGAATAGGTGTCCATGATCCAGGCCATCATCTGCGGGTTCGTTCCCATGTCGGGCGCCGGGACGTCCTTCTCGGGGCCGAACTGGTCCATGAGCTCCGCCGTGTAGCGCCGCGTGATCTTCTCGAGCTCGGCGCGGGAGAGGCTGCCCGGATCGCAGATGACGCCTCCCTTGGCGCCTCCGAAGGGAATGTTGACGACCGCGCACTTCCAGGTCATCCACGCCGCGAGCGCGCGCACCTCATCCAGGTTCACGTTCTTGTCGTAGCGGATTCCGCCCTTGCCGGGTCCCCGCGCGATGTTGTGCAGCACGCGGTAGCCGATGAAGACCTCGATGCGGCCGTCGTCCATCGCCACCGGGATCGAGACCTTCGTCTCTCGGACCGGCTCCCGGAGGACCTTGTACAGGCCCGGGTCGAGCCCGAGCTTCTGCGCCGCGAGGTCGAATCGCGACATCATTTCCTCGAACGGGTTGGCGGAGTCGACTCCCTGCGGGGACGAGCCGATGGTCGGAAACTGCGGTTCTGCGACGACTGGATCCACTGCGGTCTCTCCTCGTCGGGCGATGGCCCCGCTTCAATAGAATGGGCGCGAATTGTAGCGCATCGATCCGGGCGGAGCCGCCGCGGGGAGGTGCCGAAACGCTTGAAAAAGATCACGCCGGAAGAAGAGACCGCCCTCGCCGACGGCGAGATCGTGCGCCGTGTGCTCGGCGGCGAGGAGGACCTCTTCGAGCTGCTCGTGCGGCGCTATCAGGCGCGGGTTCTCTCGCACGTGGCGCGCATGATCGGAAGCCGCGACGACGCCATGGACCTCTCCCAGGAGATCCTCGTCAAGGTGTTCCAGGCGCTCGACCGCTACAACCCCGAGTACAAGTTTTCCACCTGGCTCTTCCGAATCGCCGGCAACGCCGCGATCGACCACCTCCGCAAGCGGCGTCCCCGGACGGTCCCGCTCGAGTCCTCCGAACCGCGCGCCGACTGCCGGGTGTCCTCTCCGGAGTACAGGACCTCAGATCTCGACCCGTATGCACTGCTGCGCAACTCCGAGCGGGGAGAGGCGATCACCCGAGCCATTGCGAGCCTCCCGGCCGAGTTTCGGGAGCTGATAGCGCTTCGCCATTTCACGGGCCTGTCGTATGAAGAGATTGCGGAGATCAAGGCGATGCCGCTCGGAACCGTCAAGAACAAACTCTTTCGTGCCCGGGCCGTATTGAAAGACAGGTTGGCTGGAGAATTGTCGTGACCGACTGCGTAAGACCCTTAGATCCCATCGACTGCGAGGCGCTGGCCGCCTCCGATGCCCCCGTTTTCGCGTCGGACGCCGCGGCGCACGCCGCGGGCTGCCCGGCGTGTGCGGGGGCGGTCGAGAGCGCCCGGGCGCTCCTCACGGAGCTGGAGGGGGTTCTCGAGGCTCCCGGACGCGCACACGGCTCCGACGGTCCCGACCCCGACCTCTCCTCCCGGGTCATCCGGATCCGCCCGTTCTCGCGCCGCGAGCTCCGAAGCCCCGCCCTCTGGGCCGGACCGGTTGCCTTCTCCGGGGTGCTCTTCGCCGCCGGGGCCCTGATCGCCGGGGCGCCGGCTCTCTCCGCCCGGGAGCAGGCGGGCCTGGGGCTCGCCGCGGCGGCTCCGCTCGTCGGACTGTTCCGCGCCGCCTGGCGCGCCCTGGCGGACGGGCTCACCGCCGCACCCGGAGGATGGCACGCCCTTTCGGAGGTCGCCCGCTCGGAGTCTCTCGTCGGCGTCGCCGCGCTTCTTCTTCTCGCGCCGGCCGGTTTCGCCCTCTCCCGGGTGCTGGCGCGCTCCCGCCGCCGCGGATGATCGGATGATCGCGGCGCTCCTTCTCGCCGCCTCGCTCGCGCCCCCTGCGCCCTCTGCAGCCCCCGCCCGGACCTCGGTCGGAAAGACGCTCGCGGTCACCGAAAGCGTTCCCGGAAACGTCGTGGCGGTCTTTTCCGACGTCGAGATCGACGCCCCCGTCTCCGGCAACGTGATCGTGTGGGGCGGAGACGTTCGCTTCGGTCCGCGCGGCATCGTCGCGGGGAGCCTCTCGGTGTTCGGAGGCGAGATCCTTTCGATGGACCGGCCCCTTCCCGTCCGCGGCACCGTCTCGACGCCCGGGGCCCTCCTGCGCCTCTACCTGGAGGAGATGCACCGCGCGCCCTGGGACGCATCGAGCCGCGGCGCGGCCGCGCGCGGGCTGCGAATCGTCGCGCTCTCGATGTGGCTTCTTCTTTCGCTTCTCCTGCTCTATTTCTTCGGCTCTTCGTTCGCCCGCGCCGCCGTCTCCGCCGAGGAGGATTGGAGCGGAGCGCTCTTTGCGGGCGCGCTGGGCGTCCTGAGTCTCTTCCTCGCCGCCGCCGCCGCGCTCACGCTGCTCCCGCCTTCGCTTTCCATGCCGCTCGCGATCCTCTTCGGCGCCGTCGCCGTCGCGGCGAAGGTATTCGGGATGGCGGCGATCTTCCTGCTCCTCGGACAGAAGATTCTCCAGAACGTCGCGCCCGCCCGCCGCCCCCTCGCGCTCGCGGCGGGCTTCGCGACGCTCGCCGCGGTGTCCCTCTTGCCCGTGCTCGGCGTGATCGTCTGGAGCGTGGCGTCGGTCGTCGCGGTCGGCATCGCGTTTCAATCCCGCTTCGGAACGCCGCGGATGAAGGTGGCGGTGCACGCGTGACAGATCGGACGGCCGTGCCGACCCCCTGACCACCGGCGACAACACGCCGTCCCGCCGGCTTCCTGCGCCCCTCCCGCCATTTCCCGCCTTTACCCTCGGCCCGTCCCGCAATAGAGTCCGCGTCCATGGAGATCCGCACTCTCGGCGTCGTCGGCGCCGGCCAGATGGGCAACGGCATTGCCCACGTGGCCGCCGCCGCGGGCATCGCCGTGATTCTCGCCGACGTCGAGACGGGCCTCGTCGAGAGGGGCCGTGCGACGATCGAGAAGAATCTCGACCGCGAGATCGCGAAGGGCCGCCGGACGGCGGCCGACAAGGAGGCCGCACTCGGGCGCATCGAGACGACCACCGATCTGGCGAAGCTCTCCGGTGCCGACATGGTGGTCGAGGCCATCGTCGAGAACGAGGAGGTCAAGAAGGGCCTATTCCGGCGGCTGGACGGGATCTGCGCGGCGGAGGCGATCCTCGCGTCGAACACGTCCTCGATCTCGATCACGCGTCTAGCCGCCGCGACGGGCCGGCCGGGCCGGTTCATCGGCATGCATTTCATGAATCCGGTCCCCGTGATGGAGCTCGTGGAGGTGATCCGGGGGATCGCGACGTCCGACGAGACGGCCTCGACCGCCGAGGCCCTGGGGCGGCGGATGGGAAAGACGCCCGTCTTCTGCAACGATTCGCCCGGGTTCGTCTCGAACCGCGTCCTGATGCCGATGATCAACGAGGCGATCGAGGCGGTCCGCGAGGGGGTCGCGACGCACGAGGCCATCGACGCGATCATGAAGCTCGGCATGAACCACCCGATGGGCCCGCTGACGCTCGCGGACTTCATCGGGCTCGACACGTGTCTCTCGATCCTTCGCGTGCTGCACGAGGGCTTCGGAGACCCGCGGTACCGTCCGAGCCCGTTGCTCGTCAAGATGGTCGACGCTGGATGGCTCGGGCGGAAGTCGGGGAAGGGCTTCTACGATTACTCGTCTTCTCCGAAGAGCTGAAAACTGAGAACCGAGAACTGACAACTCACTGATGTTCTGCCAGGTCTGCGGGCTCAAGAATCGCGACGACGAGGAGTTCTGCGAGCGCTGTCACTCGAAGCTCCTGGTGCTCTCCGGGGTCGGCGTCGTCGAGGAGTCTGGGGAGCCCGCGGAGGAGATCCCGTTCGACGAGCATCTCCTCGAGCGCATCTCCACCCTCGAGGACGTGGTCAAGCGGACCGCCGAGGCCTTGAAGACGCTGCTCGAGTCCGTCTCCAACCTCGAGAAGAACCTCTTCGTGGCGCACACGGGCATCCTCGCTCTCCAGGAGACCCTCGAACGCTCGGGCGCCGTCCGCTCCGAAGAGGTGCTCGACCTCTGGGAGACCAAGATGGACGAGCGCATGCAGGCGCTCGAGAAGAAGGACCGGTTTCTCGAGCGGCGGGACCGGATCATCGCGGGCCACTCGGGAGAGGACCGCACCGGGTTCCTCAAGCGGCTGCGGGAGGCGGAGTTCGCGATCCTCGCCCTCGACTCGGACCGGGGGGTCCGCATGCTCGAGGAGCTCTTCCGCGCCGACCGCCAGAACGTCGAGCTCGGGTTCTATCTCGCCGAGACCCATTTCTCGGCGGGGGAGCTCGAGCGGGCGGCCTTCTACTTCAAGCGGATCCTGGCGACGGACCCCGATCATTTCGAATCGCTCGTGTACTCCGGAATCGCCGCGTCCGAGGCGGGTGAGACGGAGTACGCCGAGGATCTCCTGAAACACGCGATCGACCGCCGCAGCGACGCCTTCCTGCCGCACTTCGCGCTCGGAGCGCTCTACGCGAACGGCACGCGCTGGGTCGACGCGGAGCGGGAGCTCCGCCTCGCCATCGACGCGGCGCCGGTGATCTCCGCGCAGGTCCTGCTCGGGACCGTGCTCCGCGAAAAGGGAGAGC
>JBBQNC010000024.1:0-23940 GCA_038329555.1 Thermoanaerobaculia bacterium
GCCGTCTCGCCGCCGCCGGTCTGTATGACGCCGCCGGTGGGCACGATCGTGACGCCGTAACCGTGCTGGGCCTCGACGGCCCGCCAGTTCTCGGGGTACTGCATCGAGTAGAACCCGTTCCGCTGCTGGAAGGAGCGGAGACGCGGAGACGGCGGCTCGATCGAGACGCGCCCCGAAGCGGGAGCCCTCGCGGGGACGGGAGCGCCCCCCGCGTGCGCGATCTGCTTCATCGACACGGGCGGCGGCGACCGGCGGTCCGCGACGGGCGCGACGCGGGCGGGGCGGAGGCGCGCCGCCTCCTGACGGACGCGCGCTTCGCGGTCGGCGGGAGCCGGATGATCCGAAAGAAACCGCTCGAGTCTTCCGGGGTCCCGGCCCGCCTGCCGCCTCAGAAGCTCGAACATCGCCGCCATCTCGCCGGGGTCGTAGCCGGCCCGCGCCATCATCTGAGCGCCGACGATGTCTGCCTGGCTCTCCGCGGTCCGCGAGAATTTCAGGAAGAGCGCGTTCAACCCGAGCCCTCCCATCGCCTGCATGATCGTCGCGCTGCTCGCGCTGCCGCCCCCGAGGATCCCGCCGAGGATCCCCACTCCGGCCCGGGCGAGGTAGGCCTTCGAGACCTGGTTCGTCTGATGCCGCAGGGCGACATGCGCCATCTCGTGCGCCATGACGCTC
Organism: Thermoanaerobaculia bacterium; assembly: GCA_038329555.1. Lineage (GTDB taxonomy): Bacteria > Acidobacteriota > Thermoanaerobaculia > UBA5066 > Gp7-AA6 > JALYUA01. Next base: position 676 of record JBBQNC010000024.1, read on the forward strand.
GCGAGCTGCCCCTCCGTCGGAACGAGCTCGATCAAGCCTCGATTGACGTACATGAATCCGCCGGGCAGGGCGAACGCGTTGACGTCGGAGAGGTTCGTGACCCGAAACTGGTAGGGAAACTTCGGGCCCGGTGCGACGGCGGCGAGCCTCCCCCCGATCGCATCGACGTACCGGTCGACGGCCGAGTCCCGCAGCAGAGGAATCTGTCGTTCGACCTGGGCGGCGGATTTGCGCCCGAGCTCGACATCCTGCTCGACCGTGAAGAGGTTGAAGCCCGAACGGACCTGGGTCGGGCCCGCTTGCGGTCGCGTGCGCGTCCATGGCCGCGCCGGAGCCGGAGCCGCCGCCTGCGCCGCAAACGCGGCGCCGGAGAGAAACAGGGCGGCAAACAGAGCGGCGAGGACCGCCCGGACGCGCGCGGCAAGCGACATGAAGAACCCTCCGACGCGCCTAACGCAAACGGAGTGCCATGCCTCCCCGATCCGGCCGCACGCGCCCCGATCCCCGCTCCGCGTCCCGCCGCTACCAGCCGACGGGCTTGCCCTCGTTCTGCTCGTCCAACCAGGCCTGGAGCGGCGCGAAGTAGTCCCGGATCGCGGTCGCGTCCATCTGGCGCTGACCGGTCAGCTCTTCGAGGGCGTCCGGCCACGGCCGGCTCTGACCCATCGCCAGCATCTTTCCGAGCCGGTCTCCCGCCGCCCGATTGCCATAGATGGAGCAGCGGTTCAGGGGCCCGGGACAGCCCGAAATCTTCGACAGCGCGCGGTGAAACTGGAACTGGAGGATGTCGGCGAGGAAATAGCGCGTGTACGGGACGTTCGCGGGAACGTGGTACTTCCCGCCCGGGTCGAAGTCGGCTTCCGTGCGGGCGTTGGGGGGCGCCACGCCCTGGTACTTCAGCCGGAGCTCCCACCAGGCGCGGTTGTAATTCTCCGGCGTGATCTCGCCGGAGAAGACCTTCCAGCGCCACTGATCGATGAGCAGCCCGAAGGGGAGAAACGAGAGCTTCTCGAGCGCGCGAGACAGGAGCAGACCGATGTCCTTCGACGCATCCGGCGCCTTGTCGATAAACCCGAGCTTCACGAGGTACTCCGGCGTGATCGAGAGCGCGATCGTGTCGCCGATCGCCTCGTGAAAGCCGTCGTTGGCGCTGTCGCGGAAGAGGTAGGGCTGCGTGTTGTACGCGCGCTGGTAGAAGTTGTGGCCGAGCTCGTGGTGGATGGTCGAGAAATCCTCCGCGGTGATGTCGATGCACATCTTGATGCGCAGATCATTCACGTTGTCCACGTCCCAGGCGCTCGCGTGGCAGACGACGTCGCGGTCCCGCGGCTTCGTGAAGAGGGAGCGATCCCAGAAGGTCTTCGGGAGCGGCTCGAAGCCGAGGGACGTGAAGAAGCCTTCACCGTACTTGACCATCTGCAGGGCGTCCGTCTTGCGCTGTTTCAGGATCCCGGTCAGGTCGTAGCCGGGATCGGCGTCCTTCGGGGCGACGAGCGGATACACGTTCGACCAGTCCTGCGCCCACATGTTTCCGAGCAGGTGAGCGGGGATCGGCCCGTTCGCCGGGACCGCGTCGCCATACTTCTCGCGGAGCTTCGCGCGCACGTAGGCATGCAGCGAAACGTAGAGCGGCCGGACCTGCTCCCACAGCCGGTCGAGCTCCTTCGCGAAGTCCGCCGGCGGCATGTCGTACTTCGAGCGCCACATCGCGCCGGTGTCCGAGAAGCCGAGCTCCCGCGCCCCCTTGTTGGCGAGCTCCACATAACGCACGAAGTCCTTCCGCATCGGCCGGGAGATCGTGTGCCACCCCGTCCAGACTTCCTCGATCTGCCTGGGATCGCGGCTCGTCGCCAGGATCTTCGAGATGTCCTCGAGGTCCAGGCACTTGTCCTGGCCGGGCGGGCAATACTTCCCCTTGCCGTACGTGCCCTCGAGGCGCGCGACGATCTGGGTGAGCTCCTCGCTCTCCCTGGGATTGGAGGGCGCCGCGAGCGTCAGGGAGTTCTTCACGAGACGCATCTTCCGGGCGAGATCCGGGGGAAGCGCGATCTTGTCGAACCGCGTCGCCCTCTTCGCGTACCCGACCGAGGCCGCAATGATCCGCTCGTTGGCCAGGGCCGACAGGATCTCCGTGTCGTCCGTGATGTAGGTCGATTGCACCCATCCGGCGCGCGACGCTTCGTTCGCGAGCGCGAGGAGCCTCGTCTCCGCTTCGGCGAGAAACGCGGTCGCCTCGGCGACGGACGGCGCTCCGCTCGCGCTCGCCCGCGGAGCGCGGGCCGCGGGCTTCTCAGCGCTCACGGCCGCAAAGGCCCCGGCGCTCCAGGCGGCGAGCGCCAGCAAAGAAACGATTCTCCACGTGGAACGAGTCATCTTTCACTCCTGTGCTCTCCTGCCGACGGCGGCCACCGGACCCCCGGCGGCTCGGCCGCGAGGGCAGAGAGTATCGAATTCTCGAGGAGGACCGCTGACCGCTCCGCGGAAGAGCAAACGGCGAGAGAAAGGCGGTAACGGCGCGACCGAATCAGGCGGGCCGGCCGGAGCCCGCCTTTACCGACGCGATCCAGCCGTCGATCCTCCGATCGAGAACGTCGAGCGGCAGGGCTCCGGCGCCCAGGATCTGATCGTGGAAGGCCCGGATGTCGAACCGGCTTCCGAGGGCCTTCTTCGCGCGATCGCGGAGCTCGAGAATCTTCAGCTGGCCGAGCTTGTATCCGAGGGCCTGACCCGGCCACGCGATGTACCGGTCCGTTTCGCTCTGCACCTCGACCTCCGCGATCGCCGAGTGGTCGTGGAAGAACCGGACCACCTGCTCCCGCGTCCATTTCTTCTGATGAAAGCCGGTGTCGACGACCAGACGGATCGCGCGCAGCATCTCGTCCTGCAGCCGGCCGTAGTCGCTGTAGGGATCCTGGTAGAACCCGACCTCCTTGCCCAGCCGTTCGGAGTAGAGTGCCCAGCCTTCCACGAAGGCGCCGTAGTTGGTCTGCTGGCGGATCGGCGGAAGCTCGTCCAGCTCCTGCGCGATCGAGATCTGCAGGTGGTGTCCCGGCACGCCCTCGTGGTACGCCGTCGACTCGGTCGAGATCCAGGCCCGTTTTTCGGGCTCGCTCGTGTTGACCATGACGCGGCCCGGCCGCGAGCCATCCTTGGCGCCCTGGTTGTACTGCGCGCCCGAGGCCTCCTTCTCGCGGAAGGATTCGACCGCGTCGACCTCGACGCCCGCCTTCGGCAGCCGGCCGAAGAGCGCCGGCAGCTTCTCCCGCATCTGGTCGATAAACTTCCGGTACCGGACGAGAATCTCCTCACGCGACTGGAAGTGCAGCTTGGGGTTCTTCTCGATCGAAGCGTTGAAGGTCTTGAGATCCGTGAACCCCTGCTTCCTCGCGATGACCATCATCTGCCGCTCGAGCTCGGCCACCTGCTCGAGGCCGATCCGATGGATCTCCTCGGGCGTCTTGTCCGTCGTCGTCAGGACCTTGACCTGCGCCGCATAGCGGGCGGCGCCGTCCGGCAGCGACCACATCCCGGGCTCGGTGCGACCCCGCGGCGCGTACTCCTGCCGGACGAAGCGGGCGAACTTCACGTAGGCGGGAAGGACCGCGTCGCGAATGGCCCCGAGAACCGCCTCGCGGATCCGGGCGGCGTCGCCGGCGGAGAACTCCTTCGGCATCGCGGCAAGCGGGCGCGCGAAGGGGCTGTCCTCCGGCGTGTTTCCCGCGATCCCCTCGCTCTGCGTCGCGACCTTCTCGAGGAGAAACTTCGGCTGCATGAGGCCCTCGGCCAACCCTTTCCGCATGCGCGCCGTGACGTCGTCGAACTGCGTCGGGAGCTGCTTCAGCCGCGCGACGTAATCGTCGTAGTCCTTGACGGTCTTGAAGGACAGCAGGGAGACGAGCTGCGGCGCGTTCAGATGGATGCCGCTCATCTGGCTGACCGGCATCTCCCAGTTGCGGAAGCGCTCGTGGGCGATCGACTCCTCGAGGCCCCGGACGAAGAGGGTTTTCGTCAACGCCTCCTGCTCCGGGAATCCGGAGGTGTCGATCTGCCTCAGCCGGGCGAGCCACTCGCGGTCCTTCGCCTGGTCGGCGAGGATCTCGCGCTCGGAGAGGTCCGAAACCTTGTCGTTCCAGCGCTTGTCGCCCAGGATGGAGGCGAACTCGGGGCTGTGGGAAAGCGTGTATTCCCAGTGCTCCGCCAGGAGGGCGTCCAGGGTCTTCCGGCGCGCGGCCAGATCGTCCGCCGGGGCCGCGGAGAGTGTGGCCGTCAGGGCCCCCCCCGCCAGGAGAAGACCGGAGAAGCCTCGGAGGCGGTTTCGGTGCATGGTTCCCCCCTTTCGGAAGTCATACGGATCGCCGCGGACGGGGTTGCGGGGGGCTCTTAACCGGTGCGTACGAAGTCGATGAAGCCGCGCTCCACGTCCGTCGAGATCAGCTTGACGCGGAGCCGCTGACCGACCCGCATTCCCTGATCGCCCTGGACGAGCTTCCCCTCGACCGGCGGCGCCAGGATGCGCACCCACGTCCCCTTCTCGGATGCGCCGGTGACGATCGCGTCGAAACGCTGTCCGATCCGCGATTCGAGGAGAAGCGCCGCCGCGGACTTGCGCACCTGGCGCTCGACCTTGTCGGCGTCGTCCTCCTGATCCGTGCAGTGGGCGGCGAGCTCTTCGAGCTCCGCGTCGGAGTAAGCCGGCGGCGTCTCGTCGATGGCCGACTTCAGAAGGCGCTGCGTGATCAGGTCCGGGAACCGCCGGTTCGGCGCGGTCGAGTGCGTGTAGTCCCGCACGGCCAGCCCGAAGTGCCCGATCGGGGCGCCTCCCGGCCGCTCGACGACGTACTCGCCGGCGCCCATCAGCTTCACGATGACGAGGGAGAGGTCGGGAAACCGCAGGGGATCGGCCCGGCGGCGCTTCGCCAGGAAGTCCTCGAGCGCCTTCGAATCCGGCTCCGGCGGCAGGTGCTCCCCTTCGTCCTTCGCCACCTCAACGATGCGCTGCCATCGCTCGGGCGACCGGACGACCCGCCGGAGAGACGCGATCCCCTTCGACGCGAGAAACCGCGCCGTGACGCCGTTGGTCGCGATCATCACGTCCTCGATCAGCTGTCGCGCCCGGTTGTGCGCCTCCTGCCGCAGATCCACGACCTGTTCCCCGTCGAAAATCGCCTTCGGCTGGAGGGTCTCGAGCTCGAGCGCGCCCTCCTCGTGGCGGCGGTCGCGGAGCCTCTGCGCGAGCGCGTCCTGTGTCCGGAGCTGCTGATCCATCCCGGGAACCGCCCGCGCCGCGCCGGGCTCTTCACCCTTCCCCTCGAGCCACGCGGCGACCGAGTCGTAGGCGAGCTTCGCCTTGTTGCGGACCCGGGCGCGATATACGGAGGATCCGGTCAGCGTCGCGTCGCCGTCGAAGAGCATCTCGGTCACCATCGCGAGCCGGTCTTCGTCCGGATTCAGCGACGTCCAGTCCGTCGAGAGGCGCTCGGGAAGCATCGGGAAGATGCGGGCCGCCGTGTATACCGATGTCGTGTTCGTCCGGGCGTGGTCATCGATCGGCGTCCCCCTCTTCACGACCGCGTCGACGTCCGCGATGGCCACGAGGATCTTCACCTTCCCGCCGCCGAGCTCCTCGGAGACGGAGAGCTGGTCGAGGTCTCGGGAGTCGTCGTTGTCGATGGAGCACCAGGGAAGAGGCCGCAGGTCCCGGACGCCGGGTCCGCCGTCGGCGGCCGGCCCCGGGATCGCGGCGAGCTGGCCGGCGACGGCGGGAGAGAACTCGGGCTCGAGCCCGCGGTCGAGCATGGCCTGCCTGGCGATCTCGGCGAGGTCGGAACGGGAGTGACGGATGCTACTCATCGGGGCGCAATGTACAACGAACGGGCCGCGGCAATCGCTCGCTCCGCCCGCGGCTGATAGCGTCGGCGCACGGAGGTGTCATGGAACGCTCGACCTTCCTTCTTTCGGCGTGCGCGATTCCTTTTCGAGCGGCGCTCTTATCGACGGCCGTGACGCTCTTCTTTGTGGCCGCGGCGCTCGCCGCCTTCCCCCCGGAGACGCAAACGAAGCCTCTCGCTCCGACTCCGGTCGCCGCCCCGTCCGCCGCCGCCCCGCCGGCGAGCGGCCCTCCCGACACAGGCAGACCCGCCCAGCCGCCCGCGCCGCGGGAAGCCGCTTCGGTCGACGCGATCGTGCAGTCCCTCTACGACTCCGTCTCGCACCCTCCGAACCAGGAGCCCGACTGGTCCCGGTTGCGCGCGATCTTTCTCCCCTCCGGACGGCTCATCCCCCCGCGGCGCTCGACCGGAGAGCTCGCGTTCCTGAGCCCCGACGACTTCATCGCCCGCGTCTCGAAGGGCATCGCGAGCCGGAGAGACCAGGACGGCAAGGACCAGGGGTTCTCCGAGCGCGAGGTCTCCCGAAAGACGGATTGCTACGGCAACATCTGCCAGGTCTTCTCCACCTACGAGGGCCGGTACACGCCCGGCGACCCGGCACCGTTCGTGCGGGGCATCAACGCGATCCAGCTCGTGAAGGAGGGGAATCGCTGGTGGATCGTCAACGTGCTCTGGGACCAGGAAACGCCGGAGAGGCCCATCCCGCCGGAGTACATGGGCAAGCGTTAAGCGTTAACCGTTCAGCGCCCCTCGCGCAGAGCGGACCCTGAGCGGCGCCCCGCCCTTCAGATCTCGATCTGCGCCCCGAGCTCGACGACGCGGTTCGGCGGCAGGTGAAAGAAGAGCGTGGCGCTGCGGGCGTTTCGCGACATCACGGCGAAGAGACGCTCGCGCCATATCGCCATCCCCGGCCGGCGCGTGGCGAAGATCGTCTCTTTCCCGAGGAAGTAGCTCGTGTCGCCTTCGGGAAATTCGAGCCCGGGAAAATGGATCGACCGGAGAAGCTCCGGGACGTCGGCTTCCTCCATGAAGCCGTAGCGCGCGACGACGCGAAAGATTCCCTGGCCCAGGCCGGCGACCTCGATTCGCTCGAGACCCGGCACGTGCGGCTGCTCCTCCGTCAGGACCGTCAGAAACGCCACCTGTCCGTGCAAGACCTTGTTGTGCTTCAGGTTGTGGAGGAGGGTCGGGGGAACGCCCTCCGGCGTCCGCGACATGTAGATCGCGGTGCCCTGCACGCGCGGGATCGTTCCGCGGGACACGTCGATCAGGAAGAGGTCGATCGGCAGCATCTCCTCACGCATCCGGGCGTCCAGGATCTGCCGGCCGCGGCGCCACGTCGTCATGAGGGTGAAGACGGCGGCGGCCACCGCCAGGGCGAACCAGCCCCCGTGCGGCACCTTGACGATGTTCGCGCCGAAGAACGCGAGGTCCGGAACCAGGAACAGCACGGCCAGACCGACCGCCCCGGCGATCGACCACTTCCACAGCTCGCGGGCGACGACCGCCATCAGGATCGTCGTGATCGCCATCGTCGTCGTGACGGCGACGCCGTACGCGGCGGCGAGGTTGCTCGAGCTGTGAAACCCGACGACGAGCGCGATCGTCGCGACCATGAGGGTCCAGTTCACCGCCGGGATGTAGATCTGGCCGATCTCGCGGGCGGACGTGTGGTCGATGCGCACGCGCGGGCTGTATCCGAGCTGCACCGCCTGCCGCGTCAGCGAGAACGCCCCGGAGATGACGGCCTGCGACGCGATCACCGCCGCGATCGTCGAGAGCACGACCATGGGATAGAGCGTCCAGGCGGGACCGAGCCGGTAGAAGGGGTTCTCGGCCGCCGAGGGGTCCCGAAGGAGCAGCGAGCCCTGCCCGAAGTAATTCAGCATGAGAGAGGGAAGGACGAGGCTGAACCAGGCGATCCGGATCGGACGAGCCCCGAAGTGACCCATGTCCGCGTACAGCGCTTCGCCTCCGGTGACCACGAGAAAGACGGAGCCGAGCACCAGGAATCCCCGGCCCGCGTTCGCTTCGAAGAAACGCACGGCGTGAATGGGGATCACGGCGGCGAGGACGGATGGCTCGCGGACGATCCAGCTGACGCCCAGGATCGCGAGGGTGGCGAACCACAGGAGCATGACGGGGCCGAAGATCGCTCCCACTCCGGCGGTCCCCCGCCGTTGAAACAGGAAGAGGCCGATCAGGATCACGATCGTGATGGGCTCCACCACGTTCTGGAAAATCGGCGTCGCCATGCGGAGACCCTCGACGGCGGAGAGAACGGAGATCGCGGGCGTGATCATGCCGTCGCCGTAAAGAAGCGCCGCGCCGAAGAGACCGAGCATCGCCAGCACCCACCGCGGACCCCGCGTCCCCTTGCGGTGCGGGCGGATGAGCGACATGAGAGCGAGGATTCCCCCCTCGCCGCGGTTGTCGGCCCGCATCACGAACACCAGGTACTTGATCGAGATCACGACGATCAGCGACCAGAAGACGAGCGAGAGGACTCCGAGGACGTTCCCGTGCGTGGGCGCCACGGCGTGGGGGCCGTGGAAGCACTCGCGAAGGGCGTAGAGCGGGCTCGTGCCGATGTCGCCGTAAACGACGCCGAGCGCCCCGACGCAGAGGGTCGCGAGGTACTTTCCGCGTGCGTTCTCGTGACCGAGCGTGTCCGCCAGGGAGCCTCCTGCCCGCCGTAAGGGGGGCGCTATGGTAGCGCGCGCCCGCGAGGGCGCGGTCTACTGCGGGTCATAGGCCTCGGTTTTCTCGCCCTTCAGATACTTGTCGAACCAGCGCACGATGTGCTGCAGCCGTTCCACGCGGTGCGCGGGCTTTCCGGACCGGGACAGTTCGTGCGTCTCTCCGGGGAACCGCACCATCACCGCGGTCTTCTTCTGCGCCTTGAGGGCTCGGAACATCGCCTCGCCCCCCTGCGAAGGGGGAGTTCGCAGGTCGTCGTCCCCTTCGACGAAGAGCATGGGGGTCACGATCCGGTCCGTGTACCGGACGGGCGAGCGCTTCCAGAACTCCTCCGCGTCGTTCATCGGGTTGGAGCGGAACCACGAGGGCGTGAAGAGCGTGAAGTCCGCGGTGTACCAGAACGCCGCCCAGTCCGCGACCGACCGCTGCGAGACCGCGGCCGCGAACCGGTCGGTCTGCGTCACCGCGTAGTTCGTCAGGAGTCCGCCGCCGCTGCCGCCCGTGACACCGATCTTCTTCACGTCGACGTAGCCGCGGCGTACGACCTCGTCGACGCCCGCCATCAGGTCTTTGTAGTCGTCTCCGGGATACCGGTACTGGATGACGTTGGCGAACTCCTCCCCGTAGGTCGTGCTGCCTCGCGGGTTCGTGTAGAGCACGACGTATCCGCGCGCCGCCATCCACTGGAACTCGTGCGTGAACGTGTGCCCGTAAGCGGTGTGCGGACCGCCGTGGATCTCGAGGATCATCGGGTACTTCTTCGAGGGATCGAAGTCCGGCGGCTTCAGGATCCACCCGTGAATCTTCTTTCCGTCGAAGCTCGAGTACCAGACCTCCTCCGGCTCGGAGAGCTTCAGCGTCGAGAAGAGCGCATCGTTGACCCGGGTGAGCTGTTGGAGCTTCCGGCCCGGCGCGTCGAGCACCCAAAGGTCGCCTGGGTGAGTGTCGTCGCTGACCGTCAGCGCGAAGCGCGAAGCGTCCGGGGTGGCCGTCCACGCCATGACGTCGTGCTCCCCCGTCGTCAGCGGCTCGAGCCGCCCCGAGGCGATGTCCAACCGCACGAGGTTGGAGCTGCCGTGCTCCGTGACGCCCGCCACGATCGACCGCCCGTCGGCCGACCAGACCAGGGGGGACGGGCTCGCGCCGCGGGGCGCGTGCTGGTCGCCCCCGACGGCGCTCCCGATCTCGAACTCCTTGCCCGGCGTCAGCGCCGAGGGCTTTCCGTCGTGGTACAGGAAGGCGTCTTCACGCGTGTGAGAGTGGACCTGCGGCGGGTTGAGCTGGCCGACGAACGCCCACAGGGAACCGTCGGGCGCCGGGACCGCCTTGCGCACCGTGCCCCGGATGTCGATCACGGTCTCCATCCCGCCCGTCTGACCCGTCTGACCCGACGCGGGAATCGCGTAGAGGTTCGAATCCGGGGCCTCGTAGTAGGGCTCGTCCACCCGATCCGACACGAAGAAGATCTTCGAGCCGTCCCGGCTCCAGGAGATCTCCCCTTCCTCGTAACGTCCCGACGTCAGCCGCTTCGGCTCGGCCGGGCCCTCGCTGTCAGCGGCGACGATCCAGACGTGCTCGGGATGCGCGGGGTCGAGCCATCCCTTCCCGTTGGCGCGATAAACGGCCCGCGTAACGACCCGGACGTCGCTCTTCTTTGGGGCGGGTCCTTTCCGCTCCTTCGCCGCCGCCTGCTCCGCGAGGTCGGCGTCGTTCGTGCCGCTCGCGAAGGCGATCCGGCGCGCGTCCGGCGACCAGACGGGGACCCCGGCGCCGCCCGGCAGCTCCGTCAGCCGCCGCGGCTCGCCGCCGCTCATCGAAAGGAGATAGATCTGGGTCTTCTCCTTTTCGGCCGCCGCGCGGGTGAAGGCGATCGTGCGCGTGTCGGGCGCCCAGCGCGGAGCCGCGTCGCGCGGGCCCGCGGTCAAACGGCGGGGAGGCAAGGCTCCGGAGGCGGGAACGGTCCAGAGGCTCGTCTCGTAGCGGTCCTCCTCCGCATTCACGGTGACGAGCACGTAGGCAACCGATGAACCGTCGGGCGAGATCTGGGGATCCGCGACCCACCGGAATGCGAGCAGGTCCTTTTCGCTGATTGGCCGGCTGTCGGCCGCAGGAATCGGCGGGGCCAGGGCCGCCCACGTGAGCGCGACGAGGAGGAGTCGGACGCGTCTTTTCATCGCGCCTCCTGTCGGACGTCCGGCGCCGGCCCTCCCGTCAGGGCGCGAGCTCGGGCTGATAGTTGAGAACGAACTCGAGAAACCGCGTCGCCTCGAGGATATCTTTGGCGCGGAAGCGCACCGCGTGGGCGTCCACGCGCTCGACGATCGGCACATACGCGAGCAGCTCGGCCGGACGGTAGTTCTTGAAGCGGACCTCGAGCTCGACCGGCGTCTTGACCGTCCAGGGGCCGGATCTCCTTCGCCCGGGAGAGCGCGACGCGCGCCTTCTCCCGGATGAGGTCGCAGGCGGCGGCCGGCGTCATCGTCTTCGCCGAATGGAAGCCGTAGGCCCACTTCACGACCGCGACCTCGATTCCGGGGATGAGCCCCGACGCCTCCCGGGCGATCGCGTCGTCCCCGGTCACGAGCACCACGGGCACCCGGAAGCTCCCGGCGACCGCCGCGTTCAGCCCCGCCTCCGGAACGGACACGCCGTTCAAGCGCACGTCGGCGAGATTCGCGGAGGAGAACGTGTGGGCGCGCACGCCGGCCGGGTTCGTCGTCGAGGTGTGGTACCCGATGAACATGGCGGCGGTGAACGTCTCGTCGATTCCCTGCATCATCGCGAGAGGCCGCGGCCACGCGCGCACGACGAGCGTGTCCCGGGCGAACTTCTCGAAGAGCAGGCTCTCTCCGTTGCCGTGGGAGTCGGCGACGACGAATTCCGTGGCCCCCGCCGCGCGAGCCCCTTCGATGGCCGCCAGGACTTCGTTCGTCATGAACTCCCGGAACCGCACGTACTCGAAGCCCGCGGTGCCGAGCTGATCTTCCGTCACGACGCCGGCGATCCCCTCCATGTCGGCGGAGATGAAGACGCGGACGGGCGCATTCGTCGAAGCGGCGCCAGCCGCCGCCGGCGACGCCGCCGCGAGAAAGCCGGGCCGGCCGGCGAGCAGCAGAAGGAATGCGAGCGACGGGAGTGGCCGGCGCGAAGGACGAGACCCGTTCACGGAATGCGGATCTGGCGCCGGATCTCGGTCCGTCCGCCGTCCCGGGCAACGAGCGTGACGACGAGCGTGTGCGGGCCCGACGCGAGGGTAGGGACCGGAAAGCCGAACCCCGCCTTGTCGGCGTTCGGGTAGGCGGGATGATCCTTGGCGACGCCCGGAAAGGGCTGACCCAGTGCGACAGGGCTCGTCTGTCCGGAGTCGGCGGCGACCGTCACCTGAGCGATCCCCGAGTCGTCGAGCGCCCATCCGAACGCCCAGCTGCCCGCCTTCACGGCGGCGCCCTCCTTCGGGGTGTCGAGGAACCCGAACGGCGCGCGGGACGTGTCGCCCCCCGGAGCCGCTCCGCCGGTCGCGGCCTGCGCGGACGTCTCCGAGGCCACGGCAGGCGACGGCGTCGCGCCCGCCCCTCCCGCCGTTTCGGTCTTCCGACAGCTCGCGAGAACAAGCACCGCCACCCCCAGACCGCAAACCGACCTTTTCCAATGCGAGATCACGATTGTCTCCTTGTGCGACAAGAGTTTCGGGCATTCTATTGTGAGTAGCGGGTTGTGAGTCATGAGTAATGAGTCATGGTTATTGGGAGACGAAATCGGGCTCCCCGCATGAAAACTCAGAACTCAAAACTCAGAACTCATCACTCAATTCGTCACTACTTCCGGAGCCGGCTCATTGCCGGTGCCGTCGTCCGGCCGGGTGCCGTCCGCTGCGACGCGGGCGTCACGATCGGAATGCTCTCCGAGGCTCCGCGGCCGGCCCTGAGCTGGTTCGAGCGATTCATCTCGTTTTTGACCACACCGTTCAAGAGGCTCGGCATCTCCGGCTGGAAGGAGACGGGATGCGACGCGCGCGGGCGCGGAGCCGCCGTGCGCGACGCCCAGCACTCGACGGACGGCTTCTGGACGATCGACGTTGCCCTTTCCCGTTTCGCGATCGGAGCGCTCGAGGCGGATGTGTCGTCTCCGCGTTTCCTGCGCCTCGAAGTCGAACCGGGCACGGCGGCCCACGAGATCGTGACGGCGGCACCCGTTCGGGAAGGCACCTCCGTCCGCTTCGGCGGAGCGGTCGTGATCGACGAGGACGCGGACTTCCTCGAGATCCATCCGGATCGGGAGTTCCGGCTCGAAAGAAGCAGTGAGTCGTGAGTTATGAGTCATGAGTTTCGGGAGATGAATTCGGGCTCCCTGCCTGAAACTCACAACTCATAACTCAGAGCTCGTAATTCACGGCTCAGGCTTTGACGAGCGCGGCCTTCGGCACGCGGTCGAAATGCAGCTCGCGCTCCCGGCGGGCGACGAACGTCGCGCAGACGAGATCGCCGACGACGTTCAGGACCGTCCGGCACATGTCGAGGAGGCGGTCCACACCGAGGATGATCCCGATCGCCTCCGGCGGGATCCCGACCGTCTGGAGGACGATCACGATCAGGGGAATCGAGCCTCCCGGCACGCCGGCCGTCCCGACTCCCGCCAGGATGGACATCACGACCACGGTGACCTGCTGGCCGAGGGTCAGGTGCACGTCGAAGACCTGGGCCAGGAAGAGCACGGTGACTCCCTCGAAGAGAGCTGTCCCGTTCTGGTTTCCCGTCGCCCCGACCGTGAGCACGAAGTTGCCGATGCGCGGCGCAATCCCGAGCTTTTCGGACGCCGTCTGGAGGCTCGTCGGCAGCGTCGCGTTCGAGGACGCCGTCGAGAACGCCGTCAGGATCACCTCGCGGCACCGGAAGAACCACTCGACCGGCGGAACCCGCGCGAGCAGCTTCAGGATGCCCGAATACACGACGAACATCTGGATCGCCAGGCCGCCGACCACCACCGCCACGTAGCCTCCGAGGCGGGGAATCACCGCGAAGCCCGAGCGCGCGGTCAGGGAGAAAAGCAGCGCCGCGACGCCGAAAGGCGCGAGAGCCATCGCCCAGTCGACGATCCGCATCGACACGCGCTGGATTCCCTCGAAGACTTCGATCAGCGCCTCTTTTTCCTTCCGCACGTGGGCGAGCGCGACCCCGAAGAACACCGCGAAGATCATCAGCGCGAGCATTTCCCCGGAGAGAGCGTCCACGGCCGCCGCGATGGGATTGCGCGGGATGAGCGAGAGGAGGGTGTCGGTCCAGTGCTTGGCCTGCTTCGCGTTCTCGATCGCGCTCTGCGACTGGGCCGAAAACGCCCCTTCGAGCTGCCCGCGAACCGTGGCGTCCACGCCCCGGCCCGGGTGGAACACGTTGACCAGAACGATTCCGATCGCGACGGAGATTCCGCTCACGATCACGGTGTAGGCGAGCGTGATCAGCCCGACCCGCCCGAGCTTGTGCACGCCCCCGAGCTCGAGCACTCCCAGCACGAGGGAGGAAAAGACGAGCGGCACGACGATCATGAAGATCAGCCGCAGAAAGATCTGGCCGATGGGATAGGCGACGTTTCGCACCACCCCCTCGACCCAGGGCTCGCCGCCCGCGAACGCATGGACGAGAAGGCCGCCCGCCAGGCCGACGATGAGGCCGAGCAGGATCTTCGTATGTCGCGGCATCCGCCGGGCGCGCGAGCGCGGAGAATCGGGCTTATCGGCCAACGGAACCTCCGCGCCTAATCTACCAACACTGAAAAATACGGGTGCCTCGGGTCAGGCGCGCGTCGCCTCGGGATCGTCCGACGGAGCGTGGCGAAGGATCGCCTCCATCAGCGGGCGAAACTGTTCCGGCGTGCCCTCCTCGTCGAACGTGACCGAGTGCACGGTATCGCCGTCCTGAACCGTCAGCGTGTATCGGAGCCGGTCGGGTCCGGTCCGCAGCGTCGCATCGGTATACCGGGAAAGGTTCGCGCGGGCGACCAGGTGCCGGATCTCCGCATCGCGGGAGGTCCCGTCTTCGGTCTCGAGGACCGCCTTGCGTGGCATCCCCGCCACTCCGCCGCTGCGAACGAGGGCGATTCTCATGGGACGCTCACTCTCGACGGCCCGCTCATGGCGCGCCCGCGACCGCGACGCCCACCGTTCTCCAGGCGCCGAGCACCGCTTCCACCTCGGGAGACGAAGCTCCATGGAGATCCGCGGCGACGGCGGTCGTGAGCCTCGCCGCGTCCGCGAAGTCCGACCCGTGACGGAGCCGGTCCCGCAGGGCGACGTACCAGATCCTCCCGGCCTTCTCCCACGCGCGGCCGCCGATCGCGGTCGCGGCGAGGAAGAACGCGTAATTCGGAATCCCCGAGTTCAAATGGACGCCGCCGTCGTCGTCGGCTGTCTCGATGTAGCCGCTCATGTGCGAGGGCTGCGGGTCCTTCCCGAGGATCGGATCGTCGTACGCCGTTCCCGGCGCGCGCATCGAGCGCAGGGCGGTGCCGCTCACTTTCGGGGCGAAGAGACCCTCTCCGATCAGCCAGTCCGCTTCGAGCGCCGTCTGGTCGAGCGTGCGCTGCTTGACGAGGGAGCCGAACACGTCGGAGATCGACTCGTTCAACGCTCCCGGCTGGCCCTGGTAGTCGAGGTTCGCCTCTCGCGCCGTGACGCCATGCGTCAGCTCGTGTCCGATCACGTCGACGGAGATCGTGAACCTCTGAAAGAGATCGCCGTCTCCGTCGCCGTAGACCATCTGGCTCCCGTTCCAGAACGCGTTGTCGTAATGGTCGCCGAAGTGCACGGAGGAATCGAGCCGCATCCCGCGATCGTCGATCGAGTTCCGGCCGAAGACCTCGAAATAGAGGTCGTAGGTGACGCCCGCTCCGTCGTACGCCTCGTCGGCGGCGGAGTCGCCCGTCGCGGGATCGCCCTCGGCGCGGATGAGCCGGCCCGGAAGCGTCGTGCGGTGCCGCGCGTCGAAGACGTCGCGGCGCTTCTCACCCGTCGGCGTCGCCACCGGGAGCGCCGCGAGCAGTTGTCGCCGGGCCCGGAACCTCTCGGAAGCGATGAGCGTCGTCAACGCGCTCCGGCGCTGCTCCGGCGAACCGTTTCGGCTGATGCTCTCGAGCATGTACGGCGGCAACACGAAGCAGGGCGCGGCGGGCGAAGGCATGGCAGCGGTCCAGACTGCCCCTCCCCGCGCGGCCTGTCAAGCGCCGCGCCGCGGCCGGGTGTCGGGAACTATGCTTGCGGCATGACGGCGATCGAGGACCTGCAGACGCCGGCCGTTCTCGTCGACCTCGACGTTCTGGAGCGCAACGTCGGCCGCATGGCGTCGGCGGCGCGCGCCGCCGGAGTGAAGCTGCGCCCCCACGCGAAGACGCACAAGCTGCTGGAGCTCGCGCGCCTGCAGGTCGTCGCGGGCGCCTCCGGCCTGACCGTTGCCAAGACCTCCGAGGCGGAGGTGTTCGCCGCGGAGGGATTCGAGGATCTCTTCGTCGCCTACCCCGTCGTCGGACGCGGCAAGCCGGAACGGCTGCTCTCTCTCTCCGACCGCGCGAGTCTGGCGGTCGGCGTCGACAGCTTCGAGGGGGCCCGGGCACTCGCGTCGGTCTTCGCGGCGGCGGGACGGCGTCTCGACGTGCTCCTGAAGGTCGACTGTGGAACCGGCCGCGTCGGGGTCCTTCCCGAGGCCGCGCCGCCGCTGGCGCTTCGGATCGCCGAGCTTCCCGGCCTCGCCCTGAGGGGCCTCTTCACCCACGCGGGCCACGTGTACCTCGAGACCTCCCCGGAAGGCGTGGCCTCGGTCGGACGGAGGGGACGACGCTCGCGCGCGTCGCGGACCGGGTGCGGGCCGCCGGAGTTTCCGTGGAGGAAGTTTCTGTCGGGTCGACCCCCTCCGCCCGCTCGGCGATGTCGGTCGACGGCGTGACCGAGTGCCGTCCCGGCAACTACGTCTACCACGACGCCTCGCAGGTCTCCCTCGGAACGTGCGGGATCGAGGATTGCGCGATGACGGTGCTCTCCACGGTGGTGAGCGTTCCCTCCCCCTCCCGCGCGGTGCTCGACGCGGGGTCGAAGACCCTTTCGTCGGACGGTCTGCGCCCGGTGACCGGCGGGCACGGATTCATCCTCGGTAAGACGAGCCGCGTCGCTCGCCTGTCCGAGGAGCACGGCGTCGTCGACGTGGCCGAGGGAGATCGATTCTCCGTGGGCGAACGGGTTCGCGTCCTGCCCAATCACGCCTGCGTGGTCTCGAATCTGCACGATCGCGTGTACGCCGTACGCGGCGGAAACGTCGAGGCCCGCTGGCGCGTCGCCGCGCGGGGGTGCGTCGAATGATTGGAAGAATCGGGTGATCCGGTGATCGGGTGATCGGGTGATCAATCTGAAAATCGAGTGATCGAGGAATCGGCCGGGTTACACGTTCTGAGCTACGGCCCGTCCCGGCAAAGCCGGGCGCGAGTCGAGACGCGCCCCGTCGTCACCCCTTCGACTTCCCCCTCACCCTCCCTCGCCCCCGACCGCGGGGGAAAGGGGAATCCGAGGAGCCAGGCCTCCGCCGCTCCGCTCCGTCACCGCGTCCGGGATAGCCTCCCTCCATCTGCCACCGGCGACCGATCACCCATGTGAGCTCGAGGCCTGAGCGGTGACCGTTCCGCTCTGGCTCGGAATCCTCCTCGTCGCTCTCGCTTTCTGGGCGATCCTCGATCGCCTCCTGATCCCGAGCGTCCGCTGGCTCCTGCGCCGCCGGGTCAACCGCGTTCTCGAGGAGATCAACACCCGTCTGAAGATCCAGATCCCGCCGTTCAAGCTGACGAAACGGGAGGTGTTGATCGACCGACTGCTCTACGACCCGGAGGTCCAGGAGGCGGCGGAGGCCTTCGCGCTCGCCGAGGAGATGCCCCGACAGGTCGTCATGGAGCGCGTCGCCGTCTACGCACGCGAGATCGTGCCGAGCTTCAACGCCTACGCCTACTTCCGGGTCGGGTACTCGCTCGCTCGCCGGGTCGCCCGACTGCTCTACCGCGTGCGGCTCGGGTATTCGGACGAGGAGGGGCTCGCGCGCCTTCCGCCCCGCTCGACGGTCGTGTTCCTGATCAATCACCGCAGCAACATGGACTACATTCTCGTCGGCTACCTCGCGGCGGAAAAGGCGGCGCTCTCCTATGCGGTGGGAGAGTGGGCGCGGATCTGGCCGCTCCAGACGCTGGTGCGGTCGATGGGCGCCTATTTCGTGCGCCGCAATTCGCGCGACGCCCTCTACCGGAAGGTCCTCGGGCGCTGGGTCGGCATGGCGACGGAAGCGGGAGTCACCCAGGCCGTCTTCCCCGAGGGAGGGCTCTCCCGCGACGGGCGCCTGAGGCCCCCGAAGGTCGGCATCCTCGACTACATGCTCCGGGCGTTCGATCCGGCAGGCGAGCGCGACATCGTCTTCATCCCCGTCGGCATCAACTACGACCGCACCTTCGAGGACCGCAGCTTCCTCGTCGAGCGGGGCGCCGCCCCCGCCGGCGGTTCCGGGGCGCGCGCCGCGACGAACGCGCTGCGGTTCGTCGGCAAGAACCTCGTGCTCATGGCCCGGAACCGGTGGCATCGCTTCGGCTACGCGTGCGTCAACTTCGGTTCGCCGATCTCGCTCAAGTCGTACCTGCGCGAGCGCGGGCTCGATTACCGCGGCCTTTCGAAGGAGGAGCGATTCGCGAAGGTTTCCGCTCTCGGCGACGACCTCATGCAGGCGATCGCCCGGGTGATCCCCGTCGTGCCGGTCTCCCTGGTCGCCCGGGCGTTTTCCTCGGAGCCCGAGCGCGCCTGGAGCGAGCTCGAGCTGAAGGCCCGGGCGCTCGAAGACATGCGGGCGCTCGAGGCTCGCGGTGCGCACGTGTACGTCCCGCGCGGGGACCAGGACTACGCGATCGATGTCGGGCTGCGGATGCTGACGCTCCGGCGGCTCGTCACGGAGCGGGAGGGCCTCTTCACTCCACTGGCGAAGGAGCTGCCGCTGCTCGAGTACTACGCGAACAGTATCGCGCACCTCTTTTCGAAGACGATGCCCGCTTCGGACGCGAGTTATGGGTAATGAGTTATGGGTTATGAGTTCTTGGAACCGATCGGTTGACTCGTAAACCCAAACTCACGACTCAAAACTCAAAACTCAAAACTCAGTGCCTCGAGCTACCTTCCGGGGCCCGCGGCGCCGCGCCGCGCGGCGAAGACGAGTCCGCCGACGCTGATCACGACCCACGCGCCCTCCATCAGCATCAGCCCGGGATCCCCCGAGCGCACGGCGAAGAACGTGAGAATCGCCCCGCCCAGGAGGTTCATCGCCAGGTATGGATAGCCGCGAGGGTCGAGTCGTCCCAGCTGACTCGCGGCGTACGCCGCCAGGACCGCACCGGCGCCGAGAAGCGACAGGATCTTCGCGGCCACGGGCGGCGTCGCCTACCCGCGGGGATCGGGCTCGCGGACGAAAATCGAGAGGAACACGCTCACGATCGACACGACGAGCGCGCCCCAGAACGCCGCCAAGAAGCCCGCAATGTGGAAACCCAGGCCGAACCGGAGCGCGAGCGCGCTCGTCATCAGCAGGATCACGGCGTTGATGACGAACGTGAAGAGGCCGAGGGTCAGAATCATGAGCGGGCAGGTGAGCACCTTCAGGAGCGGCGCCACGAGGGCATTCAAAAGGCCGAATACCAGGGCGACGCCGAGAAACGTCAGCGGGTCGGACGTCGCCGTGATGCCCGGAACGAGCCGCGTCGCGACCCAGAGCGCCGCCGCGTTGATGAGGAGCCGGACGACGAAGCGCATGCCTCGTCTACGCTATCAGCTCCCGGGCTTACGCTCCGGGCGGCCGGCCGGCGGCCTGGCGGTAGAATCAGGGCTTCCGCGCCGGGCTCCCCTTCGGGCGGGCGGCGCGGTCCGTCGTCAGGATCGAGAGGATCAGGGCGAACCCGCCGGCGGCCGCGACGAGGAAGAAGAGCATCGCGAGACCCGGGTACCCCAGGATGCGGAAGTTCGTCGGGACCTGCATCAACAGCGCCGCTCCCACGATGAGAGCGGCGAGGACCACGCCGAGCGCGATCCGGTTCGCGATCTTCTGCAGGCCCTCGATCACGGCGTGCTCGTCGATCGTGTGGACGCGGAAGGACAGCTCGTTGTTCGCCAGCCCGTCCAGCACCTTGTTGACGCGGCCCGGCAGCTTCTCGACGAACTCCTTCGCCTCGAGAAGGCTCGACGCGATGCTGCCGGGCGACGCGCTCCGCATCATCCGCTTGCGCAGGAGGTCCGCCGTGTTGCTCCGGATGGACGCGTTCGGGTCGAACTCCGGATCGAGCGTGCGCCCGACCTCGTCCAGCTGCAGGAGCGCCTTGGCGAGCATCGTCAGCTCGGACGGCAGCTTGAGTCCGGTCTCGCCCGCGGCCCTCGAGACGTCGAGCAGCACGCGTCCGATCTGCATCTGCCCGATCGTCGCGTGACTGTAGAGACCGACGAGCTCGCTGACCTTCCGCTCGAGCTCGACCGGGTCGAACCCTTCCAGCCGGCGCCCGATCTGCGCGGCCCGCTCCGTCGCGCGGTCGCCGCGACCCTCGCTCACGTCGATCAGGAGCTTCAGGAGATTTTCCTGGAGCGCCGGCGAAATGCGACCCACCATGCCGAGGTCGAGAAGGGCGATCCGGCCGTCTTCCGTCACGAACACGTTGCCCGGATGGGGATCGGCGTGGAAAAAGCCGTCGATCAGGATCTGCTGGAGATACGCGCGGAAGAGCTCCTCGGCGAGCGAATGGCCGTCCAGCTCGAGGCGCCGCAGGGGCGAGAGCGACGTGATCTTTTCGCCGCGGATGTAGTCCATCGTCAGGACGCGCGACGTGGTGTAGTCGGCGACCGGCGCCGGCACGACGATGCGCGGGAACGGCCGCATCTGGCGGCCGATCGTTTCGAGGTTCGACGCCTCCTGCCGGTAGTCGAGCTCGCCCAGGATGGTCTTGCGGAACTCCTCGACCATCTTCTCGAGCTCGAATCGGCCGCCGAGGTCCGAGTGCTTGTCGAGGAAGACGGCGATCTCGTGGAACGCCTCGAGGTCTTCGAGCACCTGCTCGCGGATGCCGGGCCGCTGCACCTTGACCGCCACGGGCCGGCCGTCACGGAGGCGGGCTCGGTGCACCTGGCCGAGCGACGCGGCCGCGATCGGAGTCGACTCGAACTCGGCGAAGGCCTTGGAGATCCTCACGCCGAGCTCGCTCTCGACGATCGGCTGCACCTCGCCGAAGGACACCGGCTCCACTTCGTCCTGGAGCCGGGCGAGGGCGGCGAGGTAGGCGGAGGGCAGGAGGTCTCCCCGGGAAGAAAGCAACTGGCCGATCTTGATAAACGTCGGTCCCAGCTTTTCGAGGTCCTTGGCGAGCTCTTCGGCGCTCGCCTTGTCGCCCGGCGCGGTCGTTCCGGCTTCGAACCCCTCGAGCTCCATGCCCGAAACGAGGTCCGAACGGCCGTACTTGACGAGAAGCCAGGCGATATCCTTGTATCGCTTCCAATGTCCGGGGATCGCCGCGAGAGCCATGCTGTTCCTCCTTCCGCCGGAACCGTCGGAGCGGTCGATTTGCAAACACCGGGCCTTGCCAGGCCGTCGCCCGCTTCGAGCCGGCACGTCTTCGTCGCCGGAGGCAGCGGATACGTCGGCTCCCGGCTCCTTCCGAGGTTCCTGGCGCGGGGTCACCGGGCCCGGGCGCTCGTCCGCCGCGGGTCCGAGGGGAGGCTCCCCCCGGGTTGCGAGGCCGTTTTCGGAAACGCCCTCGACGAGACGACGTTTTCCGGGCGCGTCGCACGCTGCGACACCTTCGTCCAGCTCGTCGGAGTGGCTCACCCCTCCCCCGCGAAGGCGGCCATCGTCCGCTCGGTCGACCTGGCCTCCGGGAAGGCCTCCGCGCGGGCGGCGGCGGCCGCCGGGATCGCGCACTTCGTCTACGTGAGCGTCGCGCAGCCCGCTCCCGCGATGAAGGCGTACGTCGCGGCCAGGGCGGAGGCCGAGGCGTTCATCCGCGAGCAGAGCTTGAATGCGACGTTCCTGCGCCCCTGGTACGTCCTCGGTCCCGGGCATCGGTGGCCTTACCTCATCCTTCCGGGATACTGGCTCTTCGAGAGGCTTCCGGCCACGCGCGACACGGCGCGGCGCGTGGGGCTCGTCACACTGCGGCAGATGGTCTCGGCGCTCGTCGAAGCGTCGAGACGCCGGCGAGCGGCGTGCGGATCGTCGACGTCCCCGGGATCCGCGCCGCGGGTGCCGCCTGATGACGGTCGAGCCCGCTGCGCCCGACGCCCTCTTCGAGCGATGCCGCGGCGATCTTTCGATCTCGACGGATCCCGCCCGGCTCGACCGCGCCGCGATCCGGGAGTTCCTGGCGCAATCGTACTGGGCGGCCGGAGTGCCGCAGGACGTCGTCGACCGATCGATCGACGGGTCGCTGTCGTTCGGGCTGTACGAGGGCGCGAGGCAGATCGGCTTCGCGCGCGTCATCACGGATCGCGCGACGTTCGCCTACCTCGCCGACGTCTACGTCCTCGACCCGTGGCGCGGCCGCGGGCTCGGTCTCTGGCTGATGGAGAGCATCAGGGCCCATCCGGACCTCCAGAACCTGCGGCGGTGGATGCTCGCGACGAAGGACGCGCACGCGCTCTATCGGAGGGTCGGCTACACGCCACTCGGCCAGCCCGACCGATTCATGGAGATCGCGATGCCGGACATCTACACGAGCAAGAAGCCGCGCGGGGATTGACTCTCGACCGGCGCGGCGAATACCCTTCTCCGCAGCCTATGACCGCCGTCCTCTGATCGACCCGCGCGCGCGACTTCGCGCCGCGGGACCCCGGCGACGAAGCCGCTCCCTTCCGGGAGCCTCGCGGCGCTCCGCCTGCACGTTGCGCCGCGCCATGACGACGAACGATCGAGAGGACATCTCCATGAACGCATCGCCCGACTGGTGGACCGACTTCTTTTCCGGGCTCGTGGTGGATTTCTGGCGCGTCGCTCTCCCGCCGGAGGTGACCGCCGCCGAGACGAATTTTCTCTGGACCGCGCTCGCGCTCGCTCCCGGCTCGAGGGTCCTCGACGCGCCCTGTGGTCACGGCCGGCACGCGGTCGAGCTCGCGGCGCGCGGCTGCCGCGTCACCGGCGTCGACATCTCCCCGGGGCTGCTCGCGGCGGCGGAAGAGGCCGCCGCGGCGCGGGCGGTGACGGTGGCCTGGCATCGGATGGACATGCGCGAGCTTCCATGGCGGGCCGAGTTCGACGCGGCCTTCTGCGCGGGCGGGAGCTTCGGCTTCTTCGACCGAGCCGGCGACAGCCGCTTCCTCGCGGCCCTCGGACGGGCGCTCCGGCCCGGCGCTTCCTTCGTGCTCGACGCCTCGAAGGTGGCGGAGTCCCTGCTCCCGGCCTTTCGCGAGCGCTACGAGGCGGACACCGGCGGCGTTCACTTCGAGGCGGAAAACCGGTACGACTTCGAGCGCGGGAGGATCGAGAACCGCTACACGATCACACAGGGAGATCGGACCGAGACGAAGCTCGCCTCGCACCGCATCGACACCGTCGTGCAGGTGCTCGAGATGCTGCGCTCGGCGGGCCTGGAGCCGGTCTCGCTGTTCGGCTCCACCGACGGATCTCCCTACCGGCTCGGCGCGCCGCAG
>JBBQNC010000025.1:0-23358 GCA_038329555.1 Thermoanaerobaculia bacterium
GCCTCGATGCGGTCGCCCCGCAGATCGAACAGGCGATGGAAGCGGGGATGCACGTCGTCTCGACCTGCGAGGAGCTTTCCTATCCCGAGCTCAGGCACTCCGCGCTGGGGCGGCGGATCGACGACCGCGCGAAGGCGAACGGCGTCGCCGTCCTGGGCACCGGCGTCAATCCGGGGCTCGTCATGGACCGCCTCGCCCTCGCCGCCGCGGGGGCGTGCGTCCGGGTCAACCAGGTCCGCGTGACTCGGGTGGTCGACGCCGCGAAGCGCCGCGGCCCGCTTCGCGCGAAAGTCGGCGCGGGGTTGAGCCGCGAGGAGTTTCTTCAGGGCGTCTCCGCGAAGAAGCTCGGCCACGTGGGCCTCTCTGAGTCGGCGGCGATGATCGCCCTCGGGCTCGGCCTTCCCATCGACGAGATCACCGAGACGATCGAGCCGGTAATCGCAACGCGGGAGACGGACGGCATCCCCGCCGGCCGAGTGCTCGGGCTCCATCAGATCGCCCTCGTGCAGACCGGCGACGAGCGAAAGGTCATTCTCGATCTGACCATGGCCGTCGGCGTCGACGACCCCGCCGACACGATCGACATCGAGGGCGACCCGCCGGTCCACCTGAGAGTCGCCGGCGGGTTCCACGGCGACCGCGCCACGGTCGGTTGCGTGATCAACGCGATTCCGTTCGTGATCGGCGGCCCTCCGGGCCTCCACACGGTCGTCACGCTGCCGCTGTTCGGCCTGTTGCCCCAGGACGCCTCGTAGAAACGTCTCGGTCTCCGAACGTCCGACCACCGGATTTTTCAGATTGATCACCCGATCACCCGACCACCTGATCACCCGATTCTTCCGAGTCGCCGCGAGGGGCTGAGGCCATGCACGTGCTGACATGCAGCCAGCGCATCGAGGCGCCGCTCGATCGGGTGTTCTCGTTCTTTTCGGATCCGGCGAACCTCGGCCGGATCACGCCGCCCTGGCTCCGATTCCGGATCCACGGTCGCCCGCCGGAACGGATCGCGCCCGGGACCTCGATCGAATACCGCATTCGCTGGACCGTGTTCACGCTGTCCTGGGTCACCCGCATCTCCCGCTTCACGCCGCCCTCCGGCTTCCAGGACCTCCAGGAGCGGGGGCCGTACCGGACGTGGATCCACACCCATACCTTCGAGCCGGATGGAACCGGAGTCGTCATCCGCGATCGGGTCGAGTACGCGCTCCCGTTGGGTCCGCTCGGCCGTCTCGTCCATGCGCTCTTCGTGCGCCGTCAGCTCGAGGCGATCTTCGAGTTCCGGCGCCGCGCCGTCGAAGAGATCTTCGACGCGGCGGCGCGCGAGCGCGCTTCGTGAGACCCACGACATCGCGTCAGGCGGTCGCCGCGGCCGCTCCGGGCGCCTGAGCCGGTTCCGTGGCCGCCGTCATCCACTGGTTTCGCCGCGACCTGCGGGTCGCCGACAACACGTCTTTCGCGGCGGCCGCCCGGGACGGCGATCGCGTCGTTCCGGTCTTCATCCTCGACGATCGATACGGCGACGATCCCGACGTCGGCCCCTCGCGCTTCCGGTTTCTTCGCGAGAGCCTCGAGAACCTCGCAGGCTCGCTCCCTTCCCTCGGAGGCCGTCTCATCGTCCGCCGGGGCCCCGCGGCGCGGGCCCTGCCCGAGCTGCTCGCGGAGACCGGCGCGGACGCCGTCTACGCCAACGCCGAGATCGGCCCGTATCCGGAGGCCCGCGATCGCGGTGTCGCCGGAGCGCTCGATCAGATCGGGGCGCGGTTCCGTCTCTTCGGCGACGCGCTGCTCGTCGAGCCCGATGCGCTCCTTTCCGGCTCGGGCGAGCCCTACACGGTCTACGCGCCCTTCGCGAAGTCGTGGGAAGCGGCGGAGAAGCGCGAGCCCTCGCCCGCCCCGGCGCGTCTCGCGACTCCGGAGCTTCCGAGCGTCCCTCTCGAACGAGTGCGGGCGTGGCGGGAGCTCCCCGCCGACGAGCTCGCGCCGCCCGGCGGCGAGGCCGAGGCGGGACGCCTCGTGGCCCGCTTCACGGAGGACCTCCTCGGCGACTATGCCGCGGAGCGCGACCGGCCGGCCGCCGTCGGGACGTCGCGGCTCTCGCCGCACCTGCACTTCGGGACCGTCTCGCCGCGCACGATCCTCGCCGCCGTCCGGGCGAGCCCGTGCCGTCGCGAGCCCTCGGCTCCCGGCCCGCGAAAGTTCCTTCTCGAGCTGGCCTGGCGCGAGTTCTACCACCACGTCCTCTTCCACCATCCGCGCGTCGTCGAGGAGAGCTTCCGCCCCGAGCTCGACCGGATCGCCTGGCGGGAGAACGCCGAGGGCCTCACCGCGTGGAAGGCGGGACGGACCGGCTATCCCTTCATCGACGCCGGGATGCGCGAGCTCGCGGCGACGCACTGGATGCACAACCGCGCGCGGATGGCGGCGGCATCCTTTCTGACCAAGGATCTCCACGTCCACTGGCGCGAGGGACAGCGCTGGTTCGACCGCTCGCTCGCGGACGCGGACCTCGCCAACAACAACGGCGGCTGGCAGTGGATCGCGGGCTCGGGAACGGATGCCGCGCCGTATTTCCGGATCTTCAATCCCACACTCCAGTCGAAGAAGTTCGATCCCGAGGGCGCTTACATCCGCCGGTTCGTGCCGGAGCTCTCGCGCGTTCCCGCCGGGAAGATCCACGAGCCCTGGACGATGACCGAGGGCGAACAGCGGGAGGCGGGCTGCCGGATCGGTCGCGAATACCCCTCCCCGATGGTGAACCACGCGGCGGAGCGAGCCGTGGCTCTCGCGCTGCATGCGGCCGCGAAGCGATGACGCCGGACGCCGCGAACGAGGCGGCTCCGCCGACGGCCGCCTCCTTGCATCGGCGCCTCTCATGACGGAAGGCGCCGGCATTCCCCACCTCGAGCTCCGTCCGGAAGGGATGTTCGTTCCGGCCTTCGAGGCCTTTCTCGACCCTCATGGACCCGTGCCGCGCGCGATCCTCTCCCACGCGCACGCGGACCACGCCGCCGCGGGTCACGGCGAGGTCTGGGCCACCGCTCCGACGCTCGCGATCTACCGGCGCCGCAACCCGGAATGGGCGGGAGCGTCGCGGCCGCTCGCGTTCGGCGAGCCGGTCTCCGTCCCCGGCGCGGCGCTCGAGGCCTTTCCCTCCGGCCACATCCTGGGCGCGGCGCAGATCCGCGTCTCCGGCTCGGACGGCGCCTTCCTCTACACGGGCGACTTCCGCCGGAGGCCGTCCCGCACCGCGGCGCCCGCATCCTCTCCCGCCGCCGACGTCCTCGTCACCGAGTGCACGTTCGGTCTTCCCGTCTTTCGATTTCCTCCCCGCGGGGAGGTCGAGCAGAGGCTGGTCGCGGCATGCCGAGCGGCGGCGGGAGAGGATTCGGTGGCCGTCGTGCTCGCGTATGCCCTCGGCAAGTCGCAGGAAGCGGCGCTGGTTCTCGCGGAGGCCGGCATTCCGACGGTGCTCCACGGCGCGGCCTGGAAGCTTCTGCCGGAGTACGAGGAGGCGGGGTTCTCCTTCCCGCTGTCGAGGCCCTACGAGAGCGGGCCCGCAAAGCCCGGCGAGGCGCTCATCGTTCCGCCCCACTGCGCGAGAACCCCCGTCGTCCGGGCTATCAGGAAGCGGCGCATCGCATACCTGTCGGGCTGGGCGATGCGCGAAGCCTCGCGCGCGGAGCACGACGCCGACGTCCTGCTGCCGATATCCGACCACGCCGACTTCGACGAGCTTCTCGAGCACGTCGACGCCGTCCGCCCCGCACGCGTCGTCACGCACCACGGCTATGCGCGCGACTTCGCCCGGATCCTGTCGGCCCGCGGCGTACCCGCGGCCCCACTCTCCGACGGCGGCGAGCGCTCCGTCGAGGACGCATAGGGTGGGCCCGGGTCACCCGTACCGCGAGCTCGCCGACGCCCTCGAGGGCGCCGCGTCGACGCGCGGCAAGCTCGCGAAGATCGAGTGGCTGGCCGCTGCCCTCGCGCCGCTCGAGGGCGCCGAGCTCGCCGCCGCCGCGCGCCTTCTGTCCGGCTCTCCGTACGCCGAATGGGAACAGGCGGTGACCTCCGTCGGGTGGGCGACTGTCGCGCGAGCTGCGAGCGCGGTCACGGGTTGGGACCTGGAAACGCTCGGCGCGTCGGCCCGCGCGATCGGCGATCTCGGCGAGGCCATCGGCCTGCTCCTGCCGCGAGAGGCCGCCGAGCCGGCGGGCCTCGCGATTCTCGAGGTGGACGAGCGCCTTCGGGCGCTCTCAGGGCGCCGCAAGGCCGCGGAAAAAGGGGCGATCCTCGAGGACCTGCTCCGACTCGCCTCGCCCGTGGAGGCGAAGTATCTCGTCAAGACGCTCTCGGGCGGCCTGCGGGTGGGGGCGGACCTCGCGACCGTGGAGGAGGCGATCGGCGCCGCGTTTGGCGCCCCCCGCGAGGCGGTCGCGCGCGCGAGGCGCGACAGCGGCGACATCGGCGAGACGGCTGCCATGGCGCGGGAAGGGCGGCTCGAGGGAATCCGCTTCCGTCTCTTCCATCCCATCGGGTTCATGCTCGCGTCGCCGATCGAGAGCGCGGAGGAGGTGGCCGCCGAGCTGCCGCTCTATGCCGTCGAGGACAAGTTCGACGGGATCCGCGCCCACGCTCACAAGTCCGGCTCGAAAGTCGCGCTCTTCTCGCGCACGCTCGACGACGTGACGGCGCAGTTCCCGGAGATCGCGCTCGCTCTCGCCGCGCCGCCCGGCCAGTTCCTCCTGGACGGCGAGATCGTCGCGTGGAAGGGGGAGCGCGTGGATTCGTTCTTCCGCCTGCAGCGCCGGCTCGGCCGCAAGGCGCCTCCCCCCGAACTCCTCGCGGAGATCCCCGTCGAGTTCGTCGCCTACGACTGCCTCGCGGCCGGAGACACTCCCCTCTTCGAACGGCCCTGGAGGGAGCGGCGGGCGGAGCTCGAGCGGCTCGCCGCGGGAGGAGGATTCCGGCTCTCGGCCGTCTGGCGCGCCGGGAGCCCGGCGGACCTCGAGGAGCTGTTCCGCGCGGCGCGCGAGCGAGGGAACGAGGGACTGATGTTGAAGCTCGAGGACTCCGTCTACCAGCCAGGCAAGCGCGGGCGCGCATGGAGAAAATGGAAGAAGGCGCTCGCGACCCTCGACGTCGTCGTCACCGCCGTCGAGCAGGGGAACGGTAAGCGCGCCGGGATGCTTTCGGATTACACCTTCGCCGTGCGCGACGGCGACCGCCTCGTCAACATCGGAAAGGCCTACTCGGGCCTCACGGACGAGGAGATCCGCCGGATGGGAACGCGGTTCCGCAGGATCACCGTCGCGCGCTACGGCCCCGTCCGCGCGGTCGCTCCCGAAGTCGTCCTCGAGGTCGCGTTCGACACCATCCAGAAGAGCAGCCGCCACAAGAGCGGCTACGCGCTGCGCTTCCCGCGCATCGTTCGCATCCGGGAGGACAAGCTGCCGGCTGAGGCGGACACGGTCGAACGCGTCGAGGAGATCTGGAAGGGCATCCAGGGGATCGGATGACGGAAAGCGCCATGCGGCGCCCGCCGCGATTACGAGAAGAGGGAACCGGCACCGAAGTCCGGGGATCTTTCAGCCGGTCGTAAAAAAGAGGCGGGCCCGGCTGTCAGTCGCCGGGCCCGAGTTGGGAAGGTATCGCGTGCTGCCTCTGAAAACGGAGGGACCGCGGTATTCATTCCCTTGGGTTTCGTATCCTAAATCATTGACAAGCTTCATGTTATTCGCCACCATCCTTCCCCGCGCCCACACTTCTCCTCTCCCCCGCACCGGGGGAGAGAACAGGGTGAGGGGGCCTCCCACCGGACTCTCAGAAATTCACCGACCCGGGCGTGCGTACCGACCGGCCCGCCCCCCTCACCCGTCCTCTCCCCCCGCTGTCGCG
Source organism: Thermoanaerobaculia bacterium (assembly GCA_038329555.1). Lineage (GTDB taxonomy): Bacteria > Acidobacteriota > Thermoanaerobaculia > UBA5066 > Gp7-AA6 > JALYUA01. The sequence goes on from JBBQNC010000025.1 coordinate 5,896, forward strand.
GGTGGAGAGGAGAGGGAGGCGCCGGCTCGCCTCTTCCAATCCGGCAACGACGGAGCGAAGGTCAGGAGGCGAGCCGGGACTTACCTTGGTAGGACTTCGTACTCCTCCGGCGCCAGCGCGTCGTCCGGAATGATCTCGAGGTCCACGCCGAGTCGTTCCTGAACGTCCTCCAGGATCGCGCGCTCCTCGTCGGCGAGCAGCCTGGCGAGGGAGGAGGGAACGCGGACACGGATCGTCGATCCCCGATCGGCCAGGACGGGAGGACGGAGCAGATCGCGCCGCAGGTCGAGCGCGAGCGTCAGGTCGGTCCGGACCCGCCCGCGGGCGGCGCAGCACGGGCACGGTCGGGTGAGCGTCTTCTCCAGGTTCCCGCGCGATCGCTGCCGCGTGACCTCGACGAGACCGAAGTCGGACAGCGCGAGGAGCCGGGTCCGGGCGCGGTCGCGGCCGAGCTCCGCCTCGAACCGCTCGAAGACCTCGCGGCGGTGCTCCGGCTCCCCCATGTCGATGAAGTCGATGACGAGCAGCCCCCCGAGGTCGCGCAGACGGATCTGCCGCGCGATCTCGGGCACCGCTTCCAGGTTCGCCGCGAACACGGTGTCTTCGAGCGCGTCCTTGCCGACGAACTTGCCCGTGTTGACGTCGATTGCCACGAGCGCCTCCGTCTGCTGAATGACGAGGGATCCCCCCGACGGCAGCTCGACGCGGCTCTTCAGGGCGTTCTCGATCTCGGCCTCGACTCCGAATGCCTCGAAGAGCGGCGTGTCGCCCGCGTAGACCTCGACCGAGGGAACGAGCGAAGGCGCCACCGCCGTCAGAAATTCGACGAGCCGCCCGGCGGTCGCTTCGTCGTCGACCCGGATCGCGGCGAAATCCATCGAGAGCAGGTCGCGGGCCACGCGCAGGGCGAGATCGAGCTCGCGGTGGAGAAGCGCCGGCGCGCTGGTCTTTTCCGCCTGCCGGGCGATCCGCTCCCCCAGGCCCGTCAGGTACGCGTGATCAGCGGCGATCTCCGCCGCGCCCGCCCCCTGGGCGGCCGTCCGGGCGATGAGACCGCCGTCGCCCGGCAGCGCTTCGAGGAGACGACGGAGACGCTCCCGCTCGTCCTCATCGGCGATCCTCCGCGAGATCCCGATCTCGCGCACGGACGGCAGGTACACGAGCGTCCGGCCGGGAAGCGACAGCGCGGCGGTGACCCGGGGACCCTTTCCCGAGATCGGATCCTTCGTGACCTGCACGACGACTTCCTGCCCTTCCTTCACGAGGTCGTCAATGCGGGGCTTTTCCAGGCCGGACGACGGCAGGACGCTGCCGGCGCCGGCCGCCGCATCCTCGACATCCTCCTCGAGCGGTGAGCGGATGGCGTCCTCGACGTAGAGAAACGCGTCGCGGTCGAGACCGATAGCGACGAAAGCCGCCTGCATCCCGGGCAGGACGCGGTGCACCCGGCCGAGATAGACGTTGCCCACCAGCCCGCGCTGCTCCCGGCGCTCGTGGAACACCTCGACGACCCGGCCGTCCTCCACCACCGCCACCCGGGTCTCCGGGGGCGTCACGTTGATGAGGAGCTCCTTCCTCACGCGTTGGCGAACCGGCGATAGTGCACCCCGAGAATGAGGCCGATGGACAGAAACGTCGTGGCCAACGAGGAGCCGCCGTAGGACACGAGCGGCAGCGGAATGCCCGTCGTCGGGAGAAGGCCGATCATCATCGAGGCGTTGACCATCACCGAGAAGAAGATCACGGCCGACAACCCGACGATCAGGAACACTCCTCCCCGGTCTCGTGCGACCGACGCGAGAGTCAGCGCGCGAAGCAGCAGCGCGGCGAACAGGCCCAGGACCAGGATCACACCGAGGAACCCCCACTCCTCGGCGATGACGGCAAAGATGAAATCGGTGTGCTGGACCGGCAGGAACCGGAGCTGGCTCTGCGTCCCGGAGCGGAACCCCTTCCCGGAGAATCCTCCCGAACCCACCGCGATCTTCGACTGGCGAACCTGATAACCCGACTTGAGCATGTCCTGATCCGGATTGAAGAACGTCGAGATGCGCTGCTTCTGATAGTCCTTCAGGAAGAACCAGGCGCCGCCCGCGCACACGGTGACGATGAGAGCGATCGCGATCCAGCCCCGAAGAGGGAGTCCCCCGAAGAAGAGCCCCACCGCGACGAGCGGAAGAAAGGTGAGCGCGAGGCCGAGGTCCGGCTGCAGGAACACGAGCAGGAACGGAACGCCCACGATCGCCCCGAGCTTGAGGAAGGCGGAGGGACGCATCCTCCCGTCGTCCTCGTTCTCGAACAGGTAGGCGACGAGAAGTGCGGTCGCGATCTTCGCCACTTCCGCGGGCTGGAACTGAAAGGTGCTGATCCGGATCCACGACTTCACGTTGGCGATCCGTTGCCCGAAGAGGAGGAGATAAAGGAGGGGCACGAGTGAGGCGCAGTAGAGCGGAAAGGAAATCTTGAGCAGCGTCCGGTAATCGAAGAGCACGGCGGCCACGAGACCCCCGAGCCCGACCGCCACCCAGATTGCCTGACGCGTGGCAAGGCCTGCAAGCGGGCCGCCTCCCGTCGTGGACGTCACGAACAGGATTCCGAGCAGAGCGAGCGAGACCGCGCATCCCAGGATGACGAGATCGAGCCGGCGCGGAACCGCGGTCACGCGGCCGATCATCGGGGCACGCCCGCGGGCCGGTCGGAGACGGTCACGAAACCCGGGCTCGCCGGCCGCGCCGCGCGCTGCTGCGGGATCGCGGGGGCATCGAGCACGATGCCGAAACGCTTCGCGAAGAGAAGCTTCGCGAGGGGCGCGGCCGCCAGATTCCCGTGCCCGCCGTTCTCGACGAAGATGGCGACGACGATCTTCGGATCTTCGCGCGGCGCGAAACCGATGAACCAGGCGTGGTCGGCCAGCTTGCTGCGGTCCGCGCCCGCGCGGATGGTGGTGTCGTGCCCGATCACCTGGACGGTCCCGGTCTTGCCTCCGGCTTCGACGCCGGGCACGCGGGACCCGAACGCCGTTCCTCCCGGCTCGTTCATCACCGCCCACATCCCGTCCTTGACGAGCTCGAGCTTCGCGGGATCGAGCGCGGGGCCCGTGTGGGTCTCCGATTTGTAGCGAAGCCTCCGACCGCTGTGCGGCTCCTGCGAGGCGAGAAAGAGATGGGGAGTGGGGAGCCGCCCGTCCTCGACGAGACCGGAGAGCGCCCTTGCTGCCTGGAGGGGCGTGACCAGCACCGGTCCCTGTCCGATCGAAACGGAGATCGTCTCGCTCGGATACCAGCGGGCACGGCGCTTTTCGAGGGCCCACTTCTCCGACGGAACCAGGCCGCCCTTCTCGTACTGGAGATCGACCCCCGTGGGCGATCCGAAGCCGAAGCCCTTCGCGATCTCCGAGATCCGGTCGATCCCGAGCTTGCGGCCGAGGTTGTAGAAATAGACGTCGCACGACATCTTGATCGCGTTCCGGAGGTTCACGATGCCGTGACCACCCTTCTTGTGGCATCGGAAAGTGCGTCCATAGAACGTCGCGTAACCGGGACAGAAGACGGTCGCTTCGGGATCCACCAAACCCGCCGCGAGCGCACCGTAGGCGAGGAAGACCTTGAAGGTCGAGCCCGGCGGGAACGCGTTCTGAATCGCCCGGTTCTGGAGAGGGTGGTCCGTGTCGCCGAGGAGGCCCGCCCACTCGCGAGCGCTCACGCGGCGGGTGAACCAGTTGGGGTCGTAGGCGGGCGAGGAGACGAGGGCGAGGATCTCCCCCGTTCTCGGATCCAGGGCGACCGCCGATCCGACCTTGTCCTTGAAGTACGTCTCCGCGATCTCCTGGAGCCCCAGGTCGAGGGTCACGAACAGGTTCTGTCCGGGCCGCGCCTCGACGCGCCGCTCCTCCGCCATCTCCCGGCCGTGCGAGTCGACGATGACGCGGCGCTCGCCGTTGACGCCCGCCAGCAGGCCTTCGTATGCGCCTTCGATCCCTTTCTGCCCGATCCAGTCCCCGAGGCGGTAGCCCGTCTCGGCGGTCTTCACCTGTTCGAGGCTCGCCTCCGACAGATACCCGAGGACGTGGGCCGCCGACGCGCCGCGCGTGTAGAGGCGCCGTTGAGAGACGGTGATGGCGAACTCGGGGTGCTCGGGGGCGTGTGCTTCGACCGCCGCGACCTCTTCGATGCCCAAGTTCTCGGCGATCGTGATCGGAAGGAACTCCGGGTCGCGCAGTCCGCGGTCCACGCGTGCCTTGATCTGCTCGCGGGGCAGATGCAGGACTTCCGAGGCGAGCTCGATGGACGACGCGAGGCTGCGGGCCTCGTGCCGGTAGAGGTGGAGCGTGTAGGCGGGCTCGTTGTCGACCAGGATCGCGCCGTGGCGGTCGAGCACGTAGCCGCGAGGGGCGTTGATCCGGACGGACCGGATACGGTTGTTCTCCGAGAGCGCGTAGTAATAGTCGCCGCGCACGATCTGAACCGTCCAGTAGGCGATGGCGAGCAGCGCGAAGACGGCGCCGACCAGGACGCGCGACGCTTCGATGCGCCGGTTCAGGCCTCCCCGGTTCTCCCGGACCTTCAGCATCCCCGCGGCTCCGTCCTCGCCGTCGCCGCCGTCATCGCAATCTCCGCAGCCGCCGCTTCTCCCACCAGTCGCGCCAGGGGAAGGTGCGGGCCGCCTCGAGAACGGATCCCGTGACCCCGGTGGCGATCGCGCGCCAGATGCCGTCCCGCGAAAACAGGACGACGGGAGCCTGGAGGAGCAGCGACGCCAGGCCCGCGACGATCGCGTCGTTGAAGAGGGACGCCACCGCCAGCGCCGCGCCCACGGCCCAGACGCCGCCGAACATGACCCGGAGGGAGAGGAGCGCGAACACGTATCCGATCGCCGCCTTGGCGAAGGCGTTCATGCCGAGCAGGTCGTTCGAGAGGGCGTCTTCCACCAGGCCCATTCCGCCGCCCACGAGGACCGCGGTGACCGAGTCCCCCCCTCGCGCCACGAGCGCGGTCGCGATCAGGAAGGCATCGAGCGGCCAGATCGAGCGGTGGCGCGAGCCGCCGAGAAGAAATTGCGCCGCGGTCGCCGCCGCGAGGATGACGGCGACCCTTTTCCACTTCACGGCGTGGCACTCCGCGCTCCTCCCGGGCTCTCCGTGACGGCCGGCGAGGGCGCCAGCACGAGCACGTCGGTCAACTGCGAAAAAGCGGCGGCGGGGGCGACCCGGATCTCCAGGAAGAGCCCGCTCCCCCGCTGGACGCTCGACACCTTTCCGATTGCGACGCCGCGAGGATAGATCCCGTCGATCCCCGCGGACTCGACTGCGTCGCCCGCCTGCACGCGCGACGTGGTGGGTACGTTGTTCAGCCGCATTCCTCCCCGTCCGTCTCCCTTCACGACGCCGGTCTCTCCCGTTCTCGTCAACCTCGCGCCCGCGGCGGCCGACGCGTCGACGAGAAGCTGGGCGCGCGAGATCATCCGGCCGACGGTCACGACGCGACCGACGAGACCCTCCGCGACCGCGAGCGGCGACCCGACGACCACGCCCGCCGAAGAGCCCGCGCCGATGAGCGCGCTCTGGAGTCCTGCGCGGTTCTCGATCAGGAGAACCGGAGCCGAGCCGATCACGTTCGGAAAAACGGACGCCGCCGAAGAGAGCCGGCGGTCCCGTCCCGCCTGAGAGACCTCGGCGCGGAGGTGAAAGAGCTCCCGGTCCTTGGCCTCGATCTCCCGCTTCATCCGGGCGTTTTCCGACCGGGCCGCGAACAGATCCCCGACCGAGTCCACGGCGGACGAGCCCGTCCGCGAGATCTCCACGATCCCGGATGCGACGGGGGCGGCCGCCGTCAGGATCCAGGATTGCAATACGGAGCCCCTCCGGCCGCGCGCCGGAGCCTGCGCGGAGAGAATGAGCACGCAGAAGACGAGGATCGACGCGAGAACCATCCCCCCGCGCCGGGGCCGAAGCCCGATCACTTCCACGCGGGGGTTGGCCGCTCTCATTGCGATTTCATCTCTGCCCGTGGCGCGCCGATCGAGTCATCGCGGCGTCTCAGGTGATGCTGATCTTCCGCAGCAGATCCATGTCCGTGAGCATCGCCCCGGTCCCGAGAACGACCGAGGCGAGGGGGTCCTCCGCGTACGAGATCGGAAGGCCCGTCTCCTCGCGCAGCCGGCGGTCCAGGTTCCGAAGCAGCGAGCCGCCGCCCGTGATGATGATCCCCTTGTCCATGATGTCTGCGGACAGCTCGGGCGGCGTCCGTTCGAGAGCCACGCGGACGCTCTCGACGATCGCCGCCACGACCTCGGAGAGCGCCTCGCGCACCTCCTCGTCGGTCAGCGTGAGCGTCTTCGGAACGCCTTCGACCAGGTCGCGCCCCTTGATGTCCATCGTCAAAGGCTGGTCGAGCGGATGCGCCGAGCCGATCTCGATCTTGATCTGTTCGGCCGTGCGCTCGCCGATCAACAGGTTGTACTTGCGCTTCACGTACTGGATGATCGCCTCGTCCATTTCGTTCGAGGCGATACGCACCGACCGGCTGTAGACGATCCCGGCGAGCGAGATCACGGCGACGTCCGTCGTTCCCCCGCCGATGTCCACGATCATGTTCCCGGCGGGCTCCGTGATCGGCAAACCCGAGCCGATCGCCGCGGCCATCGCCTGCTCGATGATGAAGACCTCCGAGGCCCCCGCGCGCAACGCGGAGTCCTGGACCGCGCGCTTCTCGACCTGCGTGATTCCCGACGGAACGGAGATCACGATTCTCGGGCGAACGAAGAGCGAACGGCCGTGAGCCTTCTTGATGAAGTGGTCGAGCATCTTTTCCGTCACCTCGAAGTCGGCGATGACGCCGTCCTTCATCGGCCGGATCGCGACGATGTTGCCGGGAGTGCGTCCCAGCATGTCCTTCGCCTCGGTGCCGACCGCCTCGACGCGGTTCGTGATGGTGTTCACGGCCACGATCGACGGCTCGCGCACGATGATTCCCTTGCCACGGGCGAAGACGAGGGTGTTCGCCGTTCCGAGGTCGATGGCGAGATCGTTGCTGAAAATGGAGAAAAGGGATTTGAATGCCAAATGACCTCCGGAGCTCTCGGCTCTCAGCGATCCGCTTCCGGCCGGAAGGACCGGAGTCGGAGAGCGGATGGCTGATGGCTGACAGCCTGACTCGAATTCATAGCGACTCCACGAAGACCTTGACCGGTTTGACCGTCTCGTTGCCCGACGCGTCGACCGCCTTGATCACCAGCGTGGCATAGCCCTCGCGGTCGATCGTGATGGTCTTCTTGAACGAGCCGTCCGACTCGACGTCGGCGGGCTCCGCGTTGACGGTGACGATCGCCCCGGGGTCGGTCTTTCCGAAAATGAGGAAGAGGTTGCCCATCTGCTGCGGAGGCGAGATCACCAGCCGCGGAGGAAGAGCGAGCCCGAGCATTCGCGCCGGCTCCGTCAGCATCTTGAAGCGGCGCACCGCGCTCCAGTCGGACGGATGGCCCTCTGTGTTGATCGCCGCGACGCGCCAGAAATAGGACCCCTCGCGCGAAACTTTCACGCGCGCCCCGGTCTCTACGCGGTCGTCGAGGTCGACCTCCGTCGCGTCGGGGACGAAAAGGCGCGATCGGGAAATCTGGATGCGATAACGAACGGCTTTCGACACGGGGCTCCATTTGAGCTCGATCTGATCGCCGGTCTTGAGATCGTAAATCCGGTTGTCCGCGGGCAGGACGAGGGTGGGCGATTCTGGAACGACGACTTTAGCCGAGATCGCCCCGCTTCCGACCTTCGCGGTGATCTTTTCCCGTTCGCCCAGCACCACGGTCTCCTTACCGGTCGAAACGGTCGTCCGGCCCCGGAACGCCGTCACCTGCGTCTGGTCGCCCGTCGCGACGTCGACCGAAACCCGCGATTCCCGCTCGATCGCCGCCGTCGCGGCGTCGCTCGCGACCGTCGAGGAGGACGCGGAGGTGTACACGTTGATCGATCCCGAAACCATCTTGACCTGGCTTCCGCCGGAGTCCGAGGACGCGGGGCGCCGCACCTCGAAGAGCGATCCGGGCTTGATCGTGTAGAGGGTGCCGTCGGAGAACATGATCTCGGCGGAACCGGTGCGGCCCGTCTTGATGAAGTCGCCGTCGAAGAGCGCCTGCCGCTGCTTGGCGCCCTCGAAGGAGGAGTGCCCCGCGGTCTGAAGGGAGACGTCGCCCTCGACGAAGATGAAGGAAGCGTCGCCCGATTCCGCGGCGCCGGCTCCCCCGAGAGAGCGGCGCGTATACGACTGCGACTCGACCGCCAGCCGGAACGCCTCGTCCCAGTTCTTCTTCGTGAAGGCTTCCTCCGCGCCGTGCAGGTAATCCTTCGCCTGCGAGACGTTCGAGCCCGGACGGGCGTTCGCGCCGGCGGATGCCTTCGCAACGAGCGATGACGCGACGTTGATCTCCGCGCGGGCCTTCTCTTCGGGCGATTTCCGGCTCCGGGAGTAGACGAAGTAGCCGAGGAACGCCGTAACCAGGATGACGATCGCGAGAACGCCCCATTGCCGCAGCTTTTCGATCGGGATGACGAACCAATCGATATCGCCGCCCACCGGCTGGTTGGGCTTCCGCTTCGCCATAAACCTCCGGAATTGCGAGACTTACCCAGTTTGCTTATAACATAAAGGACGCGTCTGCGTCCCATCGGTCACGGCCGGCGGCGGCCGATCCCCGGGCGAGCGGGGCCGCGGGGCGCGGCTCGGGGTCCCGCCGCGGCCATCGTCCCTTCGGCTATAGTCGCCCGTTCTCATTTTCTTGGACGGAGGAGTTCCGGATGTTGAAGACCATGCGCGAGAGCTTCCACAAGCTGAAGTGGACGCTCTTCGCGGTCATCGGCGTATTCATTCTCGGATTCGTCTTCTTCGGCAGCACGGGCAGCGGGACGAAAGATCCGTCTTCCCAGGTCGTCGCCAAAGTCGGCGGCGAGACGATCACCGCGATCGAGTTCGACCGCCAGTATCGGGCCATGCTCCAGCGGCAGCAGCAGGTCTATCAGGGCAACCTGTCCCCCGAGCTCATCCGGGCGATGGACCTGCCCCGGCAGGTCTTGGACGGGATGATCGACCGCCGCCTCGAGCTCGACGCCGCACGCCGCGTTCACCTGAAGGTCTCCGATCAGGAGGTCGCCCAGACGATCGCCTCGTACCCGGCCTTCCAGCAGAACGGGCAGTTCATCGGACGCGAGCAGTACGAGCGGTTTCTAAGGGCCAACAACTACACGACCGACCGGTTCGAGGACGAAGTCCGGGAAGGCCTGCTCCTCGACAAGTACCAGACGATGGTCAAGGACTCCCTCCTGATCCCCGACTCCGAGGTCCAGCGCGAGTTCGCCTCCCGCAACGAGAAGGCCTCGATCGAGTACATCAAGATCCCCATGGCGCGGCTCGAATCGGGCGCCCAGCCGACCGACGCCGAGATGAAGGCCTTCTACGACAAGCACCGCGAGCGGTACAAGACGGCCGAGCAGCGGCGGATCAAGTACCTGCTGGTCGAGAAGGCGAAGGTCCGATCCAAGGCCGTGGTCCCCGAGTCCGAGCTGCGGTCGGAGTACGAAGCGCGCAAGTCGAGCTTCTCCGTCCCCGAGCAGGTCGTCAGCGGGCACATTCTCGTCAAGACGGATCCCGCCAGGGGACCCGCCGGCGAGGCCGAGGCGAAGGCCAAAGCGGAGGGACTCGCGGCGCGCGCCCGGAAGGGTGAGGACTTCGCGAAGCTCGCGAACGAGAACACGGACGACCCCTCCGGCAAGGGCAGCGGCGGACAGCTCCCGCCCTTCGGCAAGGGACAGATGGTTCCCGAGTTCGAAGAAGCGGCTTTTTCCATGGCTCCCGGCGAAATCCGCGGGCCGGTCAAGACGCAATTCGGGTACCACGTCATCAAGCTGATCTCGAAGAACCCTCCTCACACGCGCTCCCTGGAAGAAGTCCGGGCCCAGCTTTCGAACGAGCTCGCCGAGAAGCGCGCCGAGGCGGATACCGCGAAGCGGGCGCGCTCCCTCGCCGATCGGATCAAGGCGGCTCCCAATACCTCCGACGACGAGCTGCGCAAGCTCCAGGACGACGCCGTCACGTACAACACGAGCGAGTGGGTCTCCAAGGGAGAGCCGATCACCGGACTCGGCGCCAACGCCCAGACAACCGCCGAGGCGTGGAATTTGAAGATCGGTCAGATCTCCAAGGATCCCGTCTCGACGCCACGCGGCCCGGCCTTCCTGAGGCCCGCCGAGGAGCGCGCGGCGGGCGTCCCGCCGTTCGAGGACGTCAAGCCGCGCGTCGCGCAGGATCTGATGACCGAGCGCCGGGAGAAGGAAGCCCAGGAGAAGCTCGCTCCGGCCGCCCGCGAGCTGGCATCCGGCGCATCGCTTGCGACTCTCGCCTCGCGCTACGAGACCGAAGTGAAGACGACTCCGGAATTCGGGCCCGGCGGCGCGATCCCGGAAGTCGGCAATGCTCCGGCGCTGGCGACGGCCGTGTTCCAGACCGCGAAGGGCCAGGCCGGTCCTCCGGTCGCGGTCCCCGGCGGCTTCGTGCTCTTTCGCGTTCTGACCCGCACGACGGCGGAGCCCGCCACTCTCGCCGCGCAGAGGGACGAGATCATCAACAGCCTCCGCACGAAGGAGAAGGACCGGCTCCTGCGCTCCTACCTGCTGCAGCAGCGCACGGAACGCAAGGTGGAGGTCAACGAGGAGGTCCTGAAGTCCTTCCTCCCTGAGCCCGGAGCCGCGGGAACGCAGCAGCGCGGATGACGAGGCGCCCTCCGCCGGAGACCTGGCCGCCGCCGGCGGCGGGGCAACGGCGGCCGAGCGCGGCCGGCGCTCCGCGCGCCTCGTAGAATCGCTCCGATGATTGGCCGCCTGACCGGTCGCCTCGCCGAGAAGACACCCGACCAGGTGCTCCTCGACGTCGGGGGCGTCGGTTACTTCGTCCACATCCCTCTCTCCACGTTCTACGAGCTTCCGGAGCCGGAGAGCCCCACGTCGCTCTGGATCCACACGCACGTTCGCGAGGACACGCTCGCGCTCTATGGATTTCTCTCGCAGCGCGAGCGGTCGCTGTTTCTTCTCCTGCTGACCGTCAACGGACACGGGCCGCGGGTGGCCCTGACGGTCCTCACCGGCATACCGCCGACCGAGCTCGTCGAGGCCCTGAGCAAGCAGGACGTCCGCCGGCTCATGGCGGTCCCTGGCGTCGGCAAAAAGACCGCCGAGCGGATGGTCCTCGAGCTCGCCGACAAGGCCGCGAAGTTCTCCGAGCCCTCGCCGACGGGGACGCCTCCGTCGGTGGCGGCGGACGACGTGATCTCGGCGCTCGTCAACCTCGGGTACCGCAAGAACGAGGCCGAGCGGGTCATCGAGTCGATCGGACGAGCGGGCGCCCCCTCGGACTTCGGGGACTATCTGAAGGCAGCCTTGAAAAAGCTGACGGGGGGATAGGATGACCGCGCCGCGGCGCGAATCGGACCGGAAAGTGGCGGCGACCGCGCAGACGGAGATCTCGAGCTTCGCGTTTCACGGCTCCCCATGACAGACGACAAAGACATCCTCGCCGGTACGGCGCTCGAAGACGACATCGCCGTCGAGCCGAAGCTCCGGCCTCAGCTGCTCGGCGAGTACATCGGGCAGAAGAAGGTTCGCGACAACCTCGGCGTGTTCCTGGCGGCGGCGAAGGGACGGGGCGAGCCGCTCGATCACGTGCTCCTGACGGGACCTCCCGGCCTCGGCAAGACCACGCTCGCCCACATCGTCGCGCGCGAGATGGGAGCGGGCCTCCGGATCACCTCCGGTCCCATGATCGGGCGCGCCGGAGACCTCGCCGGCATTCTCACGAACCTCCAGCCGAAGGACGTGCTCTTCGTCGACGAGATCCACCGCCTGAATCCCGCGGTCGAGGAGATCCTCTATCCCGCCATGGAGGACTTCCGGCTGGACATCGTCATCGGAGAGGGCCCCATGGCGAGGACCGTGAAGATCGACCTGCCCGCGTTCACGCTGATCGGCGCGACGACCCGGCCGGGCCTCCTGTCGCAGCCGCTCCACGCCCGTTTCGGCATCGCCCTGCGGCTCGACTTCTACGACGTCGCGTCGCTCGCGGAGATCATCGAGCGGTCGGCCCGAATTCTGGGGATCCGCATCTCTCCGGAGGCCGCCCGGGAGATCGGCGGACGCAGCCGCGGGACCCCGCGGATCGCGAACCGGCTTCTCCGGAGGCTGCGCGACTTCGCCGAGGTCGCCGGCCGCAGCGCGATCGACCTCGACACCGCCAAACAGGCGCTCGGCCGCCTCGAGGTGGACGAGTACGGATTCGACGAGGTGGACCGGAAGATTCTCTCGACGATCATCGAGAAGTTCGGCGGGGGCCCCGTCGGCATCGGGTCGATCGCGGCGTCAATCGGGGAAGACCGCGGAACGCTCGAAGATCTCTACGAGCCGTACTTGATTCAGGCCGGCTTCCTGCAGCGCACGCCGAGGGGCCGGATCGCGTCGGCGAGCGCCTACCGCCACCTCGGGATCACGCCACCGCTCCGTGACGGGTCGCTCTTCTAGCAGGCCCCCGGATGATGATCGCCTTCGATTCCCGGCCTCCATACCGTTCGAGACGTCGCGCGCGCCCCGCGAGGCGCCGCCCCTGCCGGTGAAGCGCCGGCGCGGCGTCCTGATCTACAACCCGACGGCCGGTCAGCGCGACCGGCGCGCGCGCATGAACGCGCTCATCGAGGAGATGAAGGGGCGCGGCGTCGAGCTCGTCAACGCGCCGACGGAGGGTCCCGGCCACGCGACAGCGATCGTCCGCGAGTTCGTGGGCCGGGGCGTCGACCTCGTCGCCGCGTGCGGAGGCGACGGAACGGTCTCGGAGGCGGCGTGGGGACTCTCCGGATCCGCGGTTCCTCTCGCCGTCCTGCCGGGCGGTACTTCGAACGTCCTCGCGCGCGAGCTCGCGATCCCCCTCGGGATCAATCAGGCCAAGGAGCTCCTCGTCGACGGCGTCCCGCGGCGCGTCCGGATGCTCACCGCCAACGAGCGCCCCTTCCTTCTCTGGGCCGGCGCAGGGCTCGACGCGCGGATCATGGGCCACATGAAGCCGCTCCTGAAGCGCTGGTTCGGGCGCGCGGGGATCTTCTATACGGTTGCGCCGGAGTTCTTCGGATACGAGTTTCCCCGACTCGAAATCCGGGTGGACGGCGTCGAGCACGACGCGACCTTCGCGGTCGTGTGCCATGCGCGCCGCTACGCGGGGGAGTGGATCATCTCTCCCGACGCCGGGCTCGAATCCGACGAGATGGAGGTCCTTCTCTTCTCCGAGCGCAGCCGGTGGAAGTTCTTCCGGCTGTTTCGCGAGATCCAGCTCGGCCGCTCGGGCCATCTGGAGAGCGGGCTCGCGCGCAGCATCCGAGGCCGGACGGTCGAGATCCGCTCGCTCGAAGACTACGAGGTCGAAATCCAGGTCGACGGCGATTGCGTGCTCGAGACGCCGATCATCTGCCGCGCATCCCAGCACGAGGTATCGATCCTCGTGCCGGACACCGCCGCGCGTCCGCGGCCCTGACGCCGCGCCGGCGGGCCGAGTCAGATCTTCCGCGTCAGCTCTTCGCCCTCACCGCCTTTTCGACGTCGTCGATTTCCTTCGGCGCGAAGCAGGAAAGGCACTCGGAGCCCGTGGCGGTGACCGCGAGCGTGTCCTCGATCCGCACTCCGATGTTCCACCATTTCGGGTCGACTCCCGGCATGTTCGCGGGGATGTAGATGCCCGGTTCGATCGTGAGCACCATCCCGGGCGCGAGCGCGCGGGAGGCGGTCCCGATCCGCATCCGTCCGGCGTCGTGCACGTCGAGGCCGACCCAGTGCGAGATCCCGTGGCGTGTGAATTTGAAATAGGACCGGTCGGCGACGAGCTTGTCGACGTCGCCCGCGAGCAGCCCCAGCCGGACGAGGGCCTCGGTCTGAGCGCGAGCCGACGTCTGCTCGATCTCATCGTGCGTGACCCCCGGGCGGATCCGGGCGATCGCCGCCTTCTGCGCCGCGAGAACCGCCTCGTAGATGGCGCGCTGCTCCGGCGTGAAGCGGCCGTTCACGGGATAGGTTCGCGTGATGTCGGACGCGTAATAGCCGTACTCGGCGCCCGAATCGTTCAAGAGGACGTCGCCGTCCTTCATCATCCGGTCGTTCTTGTCCCAGTGGAGAAAGACCGAGTTCGGCCCGGACCCGGCGATCGACGGGTAAGCCATGCGGCGCGCGCCGTTGGCGAGGCAGTAGGAATCGAGCGTCTGCTGCACCTCGAACTCGTACCGCCCCGGCGCGGCGGCCGCCATTGCCCGGACGTGCGCCCGCGCGGAGATCTCGGAGGAGCGCCGCAACAGAGCGAGCTCCTCCGCGTCCTTGAAGAGGCGCATCTCGTGCAGGATTTCCCGCGCGTCGACCAGCGTGGCCGGGGCCGCGTCCCGGAACCGGAGACCGTCGAGCCACCCCCGGAACTTCTCCCCCCACGCCGCGTCCCCGCCGTCGGACAGATAGACGCTCGTCGCTCCGGAGAGATAACCGGGGGCCGCCCCGCCGCCGCCGCCATCCGCGCGCTGCAGGGTCGCCTCGAGCTCCGGGATCGTGAACGCCGCGTCCGCGCCGAACAGGGAGACGGCGCCCTCGGGCCCGGGGCGCGGGCCCTCATACAGCTCGCGCCTCGCGTCGTGCGGGCGGACGAAGAGGACGTACCGCTTCCCGGCGGGAGCGCCCGGCCGGAAGACCGCGATCGCCCCCGGCTCTTCGAGCCCCGTCAAGTAGTACAAGTCGGAATCCTGGCGGTACACGTACTCGGTATCGTGCGACATCGTGCGCAGCGGCGCCGCGTGCAGGACGACGACCGCGCCGGCGGGCACCCGGGCGAGAAACTTCTCCCGGTGGGCGCGGAACATCTCCTTCGAAGGAGTCAGAACGGGAAAGTCGAGGGCGCGGATGGCCGGCGCTGCGGCGGCGAAGGATACAGCGGCGGCGGCGACGCGGCACAGCATCGCAGCGAACCGGCGATTCGAGACCATCATCGAGAGCTCCTTGCGGAATCGATCAGCGCTTGGAGATGAACGACCACGGCGACGCGGCGGCGGACGCCGCGGGAGCGACGGACTGGGGTCGAATCACCGCGGCGATCCGCTCGCGGTGCTCTTTCAGAATCCGGCGGACGGGAACTCCGGAGGCGGCCTGCTCGAGGATGTCCGCCCCGCTCTCGTCCATCTTGGCGAGGTAGGCCTCCCAGACGGCCTCCCCGACGGACATCCCCCGGAACGCGACGTGCCCGAGCTCTCCCAGCTCCCGCTGGAGAAACGAGAGCTTCTCCTTGAGATCTTCCTCCGAGGCGAGCGGCTGATCTTCGTACGGCGTGTGCGGCTTCGGGATGAAGGCGTTCACGGACGGCACGATCTGGGCGACACGGCCGGCGGCGCGCCCCTCGGCGATCGCGATCTCGCGCAGGTCCGCGACCGTCCGGACGATGTCGCGGACGTCCTCCTCCGTCTCCGTCGGCAGACCGACCTGGAGGTAGAGCTTTAGTCGGGTGAATCCGTGCGCGAAGACAAGCCGGCACTTTTCGCGGAGCATCGCGTCCGAGACTTTCTTGTTGATGTGCCGCCGAAGGCGCTCGTTGCCGGCCTCGGGCGCGATCGCGAGCGCCCGCTCCCCCTGGCGCGCCAGGACTTCCAGAATCGCTGCCTCGATCGCGTCGATCTTGATCGAAGAGAGCGCGATGTGAAATCCGAGCTCCGAAAGGCCGGCGAGGATCTGCGTGATCTCGGGATGGTCGCAGACCGCCGTCGCGATGAGCCCGGTGCGATCGGTGAGCGACCTCGCTTCGCGCGCGACTTTCAGGATCGACGCCGCGGGATACTGCTTGATGGGGGCCATCGCGTAAGCGGCCCAGCAGAATCGGCACATCTCGGTGCAACCGCGCGAGATCTCGATGAGGAGCTTGTTGGCGAGCTCGGTGCGGGGCGTCAGGATCGTCGTGTGAGGCACCTCGAATCCGGCCGAGATCTCCCGGCGAGACATCGGCTGCTGGATCACGACCTTGCCGCTCTCCGCCGCCTCGGCCCGGGGCCCGTGGATCGCCGGGACGAAGAAGCCGGGCATCTTCGCGGCGGCCTCCAGGAATGCATCCCGCGAAAGGCCCGACTGGACGAGCTCCGCGATCCGCGGCACGAGTCGCTCACCATCGCCGAGCGCGAAGATGTCGACGAACGTCGTCAGCGCCGCCGGATTCATTCGGGCGATGTCGCCGCCGACGAGCAGCAGGGGATGGCGTTCGTCCCGATCGGCCCGCCGCTCGGGGATCCGCGCGGCCCGGAGGGTCTTCAAGATGTTGACGATGTCCATCTCCCAGGAGAGGGACCAGGCGAGGAGGCCGAAGTCCGCGAGTGGCGTCCCGCTCTCGAACGTGGCGGCGGGCTCCCCCTCCTCGAAGAAGAACCGTTCGCACACGAGGTCCGGAACCCGGTTCAGGAGTCGATACACCCACTGGAACCCGAGGTTCGACATGCCGATCTCGTAGGAGTTCGGAAACCCGAGCGCGACGCGGTAGGCCCCGAAGCGGGAGGGCGTCTCCGTGTAGCGCTCGAGGGAGGTGAGCTCCCGGTTCTGGTCGGTCGGACGCATGGCGAACCCTTGATTATAGTTCGGTCCTGCCCGCTCGGAGCGGCCCGCGCGGCCCGGCGAGCGGCAGCGCGAAGGCCCAGTCCCCGACGTTCGTCGACGTGGGTCCCGTCGCGAGGAGGTCGTCGAGTCGGGCGAGGAGCGGCGCCGTGTGGTGGCGGGCGAGCGCGGCCTCCGGGTCGAGCCCGAGCCGGGCGGCGCGGGCGAACGTCGTGCCGTCCGCGAACGCCCCCGCCGCACCCGAGCTGCCGTCGACGCCGTCCGAGGCTGCGGCGAGAAGCGCCACGCGCCGCGGCGAGCCGGCGAGCGCCATGGCCGCTCCCAGGGCGAACTCCAGGTTGCGTCCGCCGTGCCCGGAGCGCCCGCGGATCTCGACGGTCGTCTCCCCGCCGGCGATCAGGACGGACCCGGGCGGAAGGGCCAGGGCGCTTCGCGCGAAGCGGCGCCCGCATTCCCGCGCCTCCCCCTCGAGACGCCGGGGCCAGAGGACGACATCGAGCCCCTTTCGCCGCGCGGCCGCGATCGCCGCCTCGAGACCCGCCCGGTTGGAGGCCACGACGCGCGTCACGTCTTCCCGCCGTTTTCGGATCGTGGGTCCCGATCCGACCAGCGACGGCCGGTCTCCGGGAACGTCGGACACGACGAGCGTGACGATCCGGGCCGCGGTCGCCCGCGCGAGACGCCCCCCCTTGATCCGCGAGAGGCGCGTGCGCAGCCGGTTGACCTCGACGATCGACGCGCCCCGGCGGACGAACCGGCGGATCTCCCGCCGTTTGGACGCGAGCGTCCAGCCGGCCCGGGGAAGACAGAGAAGCGACGAAGTC
>JBBQNC010000026.1:0-23273 GCA_038329555.1 Thermoanaerobaculia bacterium
CCCTTCGGCGAGCAGATTATAGGCGGTGACCGTCAGAAACAGGGCGAGGCCCGGAAACACGGCGATCCACCAGGCCTCGTCGACGTAGGCGGGAGCCACGGAGAGGATCCCTCCCCAGGAGATCATCGGGGGCGGCAGGCCGACGCCCAGAAACGAGAGCGCCGCTTCCGCCAGGATCGCCCAGCCGACCCCGAACGCGGCCGAGACCAGGAGCGGCGCGGACGCCACCGGAAGCAGGTGACGGAGCAGGATCCGCGACGTCGACGCGCCGGCCGCGCGCGCCGCCCGCGTGTAGTCGAGGTCGCGCGCCTTCAGGATCTCCGCCCGGGCGAAGCGGGCATCGCCCGGCCACGTGGTCAGCCCGATCACCAGGATCACGGTCGCCGGAGAGGGCGGAAGAAAGGCGGCGAGGGCGAGCAGAAGAAAGAGCACCGGGAAACAGAGAACGACCTCGATGAATCGGGACAGGAGCAGGTCCGTGAGCCCTCCGAACCAGCCGGCCGCGGCTCCGACGGTGAATCCGACGAGGAAGGAGACGGCGGCGGCGACCGTCCCGATCGCGAGCGAAAGCGGCGTCGCGACCACGATGCGGGCAAAGAGGTCGCGCCCCAGGTCGTCCGTTCCGAACGGATGCGAGGCCGAAGGCGGATTGAGCCGCTCGGAGAGCCGGATGTCCGCCGCGCGCCTCGCCGCGAGGGGCGAGAGGGCCGCGACCAGCCAGAGCGCCCCGACCACCACGAGCGCCGCGCGCGCCGTGACCGGGAGACCCCTCCCCCGGGTCGCCGCGGCTCCCGCGACCAGAACGGGAGGGACGGCGACGCTCAAGAGACCGTTCCGTCGCGAACCCGCGGATCGACGACGGCCGATGCGATGTCGGCGGCGAGCGTCAAGACGAGCGTCGCCACCGCGCCGAGCAGAGAAAGCGCCAGGACAACCGGGTAGTCGCGCGAGAGGATGGAATCGAAGTACAGGCGCCCCAGCCCGGGCCAGTTGAAGATCCGCTCGATGATGACGCTTCCCGAGAGAAGTCCGGGAAGGATCAGGCCCAGAAGAGTCACCAGCGGAAGGAGAGCGTTTCGGAATGCGTGCTTCCAGAGAGCGGCCCGGCGGGAGAGCCCGCGGGCCCGCGCCGCCAGCACGTAGTCGGCGTTTCTCGTTTCGGCGACGCTCGCGCGGATCAGGCGCGCGAAGAACGCGAGCGACCCGTACGTCAGACAGACGACGGGAAGCACCGCGTGCAGGACGAGATCGGAGAGCCGTCCTCCGGAGAGATCGTCAGAGTCGGACGAGACGCCGTAGAGCGGCAGCCAGCGGAGCCGCACGGCGAACAGCGTCTGGAGAAGGAGCGCGGCCCAGAACGCGGGCAGCGAATAGAGCGCGAAGAGAATCGCCCCGGAGGCCCGGTCGAGAGGACCCTCCGGGCGGCCTCCGGCGGCCACTCCGAGCGGCACGGCGATCGCGAGCGTCAGGAGCAAAGCCGCGCCGTTCAACGCCAGGGTAAAGGGCAGTCCCTCCCGGATGCGTTCGAGCACGGGCCGCCGGTCCACGAACGATTCTCCGAAGTCGAGACGCGCGACCCGGCTCACCCAGCTCGCGAACCTCTCGGGAAGGGGCCGATCGAGGCCGTACACGCGGCGCATCTCTTCGGCGGCCCGCACGGAGACCCGGCGGCCCGTGTCCGCACCGAGCGCCGAGATGGGGCTGCCCGGCGCGAGATGGAGAAGGAAGAAGACGAGAACGACGATGCCCGCGAGCGTCGGCACAGCGAGGAGGAGTCGCCGGGCGACGTAGCGGATCACCGCGCGGCCGCCCCCGGCGCCGAAGCCGCGGGCGCGTCGGCGCGCCACCAGCCGATCGGCCCCGGCCAGATCGACGAGAAACCGAGCGGAGACGCGACCAGCCCCCGGACGCGGTTGGAGAATCCGAACTTATGCGAGGCGGTGACGACGAAGATGACGGGCGCGTCGTCGCGGAAGATCCGGTGGAGGCGGTGATAGACGCCGTTCCGCCGGTTCTCGCCCGGCTCGCGCCGCGCCTCCTCCATCAGCCGGTCCGCCTCGGGGTTCCGGTAGAAGCCGCTGTTCAATCCCCGCGGGGGCCTCTGCGAGGAATGCCAGTACGGGTACGGGTCGGGGTTCGGGTCGGAGGCGGACCATGCGAGCGATGCCGCCTCGAAGTCCCCCGCGTCGATGCGTTCCGTGAATGCGGCCCACTCCATCGCTCGGACCTGGGCGCGGATCCCGACCTTTGCCAGCTCGGCCGCGAGAGTCTCGTCGATCTGGCGGCCCGCGGTCGTGCCCGACGACACCAGAAGGTCGAACGTGAAGTCGCGCCCGGCGCGGTCCCGCGTTCCGTCGCCGTTCGAGTCGCGCCATCCCGAGGCGTCCAGAAGCGCGGAGGCGGCGGCCGGGTCGAAGGGCAGCGGCACGACGGAGCCGTCGTAGGCGGACAAATCGGGGGCCCACGGGCCGGAGATGATCCGCGCCGATCCCCTGTACAGCCCGCGCACGATGGCCGCCCGGTCGAGCAGCATCGTCATCGCCCGCCGCACGCGGGCGTCCGCGAAGAGGGGAGAGCGGTTGTTCAGCGCGATGTAGTTGAAGCCGAGATCGTAGTACTCGACCGCGCGGCAGCATTTCGCGAACGCTACGTCGGCGGCGGCGCGGTCGCGAAGCGACGTGTCGAGGCGCGTCTCGTCGACGTCGCCCGCGACGAGCCCCCGGTACGCGACCGGATCCTCGGGAACCACGCGGAAGATCACGCGGTCGAAGTGCGCCCGGCTCCCCCAGCTCCGCGGGTTCCGTTCGAGAACGATCTCCCGCTGCGGCTTCCAGGAGACGAACCGGTACGGTCCGTTGGAAAGCGGGGAGCGGTTGTCCGGCGCCCGCAGGAAGTCGCGCCCGGCGAACCGCTTTTCGGGGAGGAGCGGCAGCACGAACGCCATCGCATGGTAGGCGTACGGCTCGCGAAATCGCGCGACGAACGTCCGGTCGCCGGAAGCCTCCACGGATTCAAGGCCCTCGAACACCGATTTGAAGACGGGTGAGGGCACCTTCGGATCGACGATCCGGCGGATCGTGAAGACCGCGTCGGCCGCGGTCACCGGGCTCCCGTCCTCCCAGACGGCGTCCGCGCGCAACCGGAACGTGTAGGCCCGCCCATCGGGGGACACGGACCACGTCTCGGCCAGGCCGGGAATGAGACGCATGCGCGCATCGAAGTCGAGGAGATTGCGCGAGACGTACTGCAGGACCTCCTGCTCAGGAACCCCTGACTGCATCACGGCGTTCAGCGTCGCCGGATCTCCCGGCAGGCGGCGGCTGAGAGTCCCGCCGTCCACGGGGGGGCCCTGCGACGACTCGTCGACGTACCCGAGCGCCGGAATCGCCGTCGAAACGGGACTCGGCCGCGCGCTGCCTACCGACGGCCTCGCGGGGGCTGCCGCGTCACCCTTCCTGCACGCCGTGGCGGCGGCCAGGGCCGCGAGGCAGAACGCGGCGAGCCGGGGCGCGGTACGACGGATCACCGCTCTCATTATGAGGGGCGCGCGGCGGGACGCCAACGACGGCGGCGGCTCGCCGCGGGACGGCGCCGGCCTACCGGGACGCGGCGTCGCCCGCGAGGTCGAAGCTGGCGGACGCGACGTTGTGCGCCAGGTCGGTCGCGCGGATCAGGAGGAACCCGGCGCGGGAGAGGCCCGCGAGCGGGATCGCGTAGCTTTCGGTCAGGGAATCGGACAGGCCGTCCTTCGGCTCGATCCGGACCCACTCCTTCGCGTCGACGCTGTACTCCGCCTCCAGGATCGGCGACGCGGAGTCGGTGGCCTCGAACTCGAACGTTCCGTTGCCGCCACCCGTCCGACGGATCGCCGGCGGAGTGTTGTCGACGCGGACGGGAGACGACTCGCGCGAGCCGGTCTTCTTGTCTTCCGGGTTCGCTTCGGCGTCGGACGCCGTCAGGCGGAACACGTAGTCGCCGTCCGGCAGCGACGTGGTGTCGAACGAATAGAAGGTCTCCTTGAGGTTCCGGCGCAGCGGAAGCCAGGCGGCGGAGCCGGAGGGACGGAACTCGATGTCGTACGAAAGCGAGTCCTGATCGGCGTCCGTCGCCTTCCAGGTCAGCGTCCGATAACCCTTGCGCAGGAGCCGGCGCGGAGCGCCCTCGGCCTTGGTTTCCTCGAGGCTCGTGAAGATCCCCTTTTCGTCGGGCGCGGTGGTCTCGAAGACGTTGGAACCGCCCGACGCCGACCGTGCGAAGACCTCGTTCGGCCCGAGCGCGATCAGAGACTCGACGACCGGAGCGGCGTTCCGGTTCCGGTACGCCGCCTCGACCCGCCTCACCGACGGGACCTTGGACCCCTCGGCGGAAAGCCGCACCTTGAACTGGAGAAAGCGAGCCGGCGGAGCGGGAACCGTGTCGGATCGTTTCAGCGCGGCATAAGGCGTCCAGGCGCTCCACGTTCCGTCGGGGGCCGACGACTCGCCCGATCGGAACGAAAACTCCGCTTTCGTCGCCGAGGGGAGATCTCCCTCCCAGCGAAACGCCCCGAAGCGGCTCGTGCGGCCCGTGTCCTTGACTCCCGATACGTACTCGCCCTGACGCGGTCCGCCCGAGAGCCGATAGAGCCCCGTGGCGGAGTTGGTGCCCACGAAATCCACGCCGAGAGCGGTGATCTGCTTCTCGTCGAACGTGCGCTCGAGCGAAGCGCGGCCGACGCCGATCCGGTAGAGCTTTCCGTTCGGGCCCGTGGCGGCGAGCACCGCGCCCGGATCGGCGTCCGGCTCGAGAGCGAAGACGAGCTCCTGGGAGCTCGACCAGACCGACCGCGGCGGCTCGGTGTCGTCGAACAGGATGACTTCCGTCGAGTAGCCGCCGCGGCTCGACCCCGACGGAACCGGCGCCAGCCGCGGCGTCGAAACGGAAACGGTCACCTCGGCCTTGCCCGTATCTCCTCCCGCGTCGCCCGGCTTGACCGTCGCCTTGGCGGTCGGCGCCTCGTGGATCGCGGAAATGGGCTCGGCGCCGCTCGACGCCACGTCGGCGGATCCGGCGGCCGCCCAGACGCGCCCGTCGCGCGCGGCGACAATCGCCGTGATCTCCGCCTTCGCCGAGTCGTAAATGGTCGAGACGGATCCCGACGGATCGACGCGGAGCACGAGTCCGGACCCCGCCGTCCCCGCCCAGATCCGTCCGCGGGAGTCGGCGCACAACGTGCGGACGTGCGCGTCGGGCGTCGCATGGATTCGCTCGCCCCGATTCGCCGCCGTCACCCGGTGGATCTCCCCGGGCAGCCCCGTGCCGGCGAAGAGGTTCGGGCCCGAAAAGGCGAGCGCCCAGACGTAGCGCGCCTTCGTGGCGTAGTGGAGCACCGGATTTCCCCGGTCGATGCGATAGACGTTGCCGCCCGGGGATCCCCCCGCATAGAGAGCGTTGTCGGGGCCGACGGCGAGCGCCGTGACCTCCTTCTCCTGCAGCGTTGCGTACGTCTCGGGTTTTCCTCCGGGAGCCACGCGGAAGATCTTGCCCGAGTCGCCTGTCGCGACGTAGACGTTCCCGCCGCGGTCGACGGCGACGGCGAAGAGCGCCGCCTCCGAGATCCCGTCGACCCGGCGCGAATCGCGCGCGAGCACCAGGGTCCCGTCCATGCCGACCGCGACGCCGCGCGCCTCCCCCGCCGAGAAATCGGACGCGGAGTCCGAAAGCCAGATCTTCGTCGTCGCCCCGCAGGCGGGCAGGACCGCGCACGTCATCGCGCACACCGCGAGCATCCCGATCCGGAAGCGCATCATCGTTGACCTCACCAGAGCTTCGGAAGGACCTCGACGTGGAGGCGAACGGAGCCCGTGACGGGGACCGGCTGCTCGAGCGTGTCGGACTGCAGCCGGACGTACCCGAGCTCGGGCGTCGACGCTTCGCCGGGGCCCCGGTCGCGGAGGATCGCGACCAGACTCGGAGGCAGCGACGGAAGGGGCTCGCCCGCGACGATCGCGCCGGCGGCCTTCCGATAGGAAAGGAGGTTCAGGCTGTTCGGCGGCCGCACGCGAGCCAGGAAGTCGAGCACCTGGTCGAGCGACTGCGGGTCCGGGGGCACCGCGCCGAGATCGTACGCCGTCGCGGCCGAGCCGTCGCCGACGAAGACGTTCAGCGGACCCGGCGGCGTGTCCGAGGGGATCTTCAGGGTCATGACGACGCGCCGGCTGCTTCCGCGAAAGTCCACGAGATCGATCCAGATCGGGACTTCCTCGCCGGCCCGGACGCGCTCCTTCTGCGCTTCGACGTGCACGACGCGCGCGCTCTGGAGCCGGTCGGAGTGCGTGATCTCGACGTCGACGCTCTGGATCGTGAGGTCCCGGAATTCATTCGCCATCAGGAAGTTCGTGAGAAGCGCGAGCGAGGTCACCGCCTCCTCCCGCGCAGACAGGCCCGAGAAGACGGAGTCCCAGCGCACGGTGCGGTCCGGCGTCCGGATGGAAGACTTCCAGACGAGCGTACGCTCGCCCGTGCGCTTCTCAACGGTCGTCAGCACGTTGTCGATCGCCAGCGCCGAGAGAATCGGCGTCAGCATCGAGTTGTGGACTGCCTGGAAGTGGTAGGTCTGCGGAGCGACTTCGTCGGAAGAGATCCGCAGCGCGATCGGAACCATGGGCGCCTTGGACCCGAAGGTCCCGAGAATTCCAGTCGAGCGGTCCTGGGTGATCGAGCCGAGGACGGGACCCGTCGCCGCGAACTTGAAGGACCGGAAGAGGGACGGAAACACCGTGAGCACTTCTGCGCGGGTCATCGGCATCGAGACGGGGCCCATCGACAGGAACGGATGGCCGAACGCAAGGAGGGTGTTGCCTTCCACCCAGGTCACCGTCCCCGACGCGGACAGGTCCATGTCCCCCGAGAGGAGCTGCGTCGCCACCGCGGAACCGGGACGCAGCATCGGTGCGTCGGAGTCGGTCTTCGCGTCGGAGGCGCCCGCGGCGCTCATGGAAGCGGACGCCCCCGAGGGCGCGGCCATCCATCCCGCGTTCGACACGAGGCGGTCGAAGAGGCCGCCCGACTGGGCCGAGCCGCTGAAGGAGACGGGCAGCGGGAGCGCCGCCATCTGATCGGCGGCCGCGGGGCGCAGCGGCTTCAGCAGGGCGTCCATGCGGTCCTGGAAGTGTCCGGAGCCGAAGGCGGCCACGAAGTCCGCCGTCGTCACGGCGCTCGCCCCCGGACGCCTCGTCCCCCCTTCGGGCCCCGCCGCCGGGGACGCGGAGGTCGGCGCGGCGCGGCCGCCGCCGGACGACGAGCCGCCGATCGGAACGGGAGGAGCCGCGGGCGCGTGGCGGATGTCGAGCATGCTCTGGATCGGCGTGATGCCGCAGATCGCCACTTTCGAAAAGGGCCACCCGTAGGCGAGAGCCCCGACCAGCTTGCCCTCGACGTAGATCGGGCTTCCGCTCATCCCCGCGATTACGCCGGAGTTTTCGAGCCCGGCGCCGGAAACCCGAGCGAGGATCAGGTCCTGCCGCGGCGCGTACCGCTTCAGGACGCCGAGGATCTCGACGTCGAACTTCTGGACCCCTTTGCCGTCGCCGAAGTCGGAGACGCCGTATCCCTTCATGCCGGCGACGACCCTCTCGGTCGGCATCGTCTCCGTCGCGGGCGGCGTGGGGACGGGGGTCGGGATCGCAACGGCGGGCGCTTTCGCGCGGCGCCGGGGAGCGGCCGCACGGGCGAGGGGGGCGGGCGAAGCGACGCTCATCGCCGCGAAGAGTCCGGCGACGGCCGCGATGGCGGCCGCGCCGAGACGCTGTCTCGCTCCAGAGGTCACGTGATTCACAACGCGCGCGCTTCGCTCCGGCATTCCCTTTGACCCTCTGTCATCCGTATGTTACGGTCCGAGACCGATGATCGCGGCCCTCCTGCAGCCTGTCCGCACGGAAAATCTCCCGGCGGGCGGCGATACCCTCCTCGGGTTCTTCCGCGAAACCGGCCCCACCGCCAAGGTGGTTCTTGCCATTCTGCTCTTCTTCTCGCTCGTTTCGTGGATCATCATCTTCGCGAAGTTCGTCCGGCTCCGCCGGGTGGCCGCCCAATCCGAGAAATTCGTGGCGTTTTTCCGCAAGTCCAAGCGATTCTCGGAGGTCAATACCATCGCCTCGCAGCTCACCGAATCGCCGCTCACGACCCTTTTCAAGGCCGGCTACGCCGAGCTCGACGCCCAGGTGAAGGCCAACCGGCCGGACGATCCCGCCGTCACCGTCGCGGGGACTCCGGCGGGAAAGCTGCTCATCAAGAACATCGCCGGCGTCGAGAGGGCGCTCGAGCGCGCGATCGGCGTCGAGGTGTCACGGCTCACGCGGCACATGACGTTTCTCGCCACGACGGCGTCCGCCTGCCCGTTCATCGGGCTCTTCGGAACCGTCTGGGGGATCATGGGGTCCTTCCGGGCGATCGGCAACACCGGATCGACCTCGATCGCCGCCGTCGCACCGGGGATCTCCGAGGCGCTCGTCAACACCGCGGCGGGTCTCGCGGCGGCGATTCCGGCGCTCATCTTCTACAACTACTTCATGGGGCGGGTCCGGGAACAGCGCGCGGGAATGGAGGACTTTGCCCTCGAGTTCATCAACCTGGCGGAGAGGAATTTTACATAGGTGGGTTCTGAGTTGTGAGTTCTGAGTTTTCAGTTCTCAGTCCTCGTTTTCAGCTCGACTTCGCACTCCCCATCCGAGCGGATCACCAGCAACTCGAAACTCAAAACTCAAAACTCAAAACTCAAAGCTGATCACGTCACATGGCCTTCCACCGTGAAACGGGCGACCCCTACGACCACCTGGCGGACATCAACGTCACGCCGCTCGTCGACGTGATGCTGGTCCTCCTCATCATCTTCATGGTGACCGCCCCCATGCTGCATCAGGGCGTCGCCGTGGCTCTCCCGAAAACGGCGACCACGAACCTTCCGTCGAGCATCGAGGATCCGATCATCCTGTCAATCACCCGCGACGGCCTCTACTACATCAACGAGACGCCCGTGGCCCGCGGACTGCTCAAGGATCGCCTCGGTGCCTTCCTCCGCACGCGAAAGGATCGGACGGTCTTCTTGAAGGCGGACCGGGCGCTCTCGTACGGGACCGTCGTCGAGACGCTCGACGTCCTGAACCGGATGGGGATCGAGAACCTCGGGATGATCACGGAGACTCCGACGAACCGGAAGACGGCCAGATAACGGATGGACGCAGTCGGGGCGATCCTCGCGGAGCGCGAGCACGAAGACTTCCCCTGGGCCACGGGCGCAGCGCTCGCCCTTCTCCTCCACGCGGCGGTCGCAGCGGGTCTCCTCGTTTCCTCCCTCGCGCGCCCCGCGCGCTTCTCACCGGGCCGGACCCTCGCCGTCCGGCTCCAGTCGGCCGGGTCCTTCAAGGGTCACGCGGTCGACCTCGCCTCCGCGCCGGCCCCGCCGCCGGCCGAGGCCGAGCGGCCGAAGATCCTGAAGCCTCCCGACGAGGTTGCTCCTCCTCCGTCGGAGAAGGCCAAACTCCTTCCGGCGAAGGAGACGACCAAAACGAACCCCCCGCTGCCCGCTTCCACGGATCTGAAGGGCCGGGGCAAGACACCCGCCTCGACAGCCACACAAACGCAAAAGGAGTCGGACGCTTCCTCTTCGACCGGCGGCGCGGGCACGGGAGCGACAGGCGGGAGCGGCGTGGGAGTCGGCCCCCTGAAGTTCGACCAGCCCGGCTTCAACTATCCGTACTACTACGAGCGGGTCAAGGTCGCGATCGAGACGAACTGGTTCAAGCCGGCCGCCACGATTCCGACCTCGCCCGTCGTACATTTCTCCATCCAGAAGGACGGGACGATCACCGACGCGGAGATCGTCACGTCGAGCGGACTCACATTCGTGGACCGGGCGGCTCTCAGGGCGGTTCTCGCGGCTTCGCCGCTTCCACCGCTGCCGTCCGAGTTCCAATCCAACCACGTCAGCCTTTCGGTGCTCTTCGAATGAAAAAACATCGCCTTCGAGCCGTCGCGCTTGTCCTCTCGATGCTGGCCGGCGCCGCGTTCACGCGGGGTCAGACTCCCGAGGGAGGAGTCATCGTCATCACCGGACCGACGGGGCGAAAAATGCCCCTGGCCGTGCCGCCTCTCCTCGCCCCCGGCGTCGCCGCACTCCAGTCGAAGGTGTCGGAGCCGTTCACGGCGGCCCTTCGCGCGGACCTCGACTATTCGAGCGCCTTCGTCGTCACCGACGCCAAGAACGACCCCTCCGGGACGCGGGACGTGTCGACGGCCGACGCCGCCGGACGATGGCTCTCGACGGGCGCGGAGATCCTGGTGGACACGCGGGGCGACGTGGCCGGGGACCGGGTCTCCGTCGAGGCGCGGGTCTGGGACCTCAAGTCGCGCAAGCCCATTTTCGCGCGGCGCTACTCGGGCGGCGTGTCGTTCGTCGAGCGCATCGCGCACACGCTCGCCAACGACATCCTGAAGGAGCTCACGGGTCAGGCCGGCAGCTTCCTCTCGACGATCCTCTTCGTGTCGGACCGCGACGGGGGCCGCAACAAGGAGCTCTACGCGATGGATTTCGACGGCCGGAACCCCCGCCGCCTGACCAACCACCATTCCCTCATCCTGAATCCGGACGCGCGCGCCGGGAAGATCGTCTTCACGAGCTACGCCAAGCGCTATCCCCAGGTCTGGACCATGAACGCCGACGGCTCGGGCCAGAGAGAGCTCTCGACCGGCCTCGAGCTGAACGCATCCCCGGCACTCTCGCCGGACGGGACGCAGATCGCCTTCTCGGGCTCTGCGAAGGGCAATCCCGATATCTACGTGATGAACGCCTCGGGCGGCGGCCTGCGCCGGCTGACGAGCACCCGTGCGCTCGAGGCTTCGCCCGACTGGTCGCCGACCGGACGGCAGATCCTGTACACCTCGGACCAGACCGGCTCGCCCCAGATCTGGGTCATGGACGCCGAGGGCACCGGGGCCCGGCGCATGACCTTCGCCGGAAACTGGAACGACGAAGCGTCCTGGTCGCCGAAGGGCGACCGGATCGCCTTCGCCTGCCGCAACGAGGGGGACTTCAACATCTGCGTCATGGACTTCGCGACGGGTCATACGGTGCAACTCACGTCCGAGGGCTCGAACGACCATCCCTCCTGGTCGCCCGACGGGACGAAGATCGTCTACCAGTCCCGGCGCGGAGGGACGGCGTACCAGATCTACACGATGGATGCCACGGACGGGAAGAACAAACGCCAGCTGACGGAGGGCGGATCGAATATGCAGCCGGTCTGGATGCCGTGATCCCAGAAGCGAAGCGAAACCCTGTTTTTGCTATAATTTCGGGTTCGCGAGCGCACGCCGCGCGCGGATCGCATTAACGACAAGGAGACGGGAATGAAGAGGAACTCGACACGGGCCATGGCGGTGATTTTCGCTCTGGCAGCGGCACTCTCTTTCGCGAGCGCCTGTAAGAAGAAGCCCCCGACGACGACCTCGGAGTCGAAGCCAACGACCGAGGCTCCGACGCGCCCGGGCGAGACGCAGGTCACACAGCCGACCACGCGCACGCCGGACAACGTCCAGACGGAAGAGATCCCGGCGGATCTCGCCAAGTTGAACCAGATGGGCTATCTGCAAGACGCCTTCTACGACTACAACAAGGCCGACCTGCGGGACGACGCGCGAACGGCGCTGTCGGCGAACGCCGACTGGCTCAAGAAGCACCCCAGCACGCAGTTCCTGATCGAGGGCCACTGCGACGACCGTGGCACCACGGAGTACAACCTGGCTCTCGGCGACCGGCGCGCGAACGCGGCGCGGGAGTACCTGACGTCGCTCGGCGTCGACGGCTCGCGGATCCGGACGGTCTCCTACGGCAAGGAGCGCCCCTTCTGCACCGAAGAGACCGAGTCGTGCTGGCAGCAGAACCGCCGGGCCCACTTTCTCTTCACGGCCAGGTAGAAAGTAGACAGGCGATGAGATCCCGGCGCCCCTTCGCCCGTTCCGCCCTGCTCCTCTCGGCCGTCGTCGCCGTAGCGGGCTGCGTCTCGTCCGAGGACATCGACGGCCTCCATCGGCAGATGAGCGACATCGAGACCCAGATTCAGGCGCTCGAGCGCAAGTCGTCGAGCAAGGAAGAGGTCGCGAAGCTGAACACCAACGTCGCGCAGCAGACGACTCAGCTGCTGAAGAGCAATGCCGACACGGGCGTCAAGCTGAACGAGATGACGGCCAAGATGGAGCAGCTCGAGGCGAAGCTCGAAGACACCAACCGGCGTCTCTCGCAGCTGTCCCAGCAGATCGCCGAGACACAGGGCGACCTCGCCCGCATGCGCGGGGGCGCGCCATCCTCGTCGCTCGCCCCCCCGCCGGCGATGAATTCCGCTCCGCCCGCGCCGGGCCGCTCCGGGTCCCCGGCCGCGCTGTCTTCGCCCTCGGACACGGCGGTCGTCCGGCCCGCGGGAACCGGCGGCGGCCGTGCCTCCCCGTCGGATCTCTACGACACGGCATACGCGGATTACGGGAAGGGGCGCTACGCGCTGGCGACCCAGGGATTCCAGGAGTACATCGACGCGTACCCGAACACCGACCTGACGGACAACGCCCAGTACTGGATCGGCGAGTCCCACTATGCCCAGAAGAAGTATCGGGAGGCGATCACCGACTTCGACCGCGTGCTCAAGGACTGGCCGAAGAGCGACAAGGCGTCGGCCGCGTTGCTCAAGAAGGGCTACGCGCTCTTGGAGCTCGGGCAGAAGCCGGAAGCGGTCGTCGCGCTCCAGTACGTCATCCACGAGTACCCGACGTCCGAGGAGGCGCGACTCGGGCGCGCCCGCTTGAAGTCATTGGGCGTCGAGGCCCGCTAGATTCACCGACGCGGCGCGAAGGGTGGTGCGGCCGTGGAGCCGCGTCGCCGCGTCGACACCACGCCAGCATCCGACGCGACGCCAACAGACGACGCGTCGCCAACATACGGAATAGAGGAGCAGGTCATGGCCAACATCAAATCGGCAGAAAAGCGGATCCGGCAGACCGCCAAACGCCACGCGAAGAACAAGGGACTCCGCACCCGGCTGAGGACCGCCCTCAAAGGTCATCGGGCGGCCGATCCGGCGGAGCAGGCGAAACGGGTGCCCGAGACGTATTCGGAGATCGACGCGGCCCTGAAGAAGGGCGTCATCCACAAGAACGCGGCCGCGCGCCTGAAGTCGCGGCTGGCGAAGAAGGCCGCCTCGGCGAAGTAGCCGCCGGGGGTCGGAGTCCGCGGAGCCGGGCGGTCCGGCCCCGGGCCGTCGCTTCAGAACCCTTCGAGCAGATTCGACACGAGGCTCTCGGCGAACCTCTCCGCAACGCGGTCGATGGCCTCGTTTTCCCGGTCGACGTAGGAAGCGGCGCTCGTCGAGAACGTGTAGTTCTCCTGGAAGCTGTAGGACGGGTTCTGCCAGATCACCTTTTCGTCGGAGCCCGTCAGCGCGACCCTCGCGGTGATCCGGACCTGATACTCGCGGGCCCGGCCCTGCTCGTCGAAGGCGACGGGATAGAGGTCGAATCCGATGACCGCCCCGGTCAGCGCCGCGTCGGCGCCCGAGGCGTCGGCCTGGACGCGGAAGCGGCCGCGGCTCGCGAGCTCGCGGGCGATCTCCCGGGACAGCCTCTGCTCGACGCCGACGCGCTGGGTCTGGTTGACGAGCGTCTGGAACTGGACCACGCGGATCGACGGCGGCAGCGTCGACGATCGGCCCACCAGCGCGTACCCGCAGGACTGCGAGAGGCCGGCCGCCAGGGCGAGGAGCGCCGCGGCTGCCCGCGCGGCCGCGTCCAGGCGCCGCCGCCCGAAACCAGCCCCGCGACGGCCGCGGCCGCGGCTCAACGCACGACCAGGTTGAGCAGGCGATCCGGAACGTAGACCGCCCGGGTGATCTCCTTCCCGTCGATCCAGCCGCGAATCTTCTCGTCGGCCCGGGCGAGGGCCACGGCATCGTCCTCCGCGGCGCCGCGCTCGACGTCGAGCCGGCCGCGGACCTTCCCGTTGACCTGGACGACCAGAGTGACGCGCTCCGGCGTGGCGAGCGCCGGGTCGAAGTGCGGCCAGGCCACTTCGAGCAGGAAGGGTTTTCCGCCGAGGCGCTCCCACCACTCCTCGGTCAGATGCGGAGCGACCGGGTGGAGCAGCGTCAGGAGGGTGCGCATCGCGGCGACGACCGTCGCCGGGCTCTCCACGCCGCCGTCGAGGGCCTCCGAGATTCCCCTCTGGAACTCCATGAGCGCCGCGACGGCCGTGTGGAAGTGGAACCGGTCGGCGTCTTCGGTCACCCTCTGGATCGTCCGGTGCTCGAACCTTCGCAGCGGAGAGTCGTCGGCCGCGGGTCCGGACCCTCCGGGCAGGATCGCCTCCACGCGCGAGCACGTGTCGTGGACGCGCTGCAGGAACCGCCAGGCTCCAGAGACGCCGTCTTCCGACCATTCGGATTCCTTCTCCGGAGGGCCGATGAAGAGCGTGTAGACCCGGAGGGTATCCGCGCCGAAGCGCGCGATGAGCTCGTCGGGCGAGACCGTATTCCCCCGCGACTTCGACATCTTCTCGATCTTGCCCGTCGACGGGTTCAACTTGGTGATCATGCCCTGGTTGAAGAGCCGCGCGAAGGGCTCCTCGAGACCGACGAGGTCGAGGTCCTTCAGGACCCGGCAGATGAACCGCGCGTAGAGAAGGTGGAGGATCGCGTGCTCGATTCCGCCGACGTACTGATCCACGGGCATCCACGCCGCGGCCCGTTCGGTGTCCACCATCCTTCGATCGTCCGCGGGGTTCAAAAACCGCAGGTAGTACCAGGACGAGTCGACGAAGGTGTCCATCGTGTCGGTCTCGCGGCGGGCCGGACCGCCGCATCGCGGGCAGGTCGTCGCCACGAAGGCCTCCGACTGCTCCAGGGGGTTTCCTTCGGCGCCGCGAAACGCCACGTCCTCCGGGAGGAGCACGGGCAGATCGGCGTCGGGAACGGGGACCACGCCGCACTTCGGGCAGTGGACCGCCGGGATGGGCGTGCCCCAGTAGCGCTGGCGGGAGATCAGCCAGTCGCGGAGGCGGTAGCCGACGCGTCCCCGGCCGAAGCCCCCGGCCTCGATCCAGTCGATCGCGCGGCGGATCGCCTCGGGGCCGTTCGGGGTCCCGTTCCAGTCGCCCGAGCGGTAGAGGACGCCGCCGTGCGGCACCGCCGACGTCATCGCTTCCGGGTCCGGCTCCTCCTCCTCGAGCCGGTAGACGGGGCGCACGGGCAGCCCGTACCGGCGCGCGAACTCGAAGTCGCGCTGGTCGTGCGCGGGGACCCCCATGATCGCGCCCGTCCCGTAGTCGGGCAGGACGAAGTTCGCCAGCCACACCGGGATGGGCTCACCCGTCGCCGGGTTCAACGCGGACACTTCCGTGTCGATGCCCTCCTTCTCCCCTCCCTCGGCCTCGCGCTCGAGCCGGGATTCGCGCCGGACCCGTTCGATGAAGCGCTCGAGTTCCGCGCGGCGGGGCGACCTCTCCGCGAGCCGCGCCGCGACGGGATGCTCGGGAGCGAGAGCGAGGAAGGTCGCGCCGTAGAGCGTATCGGGCCGCGTCGTGAAGACGGGCACGGGCTCGGCCAGCGCCTCGACGCGGAAGAAGATCTCCGCGCCCTCCGAGCGGCCGATCCAGTTGCGCTGCATCGTCTTGACGCGCTCCGGCCAGTCGAGGCCGTCCAGTCCCGCGAGGAGCCGCTCGGCGTAATCCGTGATCCGAAAGAACCACTGGGTGAGATCGCGAATCTCGACCAGATCCCCGGATCGTTCGCAGCGTCCGTCGACGACCTGCTCGTTGGCGAGCACGGTCCGGCATCCCGGGCACCAGTTCACCGGAGCCGTCTTCCGGTAGGCGAGGCCGCGCTCCCACATCCGCAGGAAGAGCCACTGGTTCCAGCGGTAGTAGGCCGGGTCGCACGAGGCAAGCTCCTTCGACCAGTCGTACAGGAGACCCAGGCTCCGGAGCTGCTCCTTCATGCGCCCGATGTTGCCGAGCGTGTACTCGCGAGGATGAACGCCGCTCGCGATGGCGGCGTTCTCCGCGGGCAGCCCGAACGCGTCCCAGCCCATCGGATTCAACGCCCGTTTCCCGGCCATCCGCTGGCGCCGGTAGAGCGCGTCGCCCAGAATGTAGTTGCGGCCATGGCCCACGTGGAGGCGGCTGCCGGACGGGTAGGGAAACATGTTCAACATGTAGAACTTGTTCTCGCCCCGCGCCGTGTCGACGGCCGCGACGCCGGCCTCTTCCCAGAGGCGCTGCCATTTCCGGTCGAGCTCCGCCGGATCGTACCGTTCGGCCATGATGAGGCCGGCCAATATAACCGATGCGCGCGGGCTCGTCCGATCAGTCGGCGCGCGCCGTCCGCACCCGAACGGTCGCGTCGCCCGCGCGGACGCTCGAGTAGTCGAGGCGGCCGGTCGGCGGAATCGCCGCAGTCACGCGGAGCGACTCGGGCCGCCGGAGCGAGCGGCGGTCGAACGGCACGTACCGCGCGTCGACGCCGTTGATGGAGGCGGCGGGATCCGAAAAGACGTATCCTCGGTCCGGATACCAGACCTCGATCCACCGGTGATACACCCCGCCGATGTCGCGCTCGTAGCGGTCGGCCGACGCGTCGGTGCGGAGAATCCCCTGGACGGTTCGCGCGGAGATGCCGACGCGGCGAAGCAGATCCACGGCGAGCTCCGCGAACCCGACGCAGTACGCCCGGCGAGAAGCGAAGACGGCGGCCGGATCCTGGTTGCGGAGCCGATCGGGGTCGTACCGGACCTCGGCGGCTATCCCGAGGAGGACCCGCCGGACCGCCGCAGCCTGCGTGCGGCTTTCCCGGGCGAGAGCCCGGGCGAAGGCGTCCCGGTCCGGCGCGCGCGGGAGGGAAGGTTCCGAAGGGGCTCCCGCCCGGTACGGCGCGGAGCTCTCGAGCCGCGCGTCGACGACCCGCACCCGGAGCTCGACGCCCCCATCCGCGGTCGGCGCGACCGCGAGCGAGTACCCGTCGTTGTCGTACTGATCGAAGAGTCCCGTCTGGGCGCCGTCGGCGTGGTAGACGGCTCTCTGTTCGCCGCCGATTCCCGACGCCCTCGCCGCGAAGAGCGCCAGTCCGAGGAGACCGAGGCGCACGCTGCGGCGCGTCACGCGGCGGGGCCTTCTCCGGGTTGCGACTTGAGCACCCCGTCCAGGATGCCGTTGATGAACTGCGACGAACGCGGCGTCGAGAAGCGCTTGGCGATCTCGAGCGCCTCGTCGATGATGACCGGCCGCGGCGTCGAGGGCTCGTGCAGCAGCTCGAAGAGCGCCAGCCGGAGGATGTTCCGATCCACGATCGGCATCCGGGCGAGCCGCCAGTGATCGGCCTGCTTCGTGATGACTTCGTCCAGCTGCTCGCGGTTGGCCAGCGTCCCTTCCACGAGCCGCTCGGTGAACTCCCGGATGCCCTCGGGCGCCTTCTGCAGATCGGCGTTTCGACGGAACATCTCGTCGGGCGCGGTCCCTGCGACGTCGTTCTCGAAGAGCATCTGCAGCGCGAGCTCCCGCGCCTTGCGTCTCGCGCCCATCAGCGGGCCCGCAGACGGCGGCGGAGGTTCGCCATTTCGACGGCAGCCTCGGCGGCCTCCGCTCCCTTGCCCACCCGGGCGTGCGCCTGATCGACGGTGTCGCAGGTCAGGAGGCCGAATCCGACGGGACGGCCGGTCTCCGCGGAGAGCGCGGCGAGCGCCGACCCGACCGCATGGGCGAGCACGTCGTGATGGAACGTCTCGCCGCGCACGATCGCCCCGAGCACGACCACGGCGTCGCATCGGGGCCGCCCGAGCGCGAGCCGCGCCGCGGCGGGCAGCTCGAAGGCGCCGGGAACGCGAACGACGGTGACGTTCTCTTCGCGGGCGCCCCGCTCGGCGAGCGCGCCGAGCGCCGACGCGAGCAGTCCGTCGGTCACCGTCGGGTTCCAGCGCGAGCACACGACCGTGACGCGGAGCGCGGCGGCATCCGGCTTCCCTTCCACCTCGCAGGGGGAAAAGGCGGGGCCCATGCGGCGCAGAACACGGCGGTGGCTCAAAGATCGATCCCTTCGAAGAACGACGATCTTACATGGGTTCTCCACATTGTTCCAAGCGAAGCGCTCTCTCGGGGGTTCTCCGCATTGTTTCAAGCGACGCGCTCTCTCGGCCGCCTGTTCGCGAAGCGAACGCCGCGGCCGATGTCTCAGGGGGCGGCGATCGCCGCCAGAGCGGACTCCCTTCCGAAGCTCTTCTCGTAACGCTCGACGAAGGCCCCGATCGAATAGCGGGGCGGCTGCGGACCCTGAACCTCCAGGCAGAACACGGCCGCGACGCTTCCCATCCGGCCGGCGATCTCCCACGAGAGCCCGGCCCGGAGACCGCGCAGCAGCCCTGCCCGGAACGCGTCGCCGACGCCCGTGGGATCGAGCGCGGCGCCCTCGAGCGGCGCGGCCGGGACCCCGTGGCGGATCCGGTGCTCCCCTTCGACGAGCGCGATCGTGGACCCCTCGGCGCCGTGGGTGATTATGACCACGGGCACGCGGGCCTCGATCTGCTCGGCCGACCATCCCGTCTTCTGGGAGAGGATCCCCATCTCGTAGTCGTTGGCGATCAGAATCGAGGCGCTTTCCAGTCCCCGGGAAAGGTCCTCCCCGGTGAGCCGCGCCACCTGCTGGCTCGGGTCGTAGAGGAAGGGGATCTTCGCCGTCCGGCACTCGGAGGCGTAGCGGTCCATCGCGGCGGGATCGTTCGGCGAGATCACGACGATCGCGCAGTCGGCGGGATCGAGGTCCGCGATCGATAGGTCCCTCGCCCGGGACATCGCTCCCGTGTAGAAGGACGCGAGCTGGTTCTGATCGAGGTCCGTCGAAACGAAGAACGAGGCCGTGTAGACGTCGTGGCAGATCTCGAGCCGCGACACGTCGACGCCCTCGCGGTCGAGCCGGTCCCGGTAGCCGGCGGCGTCCGGCCCGGCCGTGGCGAACAGAAGCGGGCGCTCGCCGAGAACGGCGAGTCCCCAGGAGATGTTCGCCGCGCACCCGCCCTCGACGCGCCGCATCTCGTCGACCAGAAACGAAACCGACAGGCGCTTCAACTGGTCGGGGATCAGGTGCTCGACGAAATGGCCCGGAAACGTCATCAGGTAGTCGAAGGCGACCGATCCCGTCACGACGATGCGGCCCGGCCGGGACCCCGGGCCCTCTCGTCTCACAGGTACCGGCTCGCGATCGGCGCCAGGCGCAGACGGGCCTCCTCCGGAATCGCCTTCCGGTCGGTCAGGATGGCGTACCGCATCGCGTTCCGGCAGCCGCACGCGCGGTCCGGCGAGACGCGTGCGACGGCGGCGCGCATCGTGCGCCGCGCCCCCGTCGCGTTTTCGGACAGGACGGCGAGCACGGCCTCGACCGAAACGGCTTCCGTCGACTCGCGCCAGCAATCCCAGTCCGTCACGAGCGCGAGGGACGCGTAACAGATCTCGGCCTCCCGGGCGAGCCGCGCCTCGGTCAGGTTCGTCATGCCGATCACGTCGGCCCCCCAGGATCGGTAGAGGTTCGATTCGGCGCGCGTCGAGAACTGAGGCCCCTCCATGCAGACGTACGTCCCCCCCCGATGCACCGAGAGGCCCGCCTCCCGCGCGCTCTCCTCCAGCGCCTCGGAGAGGGCCGGGCAGACGGGATCGGCGAAGCCCGCATGCGCCACGACCCCGCCGTCGAAGAACGTGTCCCGCCGGTGCCGGGTCCGGTCGATGAACTGGTCGGGGATGACGGCGTGGCGTGGCGGGTACTCCTCCTTGAGGCTGCCGACCGCGGAGGCGGAGAGCAGCGCGTCGCAGCCGAGC
Organism: Thermoanaerobaculia bacterium; assembly: GCA_038329555.1. Lineage (GTDB taxonomy): Bacteria > Acidobacteriota > Thermoanaerobaculia > UBA5066 > Gp7-AA6 > JALYUA01. The sequence continues at coordinate 19,871 of JBBQNC010000026.1, forward strand.
ATCTTGAAGCCGCAGACGTTCGCGCGGTAGTTGATCTCCGTCGGCGAGTACCGGTGACCCCGGGCGTGGCGGGAAAAGAACGCGACGGGGATCCCGGCGAGCGTCCCCGTGAAATAGGAGTCGGACGGGGCGCCGAACGGCGTATCGAGCTTTTCCTCGTGCAAGTCGTCGATCCCCGAGAGATCGTAGACGCCGCTCCCGCCGATCAGGCCGATCCGGCCGGGTCCGCGCTTCACGCGCGCGCGCCTTCCAGCGCCACACGGTGACGCTCGATCGCGTCCTGGACCCCGACGGCCAGAACGAGGGCGTCGCGCCCGATCTCGCCCGAGACCAGCGGCTCGCCGCGCTCGCGGACGCATCGCACGAAGTCAGCCATCTCGCGGACCAGGGGCTCGTCGCGCTCCACGGCGACCGTCACCGGAACGATCTCGGGGCTGCCCGTCTCCCGGGAGAGCCGGAAGGCCCGGATCGACTGGGACTGCATGTCCACGGAGAGCGACAGGGCCGGCGCAAAGACGCGCAGCTTGCGAACCTTGTCCGCTGAAACCCGGGAGGCCGTCAGGTTCGCGACGCAACCGCCCGCGAAGGCGATCCGCGCGTTCGCGATGTCGATCTTTTCGGTCAGCACGGGCATCCCGATGGCCCGGACCTCGTCGACCGGCGCGCCGCCGGCCAGAACCTGGACGATCTGGAGGTCGTGGATCATGAGGTCCAGGACGACGTCGACGTCGAGACTGCGGCGGGTGAAGGCCCCGAGCCTGTGGGCCTCGACGAAGCGAACGTCGGCTGCGAGAGCGAGCGCAGCCTGCACGGCCGGGTTGTACCGCTCGACGTGGCCCACCTGGACGACTCGACGGTTCGCCCGCGCGACGGCGAGCACCCGATCGGCTTCGGCGACGGAGGACGCGATCGGCTTCTCGATCATCACGTCGCAGCCGTGCGCGAGGAGCGACTCCGCGATCGCCGCGTGGCTGACTGTGGGGGTGGCGACAACGACGGCCTCCGCGGTGGCGGCGACCTCGTCCAGGCTCTCCAGCACCGGTATCCCGTGAGCGCGGCCCACCTCCTCCGCGCGCCCCGCGTGGTGGTCGTATACACCCACGCAGCGCACGCCCCTCATCGACGCGGCGATGCGTGCGTGGTGCCGGCCGAGATGGCCCACACCGACGACGGCGACGCGTACGTCTCGGCCGCCCGGTCCGGAGCCGCTCGTCACCGGTGGAACCCGCGCCGACTCTCCCGGATGAACGCGATGAGGTCGTCGACGTCGGGCTTCCCGGCGAGCTCCGCCTCGATCCTCTCGAGCGCCTGCGTTGTGTTCAACTTCGACTTCACGAGCAATCGGTAGGCCCGGTTCAGCACCTCCAGGCGCTCGTCCGAGAAGCCGTTGCGCTTCAGGCCGATCGTGTTCAGGCCGTACGTCTTCGCCTCGATGCCGTCGGTCTTCGAGAAAGGAAGGACGTCCTGCCGGAGCTGGGCGTAGGCGCCTACGAACGCGTACTTGCCGACGCGGATGAACTGGTGCGCGGCCGCGAACGCGCCCAGAATCGCGTGGTCACCGACGTCGACGTGCCCGCCGAGCGCGGCGCAGTTGGCGAACACGACGCGCGATCCGATCCGGCAGTCGTGGGCCACGTGGCTGTAGGACATGAAGTAGCCCTCGTCGCCGATCACCGTCTCGCCGCGCCCGGTCGTCGTGCCCCGGTGCACCGTCATGAATTCGCGGAAGACGTTTCGCGAGCCGACGACCAGGCGCGTGGGCTCTCCGTGGTACTTCAGGTCCTGGGGCTCGAGGCCGAGAACGGCGTGCGGAAAGATCCGGTTGCCCTCGCCGAATTCGGCCGGTCCCGAGAGATGGGCGTGCGCCCCGACCGTCGTGCGCTTCCCGAGCCGGACGTTCGCCTCGACGACGGCGTAGGGACCGACCTCCACGTCCTCCCCCAGGACGGCCCCCTCGGCGACGATGGCGGTCGGGTGAACGGTGGTCGTCACGACTTGCGCTCGACGACGGCCGACGTGAGCTCGCCCTCGGCGCAGAGCGCGCCGTCCACGGTGGCGCGCGCGCGACACTTGTAGAGGCGGCTCTTTGCGGCGACGATCTCCACCTCGATCCGGAGCTGGTCTCCGGGGATGACGGGGCGGCGGAACTTGCAGCGATCGACGCCGGTCAGGTAGAGGAGCTTGCGCTCCGACTCGGGGAGAGGCGCCAGCACTCCGACCCCGGCGACCTGCGCCATCGCCTCGACGATCAGAACCCCCGGCATCACCGGGTTGCCCGGAAAGTGGCCCTGGAAGAACTCCTCGTTGAAGGTCACGTTCTTGATGCCGACGACGCGCTTCCCCTCTTCGATCTCGAGGATCCGGTCGACCAGGAGAAAGGGATAGCGGTGCGGGAGAATCTTCAGGATCTCCGCGATTCCGAGCTCCACGCTACTCGTCCTTTCCGCGGCCGCGGCGGGCCGCCTTCTCGAGCTCCTCCAGCCTGCGGACGAGCTCCGGCAGGCGGGCGACGAGGGCCGCGCGCTTCAGGAACTCGCGATGCGGTGCGGGAGGATAGCCCGAGAGCACCGCACCGGCCGGCACGGACGCCCGGGAGGGGATTCCCGCCTGGCCGGTGAGCGTGGCGCCGTCCCCGATCTCGACGTGGTCTCCGATCCCGACCTGCCCGGCGAGCGTCACCCGCCGACCGAGCCTCGTGGACCCCGCGATCCCCGCCTGCCCGCAGAGGATCGAGTCCTCGCCAATCACGACGTTGTGCCCGACCTGAACGAGGTTGTCGATCTTCGTTCCGCGTCCGATCACCGTCTCGCCGAACGTGGCCCGGTCGACGGTGGCGTTGGCTCCGATCTCGACGTCTTCCTCGACGCGCACCGTCCCCTTTTGCGGGATCTTCCGGTGGCTCGTTCCGTCCCAGACGTAACCGAAGCCGTCCGCGCCGACCACGGCCCCCGCGTGCAGGATCGAGCGCGCGCCGACGACGCAGCGGGCCAGGACCGCCGAGTTGGGATGGAGGAACGCCTCCTCCCCGATCTCGGCCTCTTCACCCACGAACGCGCCCGCGGAGATCACCGCCCGCGGTCCCACGCGCGCCCGGGCCGAGACCGTCGCGCCGGGCGCCACCGCGGCGCCCCGGCCGATGCGCGCCGTCCTGTCGACGTGGGCGCGGGGGGAAACCCCGGCGCGGGGGCGCCGGGGCGGCTCCGATCCGGCGAGCCAGACCGCCAGAGCGAGCAGCGGATTCGGCACGACGACCGCGGGACGTCCTCCGGCGCTCTCCTCCGCGGCGACGAGAAGCGCGCCGGCGCGCGTCGCGCCGGCCTCGGAAGCGCGGCGCGGATCGCCGATCCAGGAGAGATCGCTCTCGGAGGCCCTGTCCAGAGACTGGACCCCCGTCAGGCGCAGG
>JBBQNC010000027.1:0-22926 GCA_038329555.1 Thermoanaerobaculia bacterium
CTACCGTTGACCGTTTACCAGGCCCGGATCGACCGCCCCGGCGCTGCGCGACATCTCGTGTCAGCGTCTCAGCCCGGCGGGGATCGGAAAGGTTCCGGTGGGCACGGACGAGCGCGTCACGCGCCCGCCGAGGCCCGCGAGCTTCACATCCATCCGATCGTAGCCGCGGTCGAGGTGGTAGACGCGGTCGATCACCGTCTCGCCTTCCGCGGCGAGGCCCGCGAGAACGAGAGCGGCGGACGCCCGGAGGTCGCTCGCCATCACGCTCGCTCCGGTCAGGCGGCCCGGCCCCTCGACGACCGCCCAGCGCCCCTCGAGGCGGATGCGCGCGCCCATCCGGACGAGCTCCGGGACGTGCTGGAAGCGGTTTTCGAAGACCGTCTCCGTCACCGTCGAAATTCCGTTCATTCGCGTCGCGAGCGCCATCCACTGCGCCTGGAGATCGGTGGGGAAGCCCGGATAGGGCGCCGTCGCCACGTCCTGCGGTTCCAGAGGCGCCGCTCCCTTCACGCGAAGCCAGTCGGGTCCGGATGACACGTCGGCGCCGCTCGCGGCGAGGCGCGTCGTCAGGGACTTCAGATGGGCGGGTCGGCAGCGGGTCACGGTGACGTCGCCCCGGGTCAGCGCTCCGCCGATCGCGTAGGTTCCCGCCTCGACGCGATCGGGAACGATCGCGTGCGTCGCCGCGTGCAGCGATTCGACGCCCTCGATCACGATCGTCTCGGTCCCGTCTCCGGAGATCCGCGCGCCCATGGCGCGGAGCAGCTCGGCGAGGTCGACGACCTCCGGCTCCCTCGCCGCGTTCATGAGCGTCGTGGTGCCGCGGGCGAGCGTCGCCGCCAGCATGGCGTTCTCCGTCCCGGTGACGGTCACCGTCTCGAACGGGATCTCCGCCCCGGAGAGCCGCGCCGCGCGCGCCTCGACGTATCCGTGCGCGAGGGTGACCTCCGCGCCGAGCCGGCGGAAGGCCTCGAGGTGCAGGTCGATCGGGCGGACTCCGATCGCGCAGCCCCCGGGCAGCGACACCCGGACGGAGCCCGACCGCGCGAGGAGGGGGCCGAGCACGAGCACGGAGGCGCGCATCGTCTTGACCAGATCGTAGGGAGCGTCGGCCGAGCCGATCTCGCGCGCCTCGACCATCGCGCCGCCCGGGTCCGAAGCGAGAAAGGCCCCGATGTGCTGCAGGAGCTTCTGCATCGTGCGGATGTCTCGCACGTCTGGAAGATTCGTGAGACGGACCGGCTCCGCGGTCAGAAGCGTCGCGGCGAGGCAGGGGAGCGCCGCGTTCTTCGCGCCGGCCGTCTCCACCTCTCCCGCGAGACGCACGGGACCTTCGACCACGAAGCGATCCATCCGAGGCCGATTGTACGCGGGGGTCCGAGCGATCCGCCCAGCAGGCTGCTGAAGAATGGATGCGAACTTTCGGCCGCAGGCATTCGCTTCGCGAACGGCGGCCGAGAGAGGGCGCGGTCGCCGTTCGACTTTCTCCCACGCGCCCCGCCGGCGCGGGATACGCAGAGGCATCGTCTTCGTCGCGCTCCTTGCATCCCACCCCGCCGCGCTCCCCTCCCGACCACCGGGCCGGCCACGAAGCCAGACCCCCGGCGTGAGGCGACGCGGGCGCAACGCCCGCGTCCACGCAGACCCCCGGGCATTAGGGTACGCGGGCGACCGCCGGCGTTTACCCGCCTCACACCCTTTTTCAGCAGCCTGCTACGCACGGCGCAGGCGCGTCACCCGCGGGATCCCGGACAGGTCGACCGATATGCCCTCGAATCGCCACGCGGAGCGGGACCGCGCTTCCCGTTCCACGTCGCGCGCCTGGCCGTACCCGATCTCGAAGAGGAACGGCGCGCCGGAGGGGAGAACGGCCGGAACCGCATCGAGGAGTCCCCGGATGCAGTCGAGCCCGTCGTCGCCGCCGTAGAGGGCGAGCGCAGGGTCGTGTTCCGCCACGGTTCGAGAGAGCCGGCCAGCCTCCGACCGGGCGAGATAGGGAGGATTCGAGACAACGAGGTCGAACGGCGGCCCGGCGAGCGCGGAGAGCCAGTCCGACGCGAGGAGCTGGAGACGGGGCAGGACGCCGTGCCGGATCGCGTTCTGGCGCGCGAGGGACAGGGCGTCGGCGGACGCGTCGATCGCGACCGCGCGGGCCTCGGGGAGCTCCCGCAGAAGCGTGACGACGATGATGCCGCTGCCGGTCCCGAGATCCAGGATCCGGCGACTGCCGGGAGCCGCGCCGATCGCCTGGAGGATGAGGACCTCCGTTTCCGGTCTCGGGATGAGCCCGCGGCCGTCGACGGAGAAGGACCGCCCGAAGAAGTCCCACTCCCCGACGAGGTGCTGGACGGGAACACCTTCCAGGCGGCGGCCCCAGAGCTCCTCGAAGCGGGAGCGGGCGCGATCCGGCAGGAGAGTGCGGGGCTCCAGCGCGAGCGGGTTGGCGTGGCCGAGGGCGTGCGCGAGAAGAATCCGGGCGTCCCAGAGAGTGGCTTCGGAGCGCCGCTCTCGCGCCTGGCGAGCGGCGCTGTCGAGGACTTCGCCGGTGGTCACGGGACGCGGCTGCGAAGGTCGCGAGCCGCCGGCGGCCGACGGCTCTCCGGCGTCACGCCTTGGCGAGCTCCGCCTTCAGCTTCTCCGCCTGGAAATGGGCGGTCAGCGGCTCGACCAGCTCGTCCAGGTTTCCCTCCAGGACCTCCGCCATGCGATGCGTCGTGAAGCCGATCCGGTGGTCGGTGATGCGGCTCTGCGGGAAATTGTAGGTCCGGATCTTCTCGGAACGGTCTCCCGATCCGACCATCTTCTTGCGCTCGGCGGCGATCGCGCCCTCGTGCTTCTCGCGCTCCATCTCGAGCAGGCGCGCCTTCAGGACGCGCATCGCCTTCGCCTTGTTCTTGATCTGGCTGCGCTCGTCCTGGCACTGCACGACGACTCCCGTCGGAACGTGGGTCAGGCGCACGGCGGAGTACGTCGTATTGACCCCCTGTCCGCCGGGTCCGGAGGCGCAGAACCGGTCCACCCGAATGTCCTTTTCGGCGACCTGGATGTCCAGATCCTCCGCCTCCGGGAGGACGGCGACGGTCGCGGCCGACGTGTGGATGCGTCCGGAGGACTCCGTCGCCGGAACGCGCTGCACGCGGTGCACCCCGCCTTCGTACTTGAGCTTCGAGAAGGCGCCGGCGCCCTCGATCAGGGCCGTGATGGCCTTCAAGCCTCCGATGCCGGTGTCGTCCCGGTCGACGATGTCGATCTTCCAGCGCCGCCGCTCCGCGTAGCGCTCGTACATCCGGAAGAGCTGGCTGGCGAACAGGGCGGCCTCCTCGCCGCCCGTTCCCGCCCGGATCTCGATGAAGACGTTCCTCGCGTCGTTCGGGTCCCGGGGAAGGAGCAGGACCTTCAGGTCCTCGTCGACCTGTTCGAGCGAAGCCGTCAGGGCGGCTCGCTCCGTCGAGGCCATCTGGTAGAGCTCATCGCCCGGAGACAGGGCCTCCGTCAGCTCCCGGGCGCCCTGGAGCTCCCGGGCCAGCCGCGTGCGCTCCTCGATTTTGGCGACGATCGGCTCGAACTCCGAGAGCGTTCGCTGTGCGTCGCGGACCGCCTTGTGGTCCTGGACGAAATCGGGATCCGCCAGGCGGCCCCGGATCTCTTCGTAGCGTCGGCGGATGTCTTCGAGCTTTTCGAGCATGGCGATTCTCGGCGGTCAGGCCGGAGCCGGGCCGCGGACGTGTGGATGGCGCTCCGCTAGAGGGCGGTCAGAAAGGAGAGGGGAGCGGGCGACGCCGTCACGTCCCGCAGACGCTAAGCGGACGCTGCGGGCTTCTTCTCGTAACGCTTCCGGAACCGCTCGACGCGGCCGGCGGAGTCGACGAGCTTCTGCTTGCCGGTGAAGAAGGGATGACACTTGCTGCAGATCTCGAGCCGAAGCTCCTTCTTGGTCGAGCGGGTGGTCCACGTCTCGCCGCAGGCGCAGTGGACGTTGACCTCGTGATACTCGGGGTGAAGGTTCTGTTTCATAGGAATCGCGCATTCTAAAGCAGCCGGCCCTCCGGCGCAAGCGAGGGGAGCGCGAAACGTGGCGGAATGGCGCAAGGCCAACGCAACCTCTTCTCCTGCAATCATATTCGGGTCCCTCCATGGGAGTAGAATCCGCCCCGTCGCCGTGTTTTACCTCTACCTCACCGCTCCCGGCATGCCGGCGCAGAAGTTCCTGCTCGACCGGCCGGTGACCACTATCGGCCGGTCGTCGATGAACGACCTTCCGATCGCCGACAAGATGCTCTCCCGACAGCACGCGCGCATCGTCAAGGACGGAAACGGAGGTCTCTCGATCGAGGACATGGGTTCCCGCAACGGGACCTTCGTCAACGGGGAGCGGCTGACGGCCCTGCTGTCCCTGAAGTCGGGCGATCGGATCACGGTCGGCGGAGTGACCCTGAAGGTCGAGTCCGAGTCGACGACCCGCGTCCGGATCGACGAGTTCGCGGGCGAGGACGCCCTCGACAACACGATCCTCAAGGCGTCCGCCGAGCTGCTTCGGAAGCCCACGGAGACGGACCCGCGGCTGCCCGCCGAGCAGCTGTCCAAGCTGATCGACTCGCTGCGGGTGGTCAACGAGCTCACGATCGAGCTCCTCCGCGACATCTCCGTCGACGAGCTGTTGAAGTTCCTCATGGACAAGGTGTTCGAAACGCTGAATCCCGACCGGGCGGTCGTCATGCTCCGATCCGGCGTCTCCAACGAGCTCGTCCCGGCCGTGGTCCGCGTCGCCGAGGGGATCTCCGCGGAAGACATCCGGCTCTCTAAGACGCTCGTCGCCGCGGTCGTCGAGAAGAAGAACGGCCTGCTGTTGATGGACACGGCCAATGCCTCCGGAGTCTCTCTGTCCGAATCCATCCGGCTCTCCGGGATCAAGTCCGTGCTCGCCGCCCCGCTCGAGAACGGAGGCGAGGTCGTCGGCCTGATCTACGTGGACTGCCGCATGGGGCATCGGTCCTTCGAGGAGGCGGACCTCCGCCTCCTGACGTCGCTCGCCAACGTGGCGGCCGCGAAGATCCAGAACGCGAGGCTCATGGCCGAGGCGGCGGAGAAGCGGCAGATGGACCGCGAGTTCGCGCTCGCGCAGGAGATCCAGCAGCGTCTGCTTCCCGACCACCCGCCCGAAGTATCGGGCTACCAGCTCTGGGGCTCGAACGTTCCGTCGCGGCAGGTCTCCGGCGACTACTTCGACTTCAAGCCGCGGCCGGACGGGAAGATCTATTGTGCGATCGCGGACGTCTGCGGAAAGGGAGTCGGGCCCGCGTTGCTCATGGCCTCCCTGCAGGCGTCCTTCCATGCATGGGCCGACGAGCTCGTTCCCGTGTCCGAGATGACGGGGCGCCTCTCGGAGGCCATCTCGCGCCGGACGGGGCCGGACCGTTTCATCACGTTCTTCCTCCTCCTCTTCGATCCTGCCACCTCGGAGATCGAGTACACGAACGCGGGGCACAACCAGGGCCTCGTCATCCGCAAGGACGGCGCGATCGAAGAGCTTCCCTCCCACGGTCTGCCGCTCGCGCTCTTCCCCGGGCGTCCCTACGGCTCCTCCAAGATCGCCCTCGCGCCGGACGACCTGATCTGTCTCTACACGGACGGCGTCACGGAGGCGGCTAATCCGGTCGGAGAGGAATTCGGGCTCGCACGTCTGAAGCAGTTCCTGGGGACCCAGATCGGCACAGAACCCTCGGAGATCGACGACGCGCTCGCCCGAACGCTCGAGGAGTACGCGGCCGGAGAGCACTTTGCCGACGATCGCACTCTGCTGATGGTCCGCCGAATCTCGTAGCCGGCCACCATGGGGATCCGGCGGCGGCAGCGAGGCCTTCGATCCGGGGAAGCGGGCGGACGGCGCGGGCCGGGGATCTTTTCTGCAAGGCAGGCTCGAGGATGACGAAGGACACCCGCCCCGAATGAGCCGGCTTCTCGTCGAGAACGGCACGCTCCTCGGTCTGTCGAGACCGGAGGACATCCGTATCGCGGATCTCTACGCCGAGGACGGGACGATCCGGGCGGTCGGTGAGGAGGCCCGCCGCCTGGCCGGGGTCCCGGGGGAGCCGGTGGAGAAATTGAACGCCCGGGGCAAGTGGATCCTGCCGGGATTCGTCCAGGCTCACCTCCACCTGTGCCAGACGCTGCTCCGCAACGGCCCGGAGGACCTCGATCTGCTCGCCTGGCTCGAGCGTCACGTCTGGCCGGGCGAGGCCGCGCACGACGCCGAGACGATGATGGTTTCGGCGCGGCTCGGCCTCTCCGAGTGCCTCGCCGGGGGCGTTACGGCGGTCCTCGACATGGGAACCGTCCGCCATTCCGATTCCCTCTTCCGCGCCGCCGCCCGTTCCGGAATGCGTTACACCGGCGGCAACGTGTTGATGGACGACCCCGACACGACGCCGGTCAACCTGAGGGCGAGGGCGGACGACGGCCTGGCGGAGACGGAGCGCCTCCGCGTCACCTGGCACGGCCGCGAGCGCGGGAGGCTTCGCGTCGCGGTGCAGCCGCGCTTTGCCGTCACATCGACCGAAGCACTCCTTCGGGGCGCGGCGGAGCTCGCCGCCGATCGGAACCTGGTTCTGCACACGCACGCCAGCGAGAATCGCGACGAGGTGGAAGTCGTTCGGATGCGCACGGGCCTGGGCAATCTGGCCTACCTCGACCGGCTCGGCCTTCTCTCCGCACGCACCTGCGTCGCGCACGCGGTTCACACCGACGAGCGCGACTGGTCTCTCCTCGCCGATCGGCACACCAGCGTGGTGCACTGTCCGTCGTCCAACATGCGTCTGCGCTCCGGCGTTTGCCCGGTGGTGAGCCTGAAGCGGGCGGGCGTCCGGGTGGCGCTCGGCTCCGACGGAGCCGCGTGCAACGACCGGCTGGACCCGTTCGGCGAGATGCGGCTCGCCGCGTTCCTGCCCCGCACGCGAGCGCGCGAGGAATCGCTGTCCGCCTTCGAGGCGCTCCGGATGGCGACCGTCGAGGGCGCGCGGGCGTTGCGCCTGTCGCAGGAAGTCGGCCTGGAGCCGGGGGCCCTCTGCGATCTCGCGATCCTCGATCCCGAGGCGGGCTGGGCGATTCCCGACGTGTGGACCGATCAGCCCTACGGGACGATCGTCCACGCCATGGGCCGCGAAAACGTGGCAGCGACGATCGTGGACGGCGTCGTGCGCTACCGGGCCGCCGATCCGACCGTGGGTGGGTTGAAACCATCCGCCTCGGAGGTCCGCGCGGCCTCGCAGAAGCTGAAGAGCCGCATGTAGAAGAGCCGCATGGAGCGGTCGGGGACGCGACTCGGCGGGGAGGACGCTACGTCGCGGTCTCGCGGCTCTGGATCTCCAGGCGCTTGATGATCTCGTGGAGCGTCGTCGGTTTCATCCGAAGAAGCTCGGCGGCGCGTTTCTGAACGCCGCCGGTGCGGCGCAGCGCGGTGCGGACGAGGCGGCGCTCGTACTCTTCGACCAGATCCTTGTAGGTTGACCCGTTCTCCGGGAGCCGGACGGGCAGCTCCGCGCGATCCGGCGACAGCACGCTCTCCGGCAGCAGATCGAGCTCGATCGTTCCGCCGGGACACAGGACCACGGCCCGCTCGATCGCGTTCTCGAGCTCGCGCACGTTTCCCGGCCAGTCGTGGTCGAGGAGCGCGCGGAGGGCCTCGGGATGGAGACCCGTGATGGGCTTGTTGTTCTCCGAGGCATACACGCGCACGAAGTGGTCGGCCAGCAGGGGAATGTCCTCGCGCCTCTCCCGCAGCGGCGGGATCGAGACCGTGATCACGCAGAGCCGATAGTAGAGGTCGTCCCGGAACTTGGATTCGGCGACGAGGCGCTTCAAGTCGACGTTCGTGGCCGCAATGATGCGCACGTCCGCCTTCTGCGTGTCGACGCTGCCGACCCGCATGAACTCCTTTTCCTGGATCACGCGAAGGAGCTTCGCCTGCGTCTCGAGACCGACCGTGCCGATCTCGTCGAAGAAGATCGAGCCGCCTTCGGCGGACTCGAAGAGTCCCTTCTTGTTGGCGACGGCGCCCGTGAACGCGCCGCGCACGTGCCCGAAGAGGTTCGATTCCAGGAGATCCGTGGGCATCGAGCCGGAGTTCACCGTCACGAAGGGTCCACCGGATCGGGGCGAGTGCGTGTGGATGGCCCGGGCCACCAGCTCTTTCCCCGTCCCGCTCTCGCCCTCGACCAGGATCGTCGACTTCGAGGGACCGGCGAGACGCACGAGCTCGAACACCTTCCGCATCCCCTCGGACTTTCCGATGATGCGGCCGAGCCCGAAGCGTCGGGAGAGTTCTTCCTTCAGCCGCCGGTTCTCCTCCGTCAGGCGGCGGGTCTCCGCCCCCTTCTCGACGGTCAAGAGGACTTCCTCGTTCTGGAAGGGCTTGGGGATGTAGTGGAACGCCCCGTCGCGCATGGCGTCGATCGCGCCTTCGATCGACGAGTAGGCGGTCACGATGACGACCACGGCGTCCGGATCACGCAGCCGGATGTCCCGCAGGACCTCCAGGCCGGAGCGATCCGGCAGCATCAGGTCGAGGAGGACGACGTCGTGGGGCTCGGCCTCGAACGCGGCGAGGCCGCGCGCCCCCGTGGAAGCGGTCGTCACCTCCCAGCCTTCCCGCTCCAGGAGCGTGGCGAGAATGTCCCGGATCACCTCTTCGTCATCGACGACGAGAACGCGCAGTGGCCGGCTCATGAGACCCGCGCCGCGACAGGGAGAGTCACCCAGGCCTGCGCGCCCCCGCCGGGTCGAGGCCCCAGTCCGATCTCGCCGCCATGGCGGCGGACGATCTCCCTCGAGATCGCGAGCCCCAGGCCGGTGCCGCCCGTTTTCTTGGTCGTGTAGAAGGGCTGAAAGAGCCGGTCGTCCGCGTTCGCCGGAAGGCCCGGGCCGCGGTCGGAGATGACGACGCGGACGGCGGCGCCCTCGTCGGCGAGAGCGCAGAGGACCTCGCCGTCGTCCGGCGACGCGTCGCGCGCGTTGGTGAAGAGGTTGACGAAGACCTGCTCGAGCTCCCTCGGATCCCCGTCCACCCAGATCGGTCCGTCCCCTCCGTTCGCGTCGATCGAGAGCCGGCGCGTTCCCATTGTCGTCTCCACGGACTCGGCGGCGTTCGCCACCACGCGGCGCAGATCGGTCCGGACCCTGGCCGCGGCGCGCGGGCGCGCGAACTCCAGGAGGTTGTTGACGAGGTGGGCGGCCCGGAACGTCTGGCGCTCCATCTTCTTCAGGATCGCGTAGCGAGGATCGCCCGGCGCGGTGTCCGCGAGCAGCATCTGGGCATACGAGGAGAGCCCGGCGATCGGCGTGTTGACTTCGTGCGCGACACCGGCCGCCAGGACGCCGAGCGAGGCGAGCCGTTCGCGCTCGGCCAGGGCCCGTTCGGTGCGGACGCGGTCGGTCACGTCGTCGACGAGCACGACCTTTCGATCCGGGGCGCCGTGAAACGCCGAAACGGACACGCGCACGTCGCGTTCCTCACCGAGGGCATTCTCGAAGCGCGCCTCGACGGTGCTCTCTTCGGTACCTTCCTGCGCCCCGGACGGCGGAAGGTCCACCCCCGGCAGGATCTCGGAGAAGGGGAGGAGCTTGAGGTCGGTCTCCGTCCGGCCGACCAGGGCCGCGAACGCGGGGTTGGCCGAGTGGACCCGGCCCTCCCCGTCGAGCACGACGATGCCGGACGAGGAAGAGCGGATGACGCTCTCCTGATACTGCTGGAGAGACTTGATCTCCTCGAGGCGGTCCGCGAGCGCCCCGTAGAGCCGGGCGTTCTCGTAGGCGAGCCCCGCCTGCGCCATGACGGCGAGGAGAAGGGATTCGTCCTCGGAGGAGAGCGGCACGCGGCCGTCCTTGTGCCCGAGGCCGAGCGCGCCGACGAGCTCACCCCCGCAGCGCAGCGCGAAAAACGCCCGATAGCCGCCGTCGTGGAGCCGCTCCGCGCTCGCCGGCGTCTCTTCTCCGAAGGCCGAGCCTTTCAGCCGCCACACGTCGTTGATCGCGAGCCGCTCCTGCAGGAGGGCCCTCTCGGCGGCCGGCGCCGCGCCCTCCTCCAGGAGGAACAGGGCGCACGGGGTGACGTGCATGCCCGCCTCGACGCGCTGCACGATCGCCTGCGCAAGGTCCTCGCGGGAGCGCGGCGTCGCGAAATCCCGCGCCACGTCCAGCAGGGCCCGCCGCGCGCGGTACGTGTCGTGGTACTGGATCTTCTCGAGCACGTCGGTGAGCCGTTTCTTGACGGGCACCAGAAGCGACGCGAGAAAGAGTCCGGACCCGAAGGCGATGACGTTCTTTCCGGTCTCCGCCATGCCCTCGAGCGTCCGGTCGAGGAGGGCGTTCAAGAGCACGAAGGCCATGCCGCCGAGCACGACCGCGGCGGTCGTGGCGAGCGCCTCGCGAACGAACATCTCGACGTCCCACAGGCGCCACTTCAGGATCGCGTAGGCGAACGCGAGCGGAATGAATACGAGCGGGATTACGGCGGCGTTCGCGAGAAGCGGCGAGGCGAGCCCGACGACACGTGGCAACAGGTAGAGCAGGAGAAACGGCGTGAGCCCGACCGTCACGCCGAGGCCGATCCAGCGGACCTGCTTCTCCGCGACAGCGTCGCCCCGAGGCCTCCAGAGGAGCTGCTGGAGGCGCACGAGGACTGCGCCGGCGGCGGCCGCGAAATAGAGCAGCCAGAAGCGAGTGGCCCACTCGAGCAGGCGCGCCGGTTCCGCGACCGGAAGGAAGAGCGGAGCTTCCTGGAGGGCGAGGTACACCACGCCGGGCGCGTACAGGAGCGGCAGGACCCGGCGCGGCACCGTGCGCCGCGGGAAGATCAGGAAGAAGTGAACCAGCAGAGCCGGCAGAAGCGCCCGGTAGAGATCTTCCGCGAGAAGGAACCCCTTCCAGGCGAGGTCGCGCGGCGGAGCGGGGGTGATCGCGTAGATCGCGAACGAGGCGAGGCAGATCGCGCAGAAGACCCGTGAGGCCTCGGACCGGTCCCGGGTCGCCGTGAAGAGCCCGATCAACAGGTAGAGCAGGCCGACGAACGCGAGGAAGACGTAGGGCCAGTCGGGCCGGGCGGCGACTCGCCCGAGAAGGATCTCCCGGATCTCGCCGCCGCGCGCGACCAGCAACCGGTGCGGATAGGGCTTGCGCGCCAGGCTTCGATCCGGATCCGGAAGGGACGCGGCGATCTGGCCGTCGGCGGTGATGATCCGGTCCCCCGCCGCGAGACCCGCGTGCGCTCCGGCGCCGGCGGGGTCGAGCGCGGTGACGAGGAGGGCGCCCCCCGAACGGGTCCCCTCGAGCCCGACGCGCGTGAAATGGTCGACTTTTCGGGTGAAGGAGAGCAGGGAAAGGCCGATCGTCGCGGCCGCGACAATCACGGCGGCAGAGACACCGACCACCTTCATGAAGCGGGGCATCGTGCTCCGATCCAGCAAACCGGATGCCATCGCGCGGGTCGAGCTGCTTCGACGCAAATCGCTGAGCACGAAGCACTTTCGAGACGTTCGGAATTTCCGCGCGATCCCTGAATCCAATGCGCTGGATTCGCTCCTAAAATCTGGTGGCCTAAAAAGTCACAGCCCGGACGTGGCTCGACCGACACCGCCCTCGAAAGCGTCCGGGAGCCCGGGACGCGGGCTCAGAAGGAGATGGCGAGACCGCCCAGGAACCGGTTGCTGGCCGACGCGTCCTCGCGCTCCCTCGCCGCGGTGCTGCGCGCCGACTCGATGGCCATCAGCAGCTTGCAGTCCGAGCCGAAGGGAGTGAGGCCGATCACCGAGAGATCCTGGGCGATCGAGATGGCGATCTTGTCGGATTCGTTCAAGTGGATGCCCGAGTTCGTGACGAGCGTCTGGCGCGCCCCGCGAAGCAGGAGCGCGACGCCGGTCCGCGTCGGCAGGAGCTCGATACCCGCGCGCGCCGTCCAGAACTGACCCCGGTTCGCCGTAATGCCGAAGGAAGCCCCCGTCTCCGGAACGAGGGTTCCGTCGATGGTGCCGTACCGGACGGCGAGCGTCCCCGAGACCGTATCCGAAAGCCGATGGGTGGCCGCGGCACGGTACTGCCTCAGCATGTTCCCGTCGAAGAGATAGACGCTGTCGAAGTCGGTCAGGAAGTCGCCCTCGAAGAACGCGCGGACGGCCTCGCCGACGCGCTGATTCGAGGCCTCGACGCGGAATGAGCCTTCCCGGCCGGCGGTTCTCTCGACGCCGACGGCGAAGGACTTGCGCGAAGTGGCGTCCGAGTTGTCCTCGATCGACGCGACCAGGGGCAGGACGGTCGAGGGAGCCCCCACCGATTCCGCGACCCGATAGAGGCCTCGCACGAAGAGATACGTCTGTCCGCCGATGCGATAGCGGGCCGCGATCCGCGGAGCCACGCCGTAGCCGCCCGACAGGTACCGCGCGACCACTCCGCCCTCGACGTCCGAGCGCGAGGAGACGCGGGTCGTGGCCGAGGCGGTGAGATCCGCGTCGGGAGCGGTCAGCAGTAGGGCGCCGTCGTTGCCGACCGCGGAGGGGCCGATCGTGCCCTCGCGGTGGCGGTAGGTCATCCCGACGTTGACACCGGTGGAATCGCCGGCGGGCCGCGCGTACCGCGCCTTCACTTCCCACGTCCGGGACGCGATCGGGAAGAAGGACGTGCCGGCCGAAGTCGCCCGGTAGAGGTTCGTTTCGTCGACGTAGCGCGCGGCCACGGACTCGACGGAACCCTCCTCCTCCCCGCGGCTCCAGCTCATCGCGTGCGTCTGCAGGCTGGCGGCCCGGTCGTCGTGGAAGGACAGCGTGTGGCGCCGCGTCGTCAGGCTGACGTGATCGATGTCCGAGGGGGCCACGTCGAGCGCGATCCCCGCCGAGTTGCCCGTCGTGCGGGAGGCGTCGGCCGCGATGCCGGGAGAGTCCGCGACGGCGGCGTAGTCGCCCCTGAGATCGTAGGTCCAACCGTTTGGCAACCCGCCTCGAACGCCCACGGCGGTTCGGGAGAGGGAGGTGTCCTTCGCGGACACGTCGGCCACGGAGCGAACCTCGCCCCCGATCGCGCGGTCGATCCGAAGGTCACCGCCCGGCAGGGCCGCCGCGGCAGAGGGCGTCCCGTCCTCGAGCATCGAGATCTCCCGAAGGACGTCGCTCGGGACCCGGTCGCGCAGATCCCAGACGCTCGACTCGGCCGGCGTCGTGGCTTCCGCGGTTGCCGCCTTGGGGCGCAGCTGGATGCGCACCGCGGAGAGCGCGCCCGTGAGCGACGGGTGCCAGATGCGGACGAGAGCGGGGAGAAACCCCCTCTTGTAGGCGATGAGATCGTAGACACCCATCGGCGCGGACGGAACGACGAACGTGCCGTCGGAGGCCGTGCGGGAGCGAGTCAGGGAGGTATCCCCCAGGTTGTAGAAGACGACGAGGGCGTCCCCGATGGGCTTCTGGAGATGGCTGACGACTCCCGAGATGGGAGGCGCGGGCGGCTCCGCGACCAGGGCGCCCGCCGGGGCGAGCGCGAGGAGGAGCGCGAGGAGATGGAGGAGACGCCGTCTCATATACCGGACCCGCAGGTCCACCCCGAGTATATGCCCCGTTCGGGGCCGGGGCAAGCCGCCCCGTCCAGGCCGAAAACAGGCCTCAGGAGCCCCCGCCCGTGAACAGGTTCTTCACGATGTGGCCGGCGATCGCGGGGTTCTCTTTCAGGCGGCGCATCGAGTAGCCGTACCAGGAACGCCCGTACGGAATGTAGACCCGCAGGCGGTGCCCGGCGGCCACCAGGCGGCGCCGGAGATCGGGAGCGACCCCGAGGAGCATCTGGAACTCGTAGGCCTCCCGCGCGAGCTTCCGGGACGCGATCGTCGAGAGCGCCCGGTCCGCGAGAACCCGATCGTGGGTGGCGATTCCGACGTAGCAGGCCGCTCCGAGCAGATCGTCGACGAGCGCGGAGTAGCTGTCGCGAATCTCGTCGGGATCCTGGAACGCGATCTCCGGGGGCTCCGCATAGATGCCCTTGCAGACCCGCACGTTCGCCGAGACCGCCATGAGACGAGCCGCGTCGGCGCGGCTCCGGCGCAGGTAAGCCTGCAGAACGATGCCCACTCTGTCCGTGCGCTCCCGGGCCTCGAGATAGATCCGGATCGTCTCTTCGGTGACCGAGGAATCTTCCATGTCGATCCGGACGAAGTTGCCGTGGCGCGCCGCCGCGTCGAGGATCCGGCCGAACTGCCGCCGGCATTCCGCGGGATCGATCTTCAAGCCGAGAGCGGTGAGCTTGACGGAGACATTCGAGTCCAGCTGTTCGCGCGCGATCGCATCGAGAGCGCGCGCGTACTCGACGACGGTCCCTTCCGTTTCCTCGAATCGCACGACGTCCTCGCCCAGGACGTCGAGCGTCGCCATGCATCCCTCGGCGTTCAGCCGCCGGCCGACGGCCAGCGCCTCCTCGAGGGTCTCCCCGGCGACGTAACGGGAGGAGAACACGCGGACGAGCGGTTTGGGGACGAAGGGCAGTGTGCGGACGATGGCCGTGTTCAGGAGCTTCACGGGATCGCGTGTCCTCGGCGGGCAGGAAGGAGAGTCGCGGCCGCGAGCTCGTCGTCCCGGGTCGCCCTGGCGAAGACCGCGACCTCGACCGACCGGGCGCCGCCCTCGAGAAGGGCTCGCGCGCATTCGCGCGCGGTCGACCCCGAGGTCGCGACGTCGTCGACGAGCAGGACCCGGCGCCCGACGCGTCCGCGCGCTTCGAAGGCGCCCCGCACGTTGCCGGCGCGCCGGTCGGCGCGAAGCCCGCTCTGCCGCTCGGTCGAGCGCACCTTGCGAAGACGCGTCGGGGCGAACGGCCGGAGGAGCCGGCGGGCGACGGCGTGTCCCAGGAGATCGGCCGCGTGGTCGCGGCGAAGACGCGACGCGGCGGTCGCCGGAACCGGGACGACCTCGTCGAAGTCCATTCCTTCGACGCCCGACGTCATCCGGCCGGCGAGATGGTCCGCGAGGTAGTCGGCGAAGCGGAACTTGAACGCGATCAGGATCTCGCGCGCGGATCCGCGATAGGGCGCCGCCGACCGGAGACGCGAAAACGGCGGGGGTTCGAGCCGGCATCGGCCGCAGATCTCCGCCTCGAAGGCGGGGAGCGGCTCGTCGCAGATTCCACAACGGGACGGCGCGGGCGTGGGGAGGCGGTCCCAGCAGATGCCGCAGACTCCCCCCGCGCCGACCTCTTCCACGGGGCGCGACCCGCACGCGAGGCACGCGGACGGTAACAGGAACGCGGCTGCCGAGCGGAGAAAGTCGTTTTGAAAATCGATCCACGCCGCGCGCGCGGGCTCCGTAGACATGGAGCCGGATTGTAGCCGCAAGAGATCGGGGCACTCTCCATCGCGACGCCCTCGCTCCGTCACACGCTACACTCCGTTCTGGAGGTGCGCCTTGCCGATTCGAGCCCGGGTCCTGCTCTGGTCGATTCTCGCCGCGCTCCTCGCGCCGCTGCCCGCGAGGGCGGAGGACTGGGGCCTCGGAGCGAGCCTCGGTGCGTTGAACGACGTCTCCCATCGGTTCAAGATCCAGGAGTTCCACGCGAGAGACCTGAACGCATGGATCGAGTTCCAGCTGGAGGAGCACGTGCAGCTGCGAGGCACGTACGGTTCCCTCCGGACGCCGGCCGGAAGCGCCGACGAGACGGCTCAGGGCTTGAAGAGCCACATCGACTACGCGACGATCGGGGTGTCGTACGAGTTCGTCGAGGGGCAGTCGGATTACACGAGCGGGCTCTTCGCGGGATTCGGAGGGTACCGCGTGCGGCCGGACACGGCGCCCGCGGGTCTCGAGGCCCTGGCGGACCGGGCCGAGACGGTGTTCGGATGGCACGCCGGCGTCGACGGATCGATCCGCGTGATCTCGCGGCTGTCGGCCGTCGGACGGATCACGGCGCACCGGTTTCGATCGAGCGGCGGGCGGACGCTGTTGACGGCGAACGCCGGACTGCTCTTTCGCTTCTGACGGCGGTGCGGCCGCCACAGAGGGCGGCCCGGGGTGGCATTCTTATTGCTTCGGGTCGAACCAAGCTATGAGATTCAACTCGACGACTCCTCCCGCCGCCAAAGCCCCCCTAGCCACCGGCCGCGCGCTCTGCGACGCGGCCCGGCCTCGTCTCGTCCTCTTTTCCTAGGCCCCCACCAAAAAGGCCAACCGGCCGACCCGTCCGGCGAAAGCCGGGCGGACGCCCGCCATGGCAAGAAAAGAAGAAAAGAGACGAAGACGGGGGGTGGATCGCGGCGAAAGGACCCGGCGGCGGGCCCTGAGCCTACTTCTTCTCCTGCTCCGTCTCGATCACGAGGGGGAGAAGGGTCGACTCCTTCCGGGACCCGAGGGAGATCTGGGTCCGAGCGCGCGTCACGCCCTTGATCGAAAGCAGGCGTCGCTGGAGAAAGTCGGCGAGGGCGTTGGTGTCGGCCGCCTTCACCTTGAGCCGGTACGCGTATTCTCCGGCGAGGTAGTGGCACTCCTGGACACCCAGAAGACGCTCGAGGTCGTCGACGAATCCCTTTTCGAACCGGGGATGCTCGAGCGCGACGTCGACGTACGCGGTCAGCGGGAATCCCATCTTCTCGTGATCCAGGAGCGCGACGAACCCCTTGATCATCCCGTGCCGTTCCATCTTCTTGATACGCTCGTTGACGGAGGGCGTCGTGAGCCCGACGGCACCGGCGATCTTCGCTTGGGAGAGTTTCCCGTTGCGCTGGAGCATGTCCAGGATCCGGAGATCGATGTCGTCGATGGTCATCTCCGCTGTCTCCGCTCTCTTCGCTCCACCTTATAAGATTAGCTATGAAACAGGTTAAGGCTAATAATATTAGACCAAGTTCGGCTGTCAATACCTGATTTCGCGCCGCTATAATCGCGGAACTTCATGAAAAAGCGGGACTATTACGAGGTTTTGGGGGTCTCGAAGGAGGCCTCGGAAGCCGACATCAAGAAGGCGTACCGGCGGCTGGCGCGGAAGCTCCATCCGGACGTCAACCCCGGTGACAAGACGGCCCAGAAGAAGTTTCAGGAGGTCCAGGAGGCGTACGACGTCCTCAAGGAAGCCGACAAGCGGAGGGCCTACGACCGGTTCGGCCACGCCGGACCGTCGGCCGGGTTCGACCCGGGTTCCGCGTCCGGCGGAACGGGCGGGTTCGGCGGGGCCGGCGCGCCCGAGGGGTTCGAGATCTTTCAGTTCTATCCCGCCGACCTCGGAGACATCTTCGGCAACCTCTTCGGCGGGTCGGCGAGGGGGCGCGCCCGCGCGGAGGGCGCCGACGCCGCCGGAACGATCGAGATTCCGTTTCGCGACGCCGTCCTCGGTGGATTCGCCTCGCTGTCGCTCCGCCGGGAAAAGGAGTGCCCGCGGTGCAACGGCAAGGGCCGCGTCGGGCGGGAAACGTGCCCCGTCTGCCGGGGCGCCGGGCGTGTCGCCGAGGCGGAGACCGTCAAGATTCGAATCCCCGAGGGCACGGAGAACGGTGGAACGATCCGCGTGCCGGGGAAAGGCTCGGAGGGAAGCCGCGGCGGACCCCCGGGCGATCTCTTCGTCACCGTGCGCGTCGCTCCGCACCCTTACTTCGAACGGCTGGGCGACGACATCCACGGCATCGTCCCCGTCACGGTCAAGGAGGCGTACGCGGGCGCCGAGATCGACGTTCCGACGATCCACGGTCTGGTCCACGCCCGGATCCCGGCGGGGTCGCAGGGGCGTCAGAAGTTCCGGCTCCGCGGCAAGGGCGTGAAGAATCCGCGCACCGGACAGACGGGAGATCACATCTACACGATCCGGATCATGGTGCCGAAGACGCAGGCGCCCGCGGGACTCGACGCGGCGACGCTGCTCGACTCGCTCTACGACAAGCCGGTGCGCGCGGACCTGCCGAAGGGTCTGTAGGGGATCGATCGGGCGCCCGCTCGGCGCGGGAAAAAATCGCCCCGGTCCTGTTGGCTGGAAAGAGGCGTGACGAGGAAGAAGGCGCCCGGCCCGAGCGCGCCGGCGGAGGACCTAGTTCTTGGTGGCCATCTCCTGAACCAGGCGGATCGCGCGATCCTGCGACATCTGCTCTGTGATCGCGATGGAACGCAACGTGGACCACTGGCCGGCGGCGGCGTCGTAGCGCGTGAACTTCACGGCCCCTTCGGCGACCCAGAGGAACGTCGGGTTGTAGGACGGTCCGATGGCGGTGACGACCGGAGCGGAGAAGGCCGGCGGCAGGCTCCGAAGACCCGCGCTCATCGCCACTCCGAACACGGGGATGCGGCGCCGCAGCCAGGTCTTCGACGTCGAGTTGGCGGTCCCGAAGTCGGTCGGATAGTTGATCCGAACGACGTAGTGGGTGGCCGACGACAGGTCCGCGAAGCTCGCGAGGATCCCACCGCCGGGGCCCTCCAGCTGCAGCGAGGGATACATGTAGACGCCGGATGGCACGTCGCCGAACGAGGTCGCTCCGCCGCCGCCCACCATGGCCGGCAGGTCGTAAACGGTCACGTCGTTCGGGCTCGTGTCCTCATCCAGGAAGATCGGAGCGTAGCGAGCCTGCGCGTACTGCGCCTCCTCCCACCAGATGACCGAGAGGAGCGAGCGGGTCTTCCAGGCATCCTTGCCGGCGTCGTCGAGGTAATGGACCGACTGCCGGGAGAGAAGCATCTGCGGGTTGTACGCGTGCGCGAATCCGAGATTCGGCAGGAGGTCCATTTGCTTCCACGAGCCGCCGTGCAGAACGCCGAGATGGAGGACGTTGATGACCGAGACGTCTTCCTTCCAGAGCAGGATGAGCGAGCTGCCGAGGTCGTCGTAGGCGAGATCGAGGTTCGCCTTGAGGTTCCCCGAAACGGTATTGGGAACGAGCCCGATCGCGCGCTGGCCGTCCTGCGTGAGCGACGACCACTCGATCAGGTTGTCGTCGGGCCGGATGCCGTCGCCGCTGACGGCGAGGTCCGCGGCCTTTCCCGAGCGCACGCTGTACAGGGTGCCATCGGGCGCGAGGAGAGACTTCTCGTCCGCGCGGAGAACGCCCGGCCCGGCCGCGAGGAGCAGCGCAGCGGCGGCGGCGAAGAGCGTACGGCGCAGCGTCATCTCAGGCTCTCAGGTTGATGACTTCCATCAGGCTGATCTGACGGAGGTAGTTCTTGAGCGCGGGGAAGCCCGGGTAGTAGCTCGCGAGCGCTTCGTAGTGCTCGTCCGCAGCGTCCACACGCCCCATTTCCGAGTACGTCTCGGCGAGCAGGTAGTGCGAGTTCTTCACGACGTCTTCGCGGCCGAACTCCTGGCCGAGGCCGAGCGCGCGCACGCCCCAGTTCTCCGCCTCGTCGAAATGAGTCATCTTGACGTGGGCGAAGCAGAGGTCCAGGGACGGATAGTCCATCGCCTGCCGCGCTCCGAGATTGTCCAGGACGGAGAGGGCCCGCTCGATCAGCGGGAGGCCGAGCTCGATGTGATCGAGAGCGATGTGGCAGTAGCCGAGGTTGTCGGAGGCGACCGCGGCCTGCCGCGAGAGGCTATCGCCCTCCGATTCCAGGCGCTCCAGGGCCTCTTCGAAGAGCGTGCGGGCCGACTCGAAGCGGCTCTCGTGGAGCTCCAGGTTCGCGAGTAGGTTCAGGGACGTTCCGGCGAGCTCCTCGAGCCCGAGCTCCCGGCTCTTGGAGAGCGCGGACTGAGCGTAGAAGCGCGCCCGCGCGTACTCGCCGCGGGCCTCGTGCGCCGTCGCCGAGACATAGGCCGCGAGCACCCCGTTGTAGCCGGACGGGTTGCGGAGGACGATCTCCTTCAAGCGCGAGAGATCGAAGTCCGACCGGTCCATCTCGATCAACGCCATCGTCCGGTTGCACGCGAAGAGGTCCTCGAGATCCCGGTCCTTCCACGCGCGCGCGAGCCCGAGCCCGTCTTCGAAGAGGAGGAGCGCCCGCTCGTAGTCGCCGGCCCACGCCGCGTCGCGCGCAGTCTTCCGGAGGAACTCGAGATGCTTGCGACGGTCACTCATGGGGATATGGATCCAATTGTCCGGGAGTTCCCCCGCTAACTCAAGGCTTTTCTTCGGGTTCCGACCCCTCGGAGGCCGGTTTTTCCTGCTCCTGCATCATCTTCTTGAAGCGCACGAAGTCCCGGACCTCGCGCTGGGCCTCGGACGAAAGCACCTCGAAATCGTTCACGAGCTCGCGCGCCGCTTCGTCCCGGTCTTCGGTCTCTCCGAAAAACTCGCCCATCTTGAGGTCGAAGACCTGGAGGATCTTGAAGAGGGTATCGAGGCCGACCTTGTACTCGCCCTGCTCCATGCGAGAGAGGTCCGACTGCGCGACCCCGATTTTTTCGGAGAGCTCCGTCTGGGTCAGATGGCGACCCTTGCGCAGCTCGCGAATTCGCGAGCCGACGAGGTGGACCTTTCGGCGGGAGAGTGGGGACATGTTTTCCTGGCGTTCGGAGCGGTCGGTTTCCTCGGCTGAGGGTGTCCGGCGATGCTATTGCAACATAACCTTTCGCCACTATAATCCGACCCCCTCCGTGCATGTCAAGCCATAGACCCCTTCCCGCCCGCCTTTTCCTGCTGAAGGAGATGGTGGTCCGGGACCTCCGCTCCCGCTACGCGGGCTCGGGGCTGGGGGTCCTCTGGGCCTTTGCCCTGCCGGTCATCTGGATGTTCTTGTACACGGCCGTGTTCGCCGTCATCCTGAGGGCCCCGGTCGAGGCGGGCTTCGCGAGCTTCCCCGAGTTCCTCATGGCCGGGCTGCTCCCCTGGATGGCGTTCCAGGAGGGAGTCTCCCGCTCGGCCTCGGCGCTCACCGACAACGCCGCCATGGTGAAGAAGACCGTGTTTCCGATCGAGACCCTGATCCTTTCGGTCGTGCTCGCCGCCGCCGTGAACGAGGTGATCGGTTTCGTGGTGTACGGCCTCTACGTCGCCCTTCTCGGGCATTTTTCTCCCGCGTGGTGCCTGCTGGCGATCCCGGCGCTGCTTCTCCAGATCCTGCTGACGTTTGGCATCGGTTGCATCGCCGCGACGATCACGACGTTCCTGAGAGACGCCGCGCACGCGATCGGGATCGTCCTGACGATCGTCTTCTGGACCACGCCGATCGTCTATCCGGCGTCGCTCGTTCCGGAGCGCTTTCGCCCGATCCTCGCTGCCAACCCGCTCACCCACCTGACGGACTGGTACCGGCGGGCGTTCACGCTGCACGCTCTCCCGGAGCTCGGCTCCGTGCTGTACCTGACGGCTTTTGCCGTGGGCGCCGCCCTCCTCGGAGGGGCCCTGTTTTTCCGAGCCCGGCCCCATTTCGCCGACGTGATCTGACCCGGGCTGGAAGAGGATCGGGCTTCCCGACGTTCTGCGGCCCGAACCCGACCGCTTTCGAATGAGATGGAGGATTCGTGAAAAGGACTCTCGTGAACTTCGGCGGACTGGCCGCCCTGTCTCTCGTCCTGGTCGCCGGCGCCTGGGCCTGCACGGCGTCGTCGTCCACGCCCGCGGGGGCGCCGGCGACGCCGACCCCGAAGATGCTGTTCAGCCGGCTCAACCCGAATGTCGTCGAGGAAAGCGAGACGCATTTCGTGGAGCGCTTCCCCAAGAAGGATTTTATCAGGGTGGACGAGACCCATTTCAAGAGCCCGATCATGCCGAGGCCGGTCAAGTTCTTCAAAGAGGATGACGAGTACTACTACGTGTGGACGCCGAAGGTCCTCCCGGAAGTCGCGGCCGCCCGTCAGGCGGGCGTCCCGGGCGTGACGCCGACCCCGACGCCCCCCGCGCGCACGCCCGTCGCACCGCTCTCGGAATTCGAGGATCTGGAGGCCGCTCGCGGGCCGTCCCCCCTTCGCTTCGAGCTGGCCGCGGATACGGGCCTCCCGAAGCAGGGGCTCTGGCGCGCGAGCTTCGTCATGCGCGACATGAACGGCGACGGGATCCCGGACATCGTGGCGCCTCCCGCCCGCCTGTCCGGCGACTCGAAGCCGCATATCTGGCTGGGAGACGGAAAGGGCCACTACCGCGCCTGGACGCTCTCGCTCTCGGAAGATGGACATCCGCTCGCGGACTTCGGCGTGGGCTACGGGGGGATCGACGCCGGCGACATCGACGGGGACGGAAAGGCCGACTTCGTCACCGTTTCCCACGGGGGCGGGATCGTCGCGTTTTTCGGGGACGGAAAGGGAGGCTTCGAGGTCTCCCGGCGGGGGCTTCCCCAGCGCGACTTCTCCGGCCAGGCCATCGCCCTGCTCGACCTCGACGGCGACAAGAAGCTCGACATCGTCGCGTCGCGAGACAGCCCGGACGACGTCTCGAAGGAGGCGGTGGACTTGAACCAGGTGCGGGCGTACCTCTCCAAAAGCGGGCGATCATGGGCGTTCCGGCGCGACTCCCTGCCGGGCGCCGCGTACTCCTACGCGATGAGCACGTGGGACTACGACGGCGACGGACGCACGGACCTTCTCGTCGGGAGCCACGTCTTCGCGTCGCAGAACCTGGTGTGGAAGAACACCGGAACCGGCGAGATGACTCCGATCGCGTTCCCCGAGCTCGAGTCGTACGCGTTTCACTTCGCAACGCGACCGGGCACCGTCGGCCGCGACAGGCAGAGGCGCCCCGCGTTCGCCGACGCCTACAGCAAGTTCATGCAGGAGCCTTTGATCAACGCCCTGGGCCTGAACGTCTATGCCCTCGCCGACGGGTCCTGGAAGAAGCAGGCGCTCTTCCGGAGGAAGAAGGCCACCGCGTTCCTCTACGCGGTCGCGATGGGCGATTTGAACGGAGACGGCCTGGACGACGTCGTGTTTCCCGACAGCGAGCTGAAAAAAGTCCGCGTGTTTCTGCAGGGCTCCGACGGGACGTTCCGCGAGATCCCGGCCGAGCAGGAACCGGCCATCGATTCCCCCGCCCAGTCCGTGCGGCTCTGCGACGTCAACGGCGACGGAAAG
>JBBQNC010000028.1:0-22777 GCA_038329555.1 Thermoanaerobaculia bacterium
CGAGGGGGCCGAACCGCGAAATGTGGCCCACGACGAGATCGTCGTTCGCCTTCCGGTGAACGATGAGGCGAGAGAACGTGAGCGGTGCCATGGCGCTTCGCGGTCGGTGTCGCCCGTCACATTCGCCGATGCCGGCCGAACCCCGCGCGGGGACGGCGGCGGCGAGGAACGCGGGCTACGAAAAGATCTTCTTCGCCTTGCCCAGCACGCCGAGAGCCGCGACGGGCGCGCCCGTCGCCTCCGCGTACTCCCGGAGCATGTCCTTCTCCGCCGAGGTCGGCGACTCGGGCACGAGGACGGAGGCGCGAACGACGAAGTCGCCCCGTCCACGCTGTCCGAGACGCCCGAAGCCGCGCCCGCGAAGGCGGATCTCCGTGCCCGCCCGCGTGCCTGCGGCGATCGAGATCTTCTCCGGGTCCTCGAGGGTCGGCACGGTCATCTCTCCGCCCAGGACGAGCGTCGGAAACGGGACGTCGAGCGTCAGCACGACGTCGTCTTCTTCGCGGAGGAAGAGATCGTGGTCGGTGACTCTCAGGTTCACGTAGAGGTCACCTGGCGGCCCTCCGTTCGGGCCGGCGTCCCCTTCCCCCGGGAGCCGGAGCCTCGACCCCGATTCGACGCCGGCGGGGATCCGCACCTCCAGGCTCCGACTGGCGCGGCGACGCCCGCCACCTCCGCAATCCCCGCACGGCTTCTCGACGATCGTGCCATGGGCCTGGCAGCGCGAGCAGGGGCGCGCGACGGTCAGGAATCCCTGTGAGAAGCGCTGCCGCCCCGTTCCGCGGCAGGTCGGGCACGGCTTCGGGCGGGTGCCCGCCTGGGCTCCCGAGCCGGAGCAGGTCTCGCAGCGCTCCATGCGCGAAACGAGGAGAGGAGCCGCCACGCCGAACGCGGCGTCGCGGAAGGAGATCTCCATCTGATAGAGGAGGTCGCTCCCGCTCTGGGATCGCGCCGCCGCCGCCCCGGAGAAGCCGAAGATCTCCCCGAAGAGATCCGACAGATCCCCGAACGCTCCGGGGTCGAACCCGAATCCGCCGAAGCCGGCGCCCGATCCGACGCCCGCGTGCCCGAGGCGGTCGTAGCGGGACCGCTTCTCGGGGTCGCAGAGGACCGCGTACGCCTCGGACGCCTCCTTGAACTTCTCGGCGGCCTCCGGGTCGTTCGGGTTCCGATCGGGGTGGTACTGCAGCGCGAGCTTGCGGTACGCCGATTTCAGCGCGCCGTTCTCCGCGTCGCGGGTGACACCGAGGATTTCGTAGTAGTCGCGTTTGTTGGTCATACCGTCCAGGAAGAGAGTTGAGATTCGAGGTTCGAGAGACGAGGGTCCAAGAGAACCGGACGGCTCATGGTCGATGGCGGCGGCTCCCCCGCGCGTCAGCCTCCCAGCCCGTCCTCCCGCCCCGTGAGCCCGCGCTAGCCCTTCGCCGCCGTGGCCGCTCCGCCGGTGCCGGCCCGCTGAAGCATGACCCGGGTCAGCACCTTGGAGACACCCTGCATGTCGAAGATCGCCTCGTTCAAGGCGTCGCGGGATTCGCTCCCGGCGATGTCGCGCGAACGCTTGAGGGTTTCCTCGATCCGCTCGCGCTCGTCGATGGCGAGCGCTCCGCCGAACTCGGAGAGCACGCGCTCGTTCGAGGCCAGCATTCCGTCCAGGCGGCTTCGGATCTGGGCCACCTCCCGCCTCTGGTGATCCGCCTCCGCGAAAGCGGACGCTTCCTTGATGATCTTGTCGATCTCGTTCTGCGAGAGACCTCCGGCCGGATTGATCTGGATGCCCTGGGCTTTACCGGTGGCGAGGTCCTTGGCCGACACGTTGACGATGCCGTTCGAGTCGATGGCGAACGTCACCTCGATCTGCGGGACGCCGCGCGGCGCGGCGGGGATTCCGACGAGCTCGAACCGGCCGAGAGACTTGTTCTCGCGGGCGACTTCGCGCTCTCCCTGCAGGACGTGGATCTCGACGACGCTCTGGTTGTCGGCGACGGTCGTGAAGACCTTCGTATTCTTGGTCGGGATGGTCGAGTTGCGCTCGATCAACTTTTCGAAGACCGAGCCGTGCATCTCGATGCCGAGAGAGAGCGGAGTCACGTCGAGCAGGACGACGTCCTTGATCTCGCCCTTCAGCACGCCGCCCTGGATCGCGGCGCCGATCGCCACGACCTCATCGGGGTTGATCTCGCGGTTGGGCTCGCGACCGAAGAGCTCGGCGACCATGCGCTGAACCTTCGGCGTTCGCGTCTGCCCGCCGACGAGAATCACCTGGTCCACGTCGGACGGCTTCAGGTTGGCGGACTGCAGCGCGTCCAGGCATGGAGCGGCGGTGCGGTCGATCAGGTCGGCCACCAGCGATTCGAAACGCTCCCGCGTCAGAGTGCGGTTGATGTGCTTCGGGCCCGAGGCATCCGCCGAAATGAACGGCAGCGTGATCGTCGACTCGTTCGACGTCGAGAGCTCGCACTTCGCTTTCTCGGCGGCCTCCTTCAGGCGCTGAAGCGCCATCCGATCCTGCCGCAGGTCGATGCCCGTCGACTTCTTGAAGTCGTCGAGCAGCCAGTCCATGATCTTCTTGTCGAAGTCTTCTCCGCCCAGGTAGGTGTCGCCGGCGGTGGCCTTGACCTCGTAGATCCCCTCACCCAGCTCGAGGATCGAGATGTCGAACGTCCCGCCCCCGAGGTCGTATACGGCGACGATCTCGCTGCCCTTGCGCTCGAGGCCGTAGGCGAGCGACGCGGCGGTCGGCTCGTTGATGATCCGCAGAACTTCCAGCCCCGCGATCCGTCCTGCGTCGCGCGTCGCCTGGCGCTGGGCGTCGTCGAAGTACGCCGGCACGGTGATGATGGCCTCGGTGATCTCCTCGCCGAGAGCTTCTTCGGAGAATTCCTTGATCTCCTTGAGGATGAACGCCGAGATCTCCTCGGGGCTGTACTCGCGGGAGCGCGCCCGGATCTTGACGTCGCCGTTGACCGCCCGGACGATCTCGTACGGAAGGATCTCGCGCGCGTGCTGGGTTTCCTCGGAGTCGTACTTGCGCCCGAGGAGCCGCTTCACCGCGAAGACGGTGTTCATCGGGTTCGTGATCGACTGGCGCTTGGCGATCTGCCCGACGAGCTTTTCGTTGTCTTCAGTGAAGCCGACGATCGAGGGGGTGGTGCGGCTGCCCTCGCGGTTCGAAAGAACCTGCGGCGTCGCGCCCTCGACGACCGCCACGCAGCAGTTCGTCGTGCCGAGATCGATTCCGAGAATTCTCCCCAAGAGTCCTCCCTGGACGCCTAGTTGCCCGCGCTTCGCAATCCGGAAACTCTCATCGCGATCGGGCTAATGGCCCGGACTCCCGCTACCGTCCCCGCGCACCGTCACCTTGACCAGGGCCGGGCGGATCAGCTTGTCGTTCAACTTGTAACCCTTGCGAAGCACGTCGACGATCGTGTCCTTCGGAAGGTCCTCGGACGGCTCGGTGGCTACGGCCTCGTGCACGTTCGGGTCGAACGCCCCCGACGTGTCGACTTCGTTCAACCCGTACTTCTTCCAGAGCTCGTCGAGCTTGCGCTGGATGAGCGAGACGCCCTGTCCGAAATCGCTCGAGACCTCTTCCGGCGTCGCGTGCGCGAGCGCCCGGTCGAAGTCGTTGGAGATCGTCAGGAAGTCCCCGACGAATTTCCCGAGCGCCAGGCGCAGGTACTCGCCCTTCTCGCGCTCCGTGCGCTTGCGCATGTTCTCGAACTCGGCGAGCTTGCGCCGGTGGCGGTCCTTCAAGTCTTCCAGGTCGTTCATCGCCGACTTGAGCTTCTCCTCCGCGACCGTGATCGCGGAACGCTCCTCTTCCGCCAGGGCGGCCTCCAGGGTCTCGCCGGGATCTTCCAGTTCGATGCGGTCGGGGTCCTTGGCGGACACCCCGACTTCCGAGTCTTCCCCGCGATCTCTCATTCCGAGGGCTCCTCCCTGTCTCGCGCTTCCCGGCGGTCCAGCCGGTCCGAAAGCGCGCGCCCCAGCAGCTCGACCACCGGGATGACGCGCGGATACTCCCGTCGGGCGGGTCCAATGACGCCCAGCATGCCTGCCAGTGTCTCTCCCGATCCGTAGGAGGTCAAGACCGCCGAGAGCCTGGGATCGGTGGTCAGCGCGTTTTCAGAGCCGAGGACGACGCTCGTTCCTTTCGAATCGAGATATTTCGTGAGCAGATCGAGGAGCCGCGCCTTCTCCTCGAACGTGAGAAAGACGCGCCGGACCGATTCGAGGTCGGAGAACTCCGGCTTGTCCAGCAGGTTCAAAGCTCCCTCGAAGTACACCAGGCTCTCCGACCCGGCGCCCTCGAGCGCCTGATCGCCCAGGGAAAGCGCCCGTCCGAGCATCCGGTCGCAGGTGGCCTTCTCCTCGGCCATCGCGGCGAGGAGACGCTTGCGGATCTCGTGCAGCGTATGCCCGCAGAATTCGCGCGTCAGCCGCTGGCTGACCGATTCGAGCTCTTCGGGAGAGTACTCGGCCGACGTCTCGATCACCCGGGACACCACCACGTCCGGTTCGTTGACCTGGACGGCGAGGATCTTTCCGGGGGCGACGGTGAGAAACCGGACGGAGCGGACGACCGTGTGCAGGGCGTCGGGAGCCACGACGAAGCCCACTTCGCCCGAGAGCTGGGAGAGCAGGCGGGACGCCGCCTTGAAGAGCCGGGTCACGTCGGATCCCGCCGAAGCGAGATCCGAGTCGACCTGCTCGCGCACGTCCTCGGCCACCCGGCGGTTGCGCATCAGCTCGTCGATGTAGAGGCGGTAGGCCTGGTCCGTCGGGATCCGCCCGGCCGACGTGTGTGGCTGAACGAGAAAACCCGCGTCGGTCAGGTCCGCCATGATGTTGCGAATCGAGGCGGGAGAGAGGTCGAACCGGCTCGATTTGAAGAGCGCGCGCGACGAGACCGGCTTCCCGGTATCGACGTGGACGCGGATGATCTCCTTCAAGATCGTCCGACTGCGGATGTCGAGCGTGTTGGGGGTCGTCATGCTTCTTTTTTGTGCGCCGGCTGGCAGTCCCGGTGCTGGAGTGCCAACAGAGAGGGTAGCGGCGCATGTTCCCACAGTCAAGGAAGCGCGGTAAAACCGGGGCGTTGCGGGCGCCCCCTGGGAAGGTCTTCTCCCTCGCCCGCCGCCTCTCTCGGTAGACTCGTTCGATGCCTCCCGCCCCCCTGCCCTCTCTCACGCTCGCCGGACCCGGCCGGGCGGGGCGGGCGCTCGCGCGGAGCTGGGTCGCGGCGGGCGGCCGGCTGGATCGGGTCCTCGCCCGGTCGGAGGGTTCGGCCCGGGCCGCGGCCGCCCGGCTCGGGGCCGTCGCGTCGAGCACGCTCGACGCGTCCTCGTTCGATAGCGAGGTCCTCGCGCTCGCCGTGCCCGACGACGCCCTCATGGCCGTCGCGGACCTTCTCGCCGGCCGGGGCCGGTGCCGGTTCGCGATCCACCTCTCGGGCGCCCGTCCCGCCGACGAGATCGCCTCTCTGGCGCGAGCGGGAGCCGGGCTCGCCTCGATGCATCCCCTGCGCGCGTTCCGAGGCGACCCGGACGAAACGATCCGGGGAGCGTTCGTGGCTGTCGAGGGCGGCGCGGCCGCCTGTGACGCCGCGGAGTCCTTCGCGATCGCCATGGGCGCACAGCCGCATCGGATTTCGAGAGACGCCAAGCCCCTCTACCACGCCGGCGCCACGCTCGCCGCGGGAGGCGTCGTGGCTCTTCTCTCCGCGGCGGCTCGCGCGTGGGCTCTCGCCGGTCTCCCCGAGGCCGGGTCCCGCGTGGCGCTCGCCGCGCTCGCCGCCGACGCGGTCGCGGGAGCGGCAAAGACCTCGTTCGAGGCGGCGCTGACCGGCCCTCTGGCTCGCCGCGACCTCGGAACGGTTCGAGCGCACCGCCGCGCCCTCGAGGGGCACCCCGACCTGCTGCGCCTCTACGCGCTGCTCGCCGAAGAGACCCTGGCGCGCACGCCCGGCTACGGTAACGAGGCGGAGATCCGCTCGATCCTCGCGTGTTAGATTTCTTGCGGGGCTCAGTTCCCGGAGCGCATAATCAGCAATGGTTTTCTTCAATTACGCCACCATGCAGATGGCGGCCAAGATCGTCTATTACGGTCCTGGTCTGTGCGGGAAGACCACCAATCTGCACCACATCTATGGGCGGACTTCTCCCGGATCCCGCGGTGAAATGGTGTCCCTGGAGACGGAGACCGACCGCACCCTCTTCTTCGACCTCCTTCCGCTCGACGTGGGCGTGATCGGGGGATTCAAGACGCGGGTGCAGCTCTACACGGTCCCCGGACAGGTCTTCTACAACACAACGCGGAAGCTCGTCCTGAAGGGAGTGGACGGCATCGTCTTCGTGGCGGACTCGCAGCGCGCGATGCGCGACGCCAACGTCGAGAGCCTGAACAACCTCCGCTCGAACCTCGCCGAGATCTCCGTCCGGATGGAAGATCTCCCGCTCGTCTTTCAGTACAACAAGCGCGACCTCTCGAACATCCTGTCGCCCGAGGAGCTCCAGGAGAGCCTGAACGCCCAGGGGCTCTACGAGTCCTACGAAGCGTGCGCGGTCGCGGGGCAGGGTGTCTTCGAGACATTGAAGGCGATCTCGAAGCTCACCCTGCGCTCGCTCAAGAAGAGGATGCTCGGAGACGAGCGCCAGTCGCGTCCGGCGATGGTCGCGGCTCCGGCGCCCGCGAAGCCGGCGCCGGCGTTCGACTTCACTTCGCCTCCCGCGCCGCCTCCGGCCGCTCGGGACTCGGGTCCGACCCGAAGTCCGGCCGTCGAGGAGGCCCCTCCGTCGCCGGCGTTCATCCCGGTCCCGCCGGTCTCCGCGGCGGACGCCGAGGCCGAGGTGCCGCCGGCGCCTGCGGAGACATCCGAGCTCTCCCTGACTCCGGATATCCCGCCGCCTCCCCCGGCGATTATCGGAGTGGAGCCCTTCGACGGCGAGGACGTCGAGACGGTCAACGAGTTCGAGGAGGCCTTGAACTCGCTCGACGCTCCCCTGCCCGAGATCGAGGCCTCGGGCGAGCCGCTCGAGATCGGCGACGTCTCCTTCGCGGAAGCGCCGCGCGAGGAGCCTCCCGCCGAGGCCGAAGTGAAGCACGTGCGCGTCCGCTCGAACATCGACATCCTCGCGGAGCTCGAGAAGCTTCGCAAGAACGCGACCTCCACTCCGCCGATCGAGAAGCCGGGCCGGCGAGCGCCCGCGGGAATCTCGATCGACGACCTCCTCGCCAACAGCCTGAACCATCGCAAGGAGGTCAACCGGATCTTCGAGCTCCAGATCCCCCAGCGCGAGCTCGCGCAGGGGCATCAGGTGACCGTCAACCTCCGGCTCGAGGACAAGGATCGGCAGACGATCGGCGAAGAGAAGTCGTTCTCGATCGAGCTCCACACGCGGCAGGACATCGAGAAGCTCCTGCTCTCGCTCAAGTTTCACATCTTCGGGAAGTGAGGCCGGCGCTCGTCGAATCGGGCACCGATCCCTCCGGCGACTCTGCCGAGAGTCCCGACGGGGATCCGATGCGGCCAACGATTGACCCGGCCCTCGGTAGCCGTCGCATCCTTTGCCGGCATCGCCGGCGCCAGAGTGTCCCCTGACCGGGACACGCTCGCGGGCAAAAAGATGTTTGCAATCGCGGCGGGCCAGTTTACCCTGACTTCAATGACCCCTTTCAATCTCCGGAAGGCGAAGCCTTTGGCGTTCGCCGGCGCGGCTGTGCTGGCTCTGTACACTGCGGGCTGTTCCTCGGCCGCGGCGAGCCGCCGGACCGCGCCGCCGCGCCCGCCGGATGCCGTGGCCCGGACGATCGAGAGCGCCGCCGCCGACTTCAGCCTGGGCCGGGAAGCCGCCTTGTCGGGCGACTTCCAGTGCGCGCAGTTCTACTTCGGGCGCGCCGTCGACCGGGTGCGGCCCGAGGGCGGCGGTCCGGTCGCCAGCGCCGAGATCGCCACCTTCTCCACGGAGCTCTACGAGGGCATCCTCCGATACGAGGCTCTTTCGGCGCCCCCGGAAGAGACCGCCGCCGGCGAAGACCACATCTCTCCCGAGCTCCAGAAGATCGAGGCGACGGTCGAGGCGAGCCAGGAGGCGATCTCCGAAGCCGCTTCCGCGGTCGCATCGGACAGCGCGGGCGTCACGTACGACATCCCGATTGTCGTCAACGAGGGGGTTCTCAAGATCCTCGCGACGTTCCAGCACGACCTGCACGACATCATCGGCCGGGGCCTGGCGCGGTCCGGCCGCTACATCCCCATGATCCACCGGGTCTTCGAGCAGGAGGGCATTCCGAAAGACCTGGCGCAGGTCGCTCTTATCGAGTCCTCGTTCATCCCGCACGCCCATTCCCGCGCGACCGCCCACGGCATCTGGCAATTCATGCCTAGGACGGGGCGGCAATACGGCCTCACGTCGAACGCGGTCGTCGACGAGCGCAGCGACCCCGAGAAGGCGACCCGCGCCGCGGCGAAGCACCTCGCATATCTGCACGACCTCTTCCACGACTGGTTCCTGGCGCTCGCGGCCTACAACGCGGGCGAGGGCCGGGTCCTCCGCGCGATGGAGAAGACGGGGCTGAACGACTTCTGGCAACTCGCGGCGTCCGGGGTCTTGAAGCCCCAGACGCAGAACTACGTTCCCGCCGTGATCGCGGCGACGCTGATCTCCAAGAATCCGGCGCACTACGGGTTCGAGATCGATTACGAGAAGCCCCTCGACTACGAGACCGTGTTGATCGATCGGCCCGTCCGCCTCCGGAGCCTCGCCGCCGCCGAGTCCGTCACCCTCGAAGACCTTCAGAAGTTGAACCCCGAGCTGCGCACGGAAATCACGCCGCGGCAGCCGGAGGGTTACCTGTTGAAGGTGCCGTCCGGATCGCGCGAGGCCGTCCAGGTCGCGTACGCCGAGGCACCCACGGCCCATCCCCCGGTCTTCCGGCGGCACGTCGCGCGCCGCGGCGAGACCCTCGCCTCGGTCGCCAGGCGCTTTCGGATGCGGCTGTCGGACGTCGCGGCGGCGAACGGGCTTCCCCAGAAGGCCAGGCTTCGCAAGGGACAGGTCATCGTCATCCCGAGGGCGGAGGAAGTCCTCGTCGCTTCGAAGCAGGCCAGAAAGAGCGTAAGGAGCGCGAAGGGCGCGAAGCCCGTTCGCGCCGGCAAGAGGTCAAAGGCGGAAACGGCGGTCGCGGCACGAAGCTACCGGGTCCGGGGTGGCGACACCCTCTACAGGATCGCGCTGAAGAACGGCGTGACGGTCGAGCGCCTGATGGACGCCAACCGGCTCCGCTCCGCGGGAAGGATCAAGCCGGGGGACCGGCTGAGGATCCCCCCCGGCAACAGCCGCTGAACATCGGCCGCGACATTCGCGCGAACGGCGGCCGAGAGAGCGCTTCGCGCGCTTCGCTTAGAACAAGGCGGGAAACAGCTCGGCTCGGCCCCCTACGGTTCGGGTAAAATGCCTCCGTCCTCACCGGCGCCTCCGCCGGGCGTCTCCTCGGTCCCGAGGAGGCTTGCATGCTCGCACGGGTCCACTCCGCCGCCGCCTTTGGCATCGACGCACGTGTCTTAGACGTCGAGGTCGACGTCTCCCCCGGTTTGCCGCGCTTCACGATCGTCGGCCTTCCCGACGCGGGTGCGCGAGAAGCGCGGGAACGGGTCCGCTCGGCGCTCCATAACGGCGGGTATCCGGCGGTCGAGGGCGTCATCACCGTCAACCTCGCGCCGGCGGCCTTTCGAAAGATCGGTGCCGCGATCGATCTGCCTCTGGCGATCGCGTTCCTGCAGATCGCCGGACTCGAGGCGGCCACATCCGCGCGCCGCGTATTCGTCGGCGAGCTCGGGCTGAACGGGGAGGTGCGTCCGCTCCGGGGCGCTCTCTGCATCGCTCTCGCGGCCCGCGACGCGGGATTCGAAGAGCTCGTGCTGCCCGCGGAGAACGCCGCCGAGGCGTCCGCCGTCGAGCAGATCCGCGTCGTGCCGGTCTCGAGCCTCGCGGCGGCGGTCGCGCACCTGCTCGGAGAGCCGCCTCCCGGCGGGGTCCGGACGCTCCCGGCGCCGCGCTCCGGCCGCTCGACGCGGCAGGGGGATTTTTCGGAGATCCGCGGGCAGGCGGTCGCGCGGCGGGCCCTCGAGATCGCGGCCGCGGGCGGCCATCACGTCCTGCTCTCCGGACCTCCCGGCACCGGAAAGACGATGCTCGCCCGGCGGCTCCCGACGATCCTCCCGGGATTGACGCGTCCCGAGGCGATCGAGGTCACGAAGATCCATTCGATCGCCGGAGTCCTGCCGTCCGGCGCCGGGTTGGTCGACGAACCGCCCTTTCGCGCGCCGCACCACGGCATCTCCGCGCCGGGGCTCGTCGGCGGAGGCGTGCGTCCCGGACCGGGCGAGATCTCGCTCGCGCATCGGGGAGTTCTCTTCTTAGACGAGCTGGCGGAGTTCCGCCGCGACGTCCTCGAAGGAATCCGGCAGCCCCTCGAGGAGAAGAGCGTCTCGCTCGTCCGCGTCGGCGGCGCCTGCGTCTTTCCGTGCGACTTCCTTCTCGTCGCGGCGATGAATCCCTGTCCCTGCGGGTTCGCCGGAGACGCCCGGCGCATGTGCCGGTGCTCCGCCGCGGAACGAGCGCGCTACGGAAAGCGCGTGTCCGGACCCCTGCTCGACCGGGTGGACCTCCACGTGTCGGTACCCCCCGTTCCGTGGGCGGACCTGGAGCGCCAGGCCGACGGAGAGTCGTCCGCCGACGTGGCCCTCCGCGTTCTCGCCGCGCGCCGGACGGCCGCCGCGCGCTTCCCGGAGTGGCCGGCGTTTCGCAACGCGGACCTTCCGGCGTCGGAGTTCGAGCGCCTCGTGAAGCTGCCGTCCTCCGCGCGGACGCTCCTCGCGCGAGCCGTCGATCGCATGGGGCTCTCCGTGCGGGCGGCGCACCGCGCGCTTCGCGTCGCCCGGACCATCGCCGATCTCGAGGCGAGCGAAGTGGTTCGTTCAGAGCACCTTGCGGAATCGCTGGCGTATCGGATCCGGGCCGCGGACGACGCATCCGAACGCCTTGACACCGGGCATTCCGACACTTACCATCCCAGACAATCAGGACAACCCAATCGACGGTTTCCCATCGGGTAATCGCCGCAGGCTTGCCTTCCGACCGGCCGCGAGGAGTATGGCTATGAAGTACAACACGATCATCTTCGTGCCCCACGCGAAGGCCCGGTTCCGAAAGCTCACGGTCTCCACGCGTCTCCTCGCTTTCGTGGCCGCCGCCTCGGCGGTCGTGCTCGCGGCCGCCGTGCTGTTCGGATGGGCCTTCTTCTCCTCGGCGCGCCGCGACCGGCAGTACCTCCAGGTCCTGGCCGACAACGTCCGATTGAAGTCGACGACGGCCGCGCTGCACGGGCGGCTCGAAGGTCTCTCGAAGCAGCTCTCGCTGTTTGAGACCCGGACCCGCCGTCTGGCGATCGTCGCGGGCCTGTCGGACTCGGGGCGGACGGGAGCGGGCGGACCGATGATCACGGAGCTTGCGGGCACCGGGTTCGAGGAGCGCAGCGCCTGGTTGAGCTCCCGACTCGGAGCGATCGAGAACCAGTTCGTGCGGCGCGCCGCCGTCGTCTCCTCGACGCCGACGGTCGCGCCGGTTCGCGGCCTCCTGAACTCCGGTTTCGGCAGCCGCAAGGATCCGATCACGGGCGAGGGCGCATTCCATCCGGGCCTGGACATCTCGACGCGCCGCCGGGAGCCCGTTCTCGCGACCGCCGCGGGCGTCGTCGTCCGCAGCGGCTGGGCCGGAGACTACGGCCAGGTCGTCGAGATCGACCACGGCACGGGATACCGGACGGTCTACGGGCACCTCGACGCGATCCTCGTGAAGGACGGACAGAGCGTCCGGCGGGGCGAGCGGGTCGGGCTCGTAGGCTCGACCGGGCGCTCGACCGGACCCCACCTGCACTACGAGGTCCGCCAAGGCGACCGGATCCTGAATCCACTCGAATACATCCTCGACGCCCACTAGGCGAGCGGGATCTCCAACAGCCCGCAACGTCGGCTGGGGGGGGCCAGAAGCCTACGATTCGCCGCGGGGGCGGCCTCCTGCTATCGTTCCAAGCGAAGCGCTCTCTCGGCCGCCGTTCGCGAAGCGAACGCCCCGGCCGAAGCCGCCGAAAGAATAATCGTCCCTGGAACGATGTTTAGGC
This sequence comes from Thermoanaerobaculia bacterium, assembly GCA_038329555.1. GTDB lineage: Bacteria > Acidobacteriota > Thermoanaerobaculia > UBA5066 > Gp7-AA6 > JALYUA01. Next base: position 12,181 of record JBBQNC010000028.1, read on the forward strand.
TCCAAATATGATCGACCGCCTCCTTTCGAAAGTCTTCGGCACCCAGCACGAGCGGGACATCAGGAAGCTCCTGCCGAGGGTGGCCCGCATCAACGCCCTCGAGCCGGCGATCAAGGCCCTCTCCGACGAGGCCCTGCGGGGAAAGACCGCCGAGTTCCGCGCGCGCATCGCCGCGGCGATGGAGGGCGTCTCCGACGACGAGAAGGAGCAGAAGCAGGCCCGGGCCGCCGCCTTGGACGAGCTGCTCGAAGAGGCGTTCGCCGTGGTCCGCGAGGCGTCCGTGCGCGCCCTGGGCATGCGCCCGTTCGACGTGCAGTTGATCGGCGGAATGGTTCTCCACCAGGGAAAGATCTCCGAGATGAAGACGGGCGAGGGTAAGACGCTCGTGGCGACGATGCCCGTCTACCTGAACGCCTTGACCGGCCGCGGCGTCCACGTCGTCACCGTGAACGACTACCTCGCCCGCCGGGACGCCGACTGGATGGGCCGCGTGTACAAGTTCCTGGGGCTCTCTGTCGGCTGCATCCAGAACAGCCTTCTCGACGACGAGCGGCAGGCGGCATACACCTGCGACGTCACCTACGGCACGAACAACGAGTTCGGCTTCGACTATCTGCGCGACAACATGAAGTTCGAGCTCGAGTCGATGGTCCAGCGCGGGCACGTCTTCGCGATCGTGGACGAGGTCGACTCGATCCTGATCGACGAGGCCCGGACCCCTCTGATCATCTCGGGGCCGTCCGAAGAGAACACGGACATCTATTACAAGTGCAACCGGGTCATCCCGAGCCTCGTCAAGGGCAGCGAGGAGAAGGACAAGCACGGGAACAAGATCACGACCGGCGACTACCTGGTCGACGAGAAGTCGCGCACGGCGGTCCTGACCGAAGAGGGCGTCGCCAAGGCCGAGAAGCTCATCAAGGTCGAAAACCTCTACGAGCTCCACAACATCGACATGCTCCACGGCATCGAGCAGGCGCTCCGCGCGCACGCGCTCTACCGGCGCGACGTCGACTACATGCTCCGCGACGGGCAGGTCCTGATTGTCGACGAGTTCACCGGCCGCGTCCTTCCCGGCCGGCGGTGGTCGGATGGCCTCCATCAGGCGGTCGAGGCCAAGGAGAACGTCAAGATCGAGCGGGAGAATCAGACGCTCGCGACGATCACGCTCCAGAACTACTTCCGCCTCTACGAAAAGCTCGCCGGGATGACCGGCACCGCGGACACCGAAGCTTCGGAGTTCCACCAGATTTACAAGCTCGACGTCGTGGTGATCCCCACCAACCAGCCCATGATCCGCGCCGACCACCAGGACGTCGTCTACGCGTCGGAGCGCGAGAAGTACGAGGCGGTTGCGGACGAGATCGTGCAGCTTCGCGAGAAGGGGCAACCCGTCCTGGTCGGCACGGTGTCGATCGAAAAGTCCGAACGCCTTTCGAACCTGCTCAAGTCCCGGAAGGTCCCGCACGTCGTCTTGAACGCGAAGTTCCACGAGAAAGAGGCCGAGATTGTCGCCCAGGCCGGCAGCCCGGGGTCCGTGACGATCGCGACCAACATGGCGGGCCGCGGAACGGACATCGTCCTCGGCGGCAATCCGGAGGCGATGGCGGACCAGCAGCGCAACGAGCTCGGCTCCGAGGAGGAGTACCAGAAGCTCCTCGCCACCCTGCGCGCGTCGTCCGCGGACGACCGGGAGAAGGTGCTCGGCGCCGGAGGTCTCTTCATCGTCGGGACGGAGCGGCACGAGTCCCGTCGGGTCGACAACCAGCTGCGGGGACGGAGCGGCCGGCAGGGCGATCCGGGCGCCTCGCGCTTCTATCTCTCGCTCGAGGACGACCTGATGCGAATCTTCGGATCCGACCGCCTCCAGAACATCATGCGCAAGCTCGGAATGGAGGAGGGAGTGCCGATCGAGCACGGCATGGTCAGCCGAGCGATCGAGCGCGCCCAGAAGCAGGTCGAGGGGCGCAACTTCGAGACTCGGAAGCACCTCCTCGAGTACGACGACGTCATGAACCGCCAGCGGGAGGAGATCTACACGCTCCGTCTCGACATCTTGAGCGGAAACCAGGGCAAGGGGGACGTTCTACGGCTCGCGGAGACGATTCTCGATTCCTCGCTCGGCCGGCACCTCGACCCCGACAAGGGGCCCGACGAATGGGACATGCCGGCCTTCGACCTGGATCTGAAGGAGTACTTCGGCCTCGACGCCCCCGACTTCGAAGGCCGCAACCGGGAGGAGATTCGCGATTCGCTTCTGTCGGAGCTCACCGCGCGGTACGAGTCGAAGGAAACGCTCCTCGGTCCCGAGACGATGAGGCTCCACGAGAAGTTCGTGATGCTCCAGGTCGTCGATCAACAGTGGAAGGACCACCTCCTCGCGATCGACCACCTGAAGGAAGGCATCGGCCTGCGCGGCTACGGACAGCGCGACCCGCTGGTCGAGTACAAGAAGGAGTCGTTCGAGCTCTTCACCGTCATGAAGGAGCGGATCGAGGATCAGATCGTTCAGTACCTCTTCCGCCTCCAGCCGGTTCTCCGCGAGGGCGAGGGGGAGATGACGGAGGAGCGCCGGGAGCCCGTCCCGTTGCCGAAGCGCTCCGCGCCGAACGTCAACTACTCGTACGGCGCGGCGGCCTCGGGCGGGGCAGACGCGAAGGTCGAGACCGTGCAGCGCCAGGCTCCGAAGGTTGGACGCAACGATCCCTGCCCCTGCGGCTCCGGCAAGAAGTACAAGAAGTGCCATGGCGCGGAGGGCGGCCCCGCCGGCGGCGGCGGACCCGCCAAACGGCCGGCGGCCGAGGCGGGGGCCTGATGGCCGTTCGAAAGAAAACACCGCCCTCCCCGTCCCGCTCGCGGCCGGCCGACCGCGAGATTCCCCTCGCCCTCACCTTCGACGACGTCCTCCTTCTCCCGGCCCACTCCCGCGTCCACCCCCGCGAAGTCGACCTGCGGACGCGGCTCACGCCGAATATCGCCTTGAACATCCCGATCATCTCGGCGGCGATGGACACCGTGACCGAGTCCCGCCTGGCCATCGCGATGGCGCAGCAGGGCGGGCTTGGTGTCATCCACAAGAACCTCACGATCGAGGGGCAGGCCGCGGAAGTCGACAAGGTGAAGCGCTCCGAGTCCGGAATGATCGTCGATCCCGTCACCTGCCGGCCCGGACAGAAGATCTGGGAAGCGCTTCAGGTCATGTCCCGGTTCAAGATCTCCGGCGTGCCGGTCGTCGACGACGCCGGAAAGCTCGTCGGGATCCTGACGAACCGCGACCTGCGCTTCGAGACGCGCCTCGATCAGCCGATCTCGACGCGGATGACGAAGGACCACCTGATCACGACGCCCGTCGGTACGACCCTGGAGCAGGCGAAGGAGCTCCTTCACGAGCACCGGATCGAGAAGCTTCTCGTCGTCGATCGCGCGGGAAACCTCAAGGGGCTGATCACCGTCAAGGACATCCAGAAGGCGATCAAGTACCCGAACGCCGCGAAGGACCGCCTCGGCCGGCTGCGGGTCGGCGCCGCCGTCGGCGTCTCGCGCGACCTCGTCGACCGGGCGCGGGCGCTGGTGCGCGCCAAGGTGGACGTCCTCGTGCTGGATTCTTCCCACGGGCACAGCCAGGGCGTGCTCGACGCGCTGAAGCTCTTGAAGCGGCGCTTCCCGTCGACGCCGGTCGTCGCCGGCAACGTCGCGACCGAGGCGGGCGCGCTCGACCTCGTCCGCCGCGGCGCCGACGCGGTCAAGGTGGGCATCGGGCCGGGCTCGATCTGCACGACGCGGGTCGTCACCGGAGCGGGAGTCCCGCAGATCCACGCCATCCGCGAATGCGCGAAGGCGACTCGCGGAACGCGCGTGCCCCTGATCGCGGACGGCGGCATCAAATTCTCGGGCGACGTGACGAAGGCGATCGCCGCCGGCGCGCACATCGTGATGGTGGGCTCGCTGCTCGCGGGCACGGAGGAGTCGCCCGGGGAGACGATCCTCTACCAGGGACGGACGTTCAAGGCCTACCGCGGCATGGGCTCGCTCGGCGCGATGAAGGCCGGATCATCCGACCGCTACTTCCAGGAATCCGTCGAGACCGACCCGGGAGCGCCGGGGGGCAACGGCGGATCGAACGGAGACGGCGGCTCGCTCTCGAAGCTCGTTCCCGAGGGGATCGAGGGGATGGTCCCTTACAAGGGCAGCGTCGAGGCGCTCATCCACCAGCTCACGGGAGGCATCCGCAGCGGTATGGGGCTCGCCGGCTGCCCGACCATCGACGACTTGCGTACCCGGTCGCAGATGATCCGCATCACCTCGGCGGGGCTCAAGGAGTCCCACGCGCACGACGTAATCATCACGAAGGAAGCCCCGAACTATCAGCGCGAGGAGGCGTAGGGAGGTGGGTTGTGATTTACGAGTTATGAGTCGTGAGTTCTCGGGCCTGATCGGTTGAGAGCGGAAAACAGACCCAGAAATCAAAACTCAAAACCCAACCCTCAAGGATGAAGTATCGGTCCGACCGATAGCGGCCCTCCCGACTACTCGTCGTCGTCCTTCGGCGGCTCGACCTTCCTCGGCCGGCTTCTCTTCTCCCGGTCCTTGTCCTTTTCCTCGCGCGCCCACTTCTCCTGGCGCATCTTCATGACCATCTCGAGCCGCCGAGCGAGCTCTGCCTCCTCCCCGGAGGCCCGCGGCCGGTAGTAGCGGCGCCCCTGCAGGGACTCGGGCAGGCACTGGATCCCGCCGACGCCCTCGGGCTCGGCGTGGGCGTAACGGTAGCCGCGCCCGTAACCGACCTCCTTCATGAGCCGAGTCACCGCGTTGCGGATGACGGCGGGCACGGGCTCGGCGGGCTTCTCGGCGACGTCGGTCTTGGCCTCGGTCTCCGCCTCGTAGAGGGCGTTCGACTTCGGGGCGAGCGCGCAGTAGACGGCGGCCTGCGCGAGCGCGAGGGAGCCCTCCGGAAGGCCGAGAAACTCGAACGCCTCCTTGGCGTCCAGGGCCACGCGCAGCGCCCGCGGATCGGCGAGGCCGACGTCCTCGGAGGCGAACCGCACGATGCGGCGCGCGAGATACATCGGCTCCTCCCCCGCCTCGAGCATCCGGACCAGCCAGTAGATCGTCGCATCCGGATCGGATTCCCGCATCGACTTGTGCAGAGCCGAGATCAGGTTGTAGTGCTCTTCGCCAGCCTTGTCGTAGAGCAGGACCTTCCTCTGCAGGAGCTCGCGGAGGCGGGACACCTCGATGCGCTTCGTCTTGCCCGCCTCGGCGTCGAGCGCCGCGGCTTCGAGAAGGTTCAACGCGCGCCGCGCGTCCCCGCCGGAGGTCTGGGCGATGAAGGAGAGGGCCTCGTCGTCGAGGCGGAAGTCCCGGGCGCCGAACCCGCGGGGGATGTCGCGCAGCGATCGGCGCACGATCCGCGCGATGGCTTCGGGCGCGAGCGGGTCGAGGACGACGACTTTGCAGCGGGACAGGAGGGCGCCGTTCAGCTCGAAGGAGGGATTCTCCGTCGTGGCGCCGATCAGCACCACCTCGCCCGACTCGATGTACGGAAGAAAGACGTCCTGCTGCGCGCGGTTGAACCGATGGATTTCGTCTAAGAACAGGATCGTCCTCTCCCGCGTCGCCTGCCGGCGCTTCCGGGCGCCCTCGAGGACCTCGCGCATCTCCTTCACGCCCGTGGCGACCGCCGAGTAGGACAGGAACGCGGAAGACGTCTGTGTGGCGATCAGCCGGGCGAGAGTGGTCTTGCCGACGCCCGGCGGACCCCAGAAGATGAGCGAGGGGATCCGGTCCTCGGCGAGGGCGCGGCGAAGGAAGCCGTTGGAGCCCACGACCTCCTCCGGTCCCTCGACCTCGTCCAGGGAACGGGGCCGCATCCGATCGGCGAGCGGGCTGTCGGCCCCGGCCTCTTCGGGCGCGCGGCGAGGACGGTCGAGATCGAAGAGGTCGTTCATGCGGACTCGAGCTTTCGACGGCACTTTTCCGAGCAAACGGGAAGCCACTCGTCGCCGCGGCGGACGGCGATCGCGATGCGGCGGTCGACCCAGGTGCCACAGACGGGATCGCGCACCATTTCCCCCTCGATCGGCGTTCCCTGTCCCGGGGGACCCGACCGCGCGGCGAAAAAGAGCCGCAGCGCCCGGAGCACGAGCAGAAAAAGGAAGAGGACGACCAGGAAGAGGGCGATGCGGGCCATGCGCCTATCCCGCCCGAACCCGGGAGATCTGCTCCTGGATCCTGTCGAGGTTCGGAATCTCCGGATAACGGCGCTTCAACTCGTCGAAGTGCCGCTGTGCCATGGCCGCGTCCCGCGAGTCGAAGGCGTGGATCAGGACGAGGTTTAAGAGCGACTGCCAGTGATCCGGGTCGGCGGCGCGGGCGCGCTCGAGCGAGGCGACCGCGCGGCGCAGCTCGCCGCGGTTGCGAAACGCCGCTCCGAGATCCGACAGCACGTTGGCGTCCTTCGGAGCCTTGCGCAGGGCCTTCTCGTAAGACTCGATCGCGTGGCTCCAGTCGTCCCGGTCATAGTAGGCGTTCCCCAGGGCCGCCCACAGCCGGGGGCTCTCGGGGTCGCGTTGCAGCTCGGTCTTCAGGGATGCGATGCGATCGGCGCCTCCCGTTGCCGCAGCGGTCTCCGGCGCGGCGTCGGGGCGGCCTCCTCCCGCCGCGAAGTATCCCCCGATGAAGCCGAGAAGCGCCCCGATGAAGAGGGGCGCGATCGCCCGGGACCAGGGGGCTCGGGAACGGCCCGGGGGGGCGGCGTCCACCGAGGTCACGGCTGCCACTCCTCTGCGAGCGCTTCGTCGCGCACCGCGCGCCAGCGGCCCGACCCGGGCCCGCCGGTTCCGAACGTCGTCGCCTCCCACGTACCCGCGAGGGATCCGTCCCGGCCCACGCGGCCGAAGTAGACCGTCGAGAACCCGAGCTTCGAGTCGACGCGCTCGACGCGCAGCCGGTCGTTGACGAGAGTGCCGCGCAGCGAGCCCGTGTAGCCGCCCTCGAGAGAATATTCGCCCGTCACGAGCGTGCCGTCGAGGCTGATGCGGAAGGTCCCCTTCTGCTCGCCCGGCTCGACGATCACGGCCCACCTTCCCGTCAGGGCGTCGGAGGGCCGCTTCGACGCCAGCTCCGCGTCGAGCGCGGCGATCGATCGCCGCCGCTCGACGATGCGGTCGGCGAGAAGGCGCCGGCGCTCCAGAAGCGAACGGACTTCCTGCTCGCTCGTCGCGAGCGCCTCTTCCCGGCGCGACAGCTCGTCGGCCGCGACGTCGGAGCGCGCGGCGCCTTCGGAGACGGAGCGCGCGGCCGCGGCGACCTGGCTCATGGCCGCCTCGAGCCGGCGCGTGGCGTCCGCCAGGCTCTTCGCGTCCGCCGACAGGCGGCGGCGCTCGCGCGAGACGTCCGCCCGGATCCCATCGGAGAGGGAGTCCGCGGACAGCGAAACGGCCGTCGCGGCAAAAAGAAAAAGCGCCACGAGTCTCCTCATGGCGCTATTTTAGTTCCTCGCGCCGGAGCGCGATTGTCGGACGCGTCGCGCCCGAATCCCGAATCAGTGCGCGGCCGCCTTGGAGGCGGCCGATTTCGTCAGGGCACGGTCGACCTGTCGCTCGACCTCCTGCTCGTCCAGCCCGTTGATCACGGCGATCTCCGACACGATCAGGTACTTGGCCCGCTCGTACATCTTCTTTTCCCGGAAAGAGAGGGTCTTGCGCGAGCTGATGAAATTGAGCGTCTTCAGGACATCGGCGATGTCGTGGAGCTTGCCGCTCTTCATCTTGTCCAGGTTCTGCTTGTACCGGCCCTTCCAGTCCCCCGAGGCCGAGAAACGGCTGTCCGCGAGGCGCTTCATGAGACCGGTGATGTCCTTGCGCTGGGTCAGCCGGCGCAGGCCGATCAGATCCGTGTTGCCGATCGGGACCATGACCTTGGAGTTGTTGGACAGGAGACGGAGGTGATAGAAGCTCCGCGGCGAGACCGGACCCGTCGCGAACCCCTCGCCGATCTTCTCGACGACGGAGACGCCATGGTTGGGGTAAACGACCTTCTCTCCCACTCTGAAACTCACGGGGTCCTCCTGTTAAGTAAAGACCGAAGCTGGCAGAACCGCCGATTATAGGGCCAAACCTCGAAAAACTCAAGGCTTACGGGCGTTTCGGAACGCGTTCCGGGCGTGTTGCCGCCGAAGGTCCTGATCTCACGGACTTTACCGTTGCCGGTCCGCGACGCCGGAAAACTGGACGAAGGGCCAGCTGGCCGAAAAGCCCGGCCGCGACGGACGGGTCGAGCGATGGCGGCCGCGTCCCGGCCGAGTGGCCGGGTGGGCGGCTTCCGCCGCGGGTTTCCCTGCGGGTAAGATTCGAAACACGCCGGAGTGGTGGAATGGCAGACACAGGGGACTCAAAATCCTGCCTGCCCAATTCGGCGAATCCTCGAAAACCCAATCCTGACGCGGCTTTCCGCGTCTTTTTCCGCCCGCTCGAAGTGTCGTTTGTGTCCGTTTCGTGTCGCCTTGCGCGGTACGAGACGGCACAAAAGACGGCAACGGGGCGGGCCAGCGCCTCTCACCTCGCAACTTTTCAACGCTCGGCCCCCGCCGGGCAGAAGGAGAGCATCATGGCGAAAGCACTCACATCGGCTTCCAAGACCTCCCGCATCCTCGCCGTGCCCGCGGGCGAGCTCGACGAGAGCCACAACATCGTCCTGACCGGTTTTCGCCGTCGCGACCTGGAAATCGGCTTCTGCACGAGCACCGAGGGCAACGGAGCCGTTCTCTTCGTGGACCGTTCGAAGATGCGACACCCGGACTCCTCGGAAGATCTCGCCGCCCCGTGCGCGGATTGCAAGGCCGGTCACTGGGTGATCGATTTCACGACCGCCCTCGAGGAAGGGAACTTGGATCTCGCGGGCGGCATCATCGGGGTTGGCCTCTCCGAGCTGATCGTCGCGAGCCTTCGAGAGGGCCCGGACTCCCCTCGCTGAGTCAACGCCTTCAGCCGGGCGGTCCGATCCCGCCTGGCTCTTCATTCCCTCCGTCTCCGCGACGAAGGCGATTCACCAGTTCAGGGACCCGGAAAGGCACTCGTATCGGCCCCACCACACAGCTGTCCGGGTCCTCCCGGCGTATTCGAGTAGGTCCGGACCGTGCCCTTCGTCTGGTCCACTACCGTGAGGGTGTACTGAGTGTCCGTAAGCGGAGCGTGAAAGAACCAAAAATCTGCTCCCAGCGCCGGTGAAGCCGTGGCGTCCACCATTTTCACGACGACCTCCGGAATGCCGCTCTGGGTGAACTCTGGGAGGCTGAAGTACCCCGCTGCGTCTTCGACTTGGTTCGCGTAGCCCTGAGCGGTCACACCCGAACGCGGGTTCGTCGCCACCAAAGACACTCGGAATCTCCCGTTCAGGAGGAGCAGGCTTTGATCGCGCGCGAACACGTACACCGCCGGTCCCGAGGTGGGAACCGGCGTCGCGGGAACGATGTTCGACGTGATATCGCCCGGAACCGCGTAGTACGGAGGAGGCGGCGGAAGCGGGCTGAGATCAATCTTCAAGGCGATCATGGGGCCGCCGCAGGACGTCACGTTCGTAATCGCGATGATGTCGCCGACGTGGATGGGGACCGGCGGATCGAGCCGAACGGTCTGCCGCATCCTCGTCACGTCGAATGAACCCCGCTGATCCAGATAGATGAACGGCCCGCCGGGAGCCATAGGATGGAAAAACTTGATCTTTACCGCCGCCGGACAGGGTGATTGCGACCAGAGAAACTCCGCGAAGTTGACGCTACCGTCGTAGACGGCCGCATAACCCGTCTGAAGGAAGGTTTCGACGCCGGCCACAGGGACCGGTCCGCCGTTGAAGCCGGCGGCTCCCACGAAGATTGGCGACTGCGCCCGGGAACCGTGTGCGCTGAACCAGATCACGGCGAGAAGAAGCCCGACTCGTATCGACGGCCGACGTCTCGACATATCAGCCTCCTTCGGCTTCAAAACCTTTTGTCGGCCGATGTCACGGTCCAGGGAACGCCGTCGTGTCCACGCCGCCGCAGAGTTGGCCGGGGCTCGCGGAGCCGTTCGAGTATGTCTTCACGGCTCCGGTGGATAGATCCCTGACCGTAAGCGTGTACAGCACGTCGGTCAGCGGTGCGTGGAAGAACCAAAAGGTCCCGCCCAGAGTTTGCACTCCCGTGGCATCCGCCATCTTGACGATGACCTCGGGAAATTGAGGATCCCCGGTGAAGTCTGGCAGGCTGAAGTAGCCGGCTCGGTCTCCGAGCTGGTTCGGCGTTCCAATCGCGGCTGCGCCAGTTCGAGGATCGGTCGCGAGCAGGGTGACTTGGAATCGCCCGCTGAGGAGCGGAAGAACCGAGGTGGTGCCGAACGCGGCGAGGAACACCGGTGGATCAAGAGGTGGACCATACGGCGGGAGATAGATGTCGCCATTCGCGTCACCGGGCACCGTCAAGGAGGTGGTCCCCCAGGGAGGCAATGGCGACGGCAGATTTTGGATGTAGGTCGGTCCGCCGCAGTTCGTAAGGTTCGTGATCGCAATCACGTCACCTTCATGTACGGCGACGGGAGGGTCGAGTCGAACAGTCTGCGTGACC